>CAYMQT010000001.1:0-32931 GCA_964392575.1 uncultured Polyangiaceae bacterium
ACGATTTCGGGTGTCACCTCACCGCGCAGTTCTTCGACTCGGCCCGCCTTGGCCCGGCTACCCCAGAAGGCGATCTTCTCGTAGAGCTGACTACCGGCGGCCATGAGGTTCGCTTCAGACGTTCGTCGATCTTCGGTGGGGGAGCGCATGCCTTTCAGCCAGATCTGAGCAGAGGCAATCGCTCTCTGGGCATTGGGATCGTGCGCTCTCTGAGCCACTTCCGCCGTTTGATCGAGCAGCGAAAGTGCTCTGTCTACCTGGCCCGCAAAGCCCAGCGAGGTGGCTCGAAATACTAGCGCCCGCCAGGTGTAGTGAGGCTGATCGATGAGCGCGGCCAGATCTTCAGCCAGGCGGATTTCCTCGCGCGCTTTCGTCACCTCTCCTCGCTCGAAGTGATCGAATGCGAGCCAACAGTGGGCGCGGAAAGACGCAGGTCTATCGCGCAGCTCTTCGGCAAGAGCGACGTATTCTTGATTGTTGGCTATGCGGCGCTCAGGTGATGCCAAGTCCATGAAGGCAGATCCGGCGGAACGAAGCACCTGAAGGAGAGTCACAGGATCGCCCAGAGTTCGAGCCATCGATAAGGCCTCCTCCGCCAGCGCGAAGGGCCACGTGGGATCAGACGCAGGCTGGAGCGCTGCAGCCAAACGAGCGAGGACGAGCGCTCGCTCACGGCTAGGCTCTTCCGGCAGCTGGGTAAGTGCCTCGCGCAGCAGCGAGACCAGAGTGGGATCCACCTTGGCCAGAACAAATACGCTGCCGCAGGTGAGCGCAGCTTGAGCGAGAAGCGAAGCGCTGCCGATCCTGCGCGCAAGCTCCGCCGCCTGTTGGCAGAGGGCTTTTCCCTCGGGCAGTTGAGCAGAGAGAAAGTGCGCTTTCGCCAAAAGGAGCAGATGGCAAGCGCGTTCCTCCTCCGTCACGCTCAGGTGGGCTGCGATGGGCGTGCCTTGTTGCAGGATTGCTACGGCGTCGAGCGCCGCGAGTTGATCGAGGGCGCGCTCAGCGGCCCGGCCTAGAGCCTTGAGCGCTTCCTGCGGGCGATCCCCCGCCGCGTAGTGATGTCCGAGCTCGCTGTCCTTCTCGGACAGAGCGCTCGTGAGACCGAGTTCCAAATTACGAGCGTGAGCGCTGTGGAGGGCGCGTCGCTCGTTGTCCGGGAGCCCTTGGTAGAAGTAGCCGCGCACCAAGATGTGTTCGAAACGATATAGATCGGCGGAGAGGCGCAGAATGAGCCCAGCTACGCAGGCTTCCTCAAGCAGTGAGGCCACTCTCTCCCTGAAGGGCAGCAGCACTGCCAGGGCCGCCTTTTTGAATTCGCGGCCCAAGACGGCGGCTCCCCGGAGGGCAACTTGGGCGTCTTCGGAAAGCAGGTGGGCGCGTTTTCGGATCACGCTCTCAATCTTTTGAGGGACAATTTCTTGGATGGCTGAAGCGCCCTGTTGCCGGACAACGTGTGCCATCTCCACGAGAAAGAGCGGGTTGCCTTCCGTAGTTTGGTAAATGCAATCGGCCAGCTCTTTCGAAGCCAAAGTGCCGAGAGCGCGAGCGAGGTATTCCTCGGTCGATGCAGCGCTCAGGGGCGAAAGCGGGATGTGCACCGATCTTTGCACCAAGGAAAACAAATCCGGGATTTTCTCCACCGTTTCTCGCTCGCGCAGAGTGCCAATGATGAGGATGGGCCCATTCTTAACGACAGGCTCAACAAATTCGAGGAGTTGAACCGTCGCTCGATCAGCCATGTGCAGATCCTCAAATAGAAGAACAAGCGGCTTCTCTTGGGAAGCATCCGCGAGAAAGCGACTTGCAGCATCAAGGAGCTGAAACCTTGCTTCTTCTACGCCGAAGGTTTCGCGCGGCGCCTTGACTCCGGCAGGTTGAAGTTCCGGTAGCAGCTGGGAAAGCGCCGAGCCTTGTTCGGCCCGCAGATCCTCGGCGAACTCTTGGGGCAGAGTGCGATAGAGAGCACGGAGCACTTGAGTCCAGGGCCAGAAAGCAGGCGCTCCGCCTGACTCCCAGCAGCGTCCGAACAGAACCCGCACCCCATCCCGCGCTCCTTGGGCGAGTTCCTCCAGGAGTGCGCTCTTGCCAAGCCCTGGCCCACCGGAGACGAACACCAGACTACCGCGGTGCTCTTGGGCAGCAATCAGCGCGCCGCGTAGAGCCCCAAGCTCGCGCGCGCGTCCCACCAGAGGGGTTCTCTCCACGGCGAAAGTCTCCCAAACACCCGAGGGTGTGTCGAGACGGCGTATCGCTGGTGGGGGAATGATTTCAGTCCGCACCCCTTCGATCTGCAATCCGCCCGGCCCTGCTACAGGCCATCCGCGAGCACTCAACTCCATAGAAGGGGGGCGCAACTTCCCGCGGAACAAGGTTCCATGCTCGAACACCTCCAGTTTCTTCATGTTCTGGCCGCCCCTAGGGCCGAATGAACAGCGTTCCCGAAGCAGTCACGCCCACCTCCTGAGCCCCGAAGTGGGGCTGCCCGGGACGCGGAGCGCCCCGGATCATTTCTGAAGGAATGAGGAACGAAACATGTGGAACTTTTTGGAAATCTTGACCTTGGGCTTGATCCCGGCCTTTCTCTTGCTCGACCTCGCCCTCGGCGCCAGAAAATTCAGGACACCCCGATTTTGGCGAGGCTACGCCTTGGCTGCCACCCTCTTCACCCTAGGCGTTTCCACCGCAACCGCAGCGTTCTGGGCCAACGTCTTTGATGGATTCACCTTGCTGAAGGGCGAAGGCCTCGGGATCTTCTGGGGTACGCTTGTTGGCATACTCGTCTACGAACTTCTGCATTACGGTTACCATCGTCTCGCTCACAAGAGCACTCTGCTCTGGCGTTTCGGGCACCAGATGCACCACGCGCCGGAATCTCTCGACGCTTTCGGGGCTTTCTACTTGCACCCTATTGATACGTTTTTCTTTGGGACACTCAGTAGCTTTGTCTTTTTTCCGCTCCTCGGCCTACGCGTGGAGGCGGGCATCTTGGGTGCTCTCTTTTTGACATTCAACGCCATGTTTCAGCATGCGAACATCAAGACACCGAGGTGGCTCGGCTACGTCATTCAGCGTCCAGAAAGCCACGGCATCCATCACCAGAGGGGCGTTCATGCGTACAACTATTCTGACCTTCCTCTGTGGGACATGGTCTTCGGCACCTTCCGAAACCCGGAGACATTTTCAGGAGAAGTGGGTTTTGAGTTGGGGGCCTCAAAGAAAATCCCAGCCCTTCTCCTTGGCCGGGATGTTTCAGGAGTGACATCTACCGAGGCTTTCGATCGCATTTCGCAGGCGCCCGATACAGATCGGCGCCCACCGATTTGGGTCGGAGGTGAATGAGTCAGAGGGCTTGCTTTCGGGTTCGACCTCACCGAGCAGAGTGCCCGATTGCGCCGAAGTTGACCACCCATGATCAACGAAGTTGACCACCCATGATCGGCAAGATTGACCCCCTATGATCACGGGAAGTTGACCACCCGTGATCAACGAAGTTGACCACCCATGATCACGGGAAGTTGACCACCCGATTGGGATCGAGGGCAAAAACCAAAGGAGCGTGAGTGTCGCGTCAAAGATCAGGCGTCATGGCAGGTGTGAGTCATGGCGCAAGAAAGGATCAGTGGACCGATGCAAGAACAAATAAAGAAGCTTTTGACCGAAGGGCACTCCATCAGAAAGGTGTCTTTGGCGCTGGGCGTCTCGCGCCAGACCGTTCGCAAGTTCGGGCGAGAGTGCTGGAAGCGAGCACATGAACCCCAGCAAGGTGTAACGATTGCGCTAGCGTCGCCACCTCTCGATACGGAAGAGCTAGCGCCGTGGGAGCGGGCCATCGACTGGGCCACCGTGCGCGCCGCAGTCAACTCGGGCGCGACGATCAAACAAGTCCACGCCGAGCAGGCGCCTGAGGTGAGTTACACAAGGTTTCGCCGTAGGCTGCACCGTCGAGCAGCGGCTCCTCCGACTATCGCTTTGCGACTCACGCATCAACCGGGTGAGAAAGTGCAGGTGGACTATTGCGACGGAATCATGATTGTTGATCCCAAGACAGGTGAAGTCCGGAAGAGTCAGTTTTTCTGCGGTGTTTTACCGTTTAGCTCCTACACATTTGGCGAATTTGTGAGCGATCAGAAGCTGCCAACTTTCATCGAGTCGCACGAACGGATGTGGGGCTATCTGGGCGGCGTGACGCAGTACGTTGTCGTCGACAATCTGAAGTCAGGCGTGAAGAAAGCTCACCGTTATGATCCAGACGTCAATCCAACCTACTGCGATTATGGCAACCACCAGGGCTTTGCCGTGCTGCCGGCGCGGCCCTACAAACCACGAGACAAGGCTTGCGTGGAAGCAACGATTGGAGCAATTCAGCGCGGTTTCTTTCAGGAAATACGCAGCAGAGTCTTCTACTCAATCGCGGAGTTGAACGCTGCCTTTCGACCATACTTGGAGCGATTCAATCAGGGCGTCATGAAGGACTACGGACAGAGCCGTGCGGAAAGATTTCTTGCAGAAAGGTCCCGGCTGCGTCCGATGGCGCAAGCCCGCTTTGAAATCTCGGAGTGGTGCTCATCCAAAGTGCATCCTGACTGTCACATCCAGGTAGAAAAAAACTTCTATTCGGTGCCATTTTTAGCCGTAGGAACCACTGTGCGAGTGAGAAAAACGGCTCGCTTGGTGGTCGCCCCATGTTCGTCGCAGATCCCGAAGATCCCTTAAACGAAGAGCCCGTGTTCGTGTCGATCGAAAGTGAAATCGACGACCTGCTCATCTTTGTGGGGTGTTCGAATGAACTGACATCCTCCTTCTGGGGCAGGTCCAAGTGGGAGCGCTTTGATCCAAGAAGTGTGGGTCCAAGTTTTTCAGCCGATCGAGGGTGGCCTCGCACATAGGATCCCGTAACGTAGACCGAGCGAGGACCTGAGCGATGCATCACCTTCTAAAAATATGCGTGCTGTGGAGTTTTCTCGTACCAGCGGGATTCATTCTTGGATGCAGTGACGGAGCCGAGCCATCGGGTGATGGCGACTCGTCTACGGGCGGCTCGGGCAACTCAGGAACCGCTGATGGTGGCAGTTCATCGAACGACGGGGGCTCGGGAGGAGTCGCATCGGGCGCAGGGGGAGAGAACTCTGCAAGTGGGGGTGGAGACAACCCGGGCAGCGGAGGCTCCGCGCAGGTGGGTGTTCAAGCAGATCCGGGGACAGACGGTGACGGCACCTACGATCATCCCGAGCCGTATCCGGCTCCTCCCGAAGCACTCTCGCGTTTGAACGGTGCACCTGAAGGCCAAGTTACGGGCAGCATGTTCTACGACAGTAAGCTGATCTATCCCACGCTCACCTTTGAATATTGGATCTACGTGCCGGCTCAGTACGAGCCAGGCAAGCCCGCAGCGCTCATGGTGTTTCAAGATGGTTCACACTACGTGGGCGCGTCGGCAGCGTTCAACACGCCCATCGTCTTCGACAACTTGATTCATGAGGGCACAATGCCGCCCACGATCGCGCTCTTCATCAACCCGGGCTCCGAGAGCGAGAGCGGTGTCTACCAATATCCGGCAGAAATCCCCCTTCGGAGCAACCAATACGACACCCCGAGCCCAGTATTTTCGCAATTCTTGCTAGAAGAAGCCATACCAGATCTCATCCAATCCCAGTACGACATCGTGGATGACCCCAACGGGTGGGCCATCGGTGGGCACAGCTCGGGCGGGATCTGTTCGCTGATCGCCGCATGGTACAACCCGGACACCTTCCGCAAAGTGCTCACGCACAACGCCAGCTTTCCCAACACGAGCGGCGTGTTTCCACAAATCATCGCTGATACGAGCCCGAACCTGCCGCTCCGCATTTATCTCTTGAGCAGCCCCAACGACATCGGAGGCTCAACTGCCGGGCAGTGGTTCGACACCAACAACCAAGCCGCCGCCATTCTCGCAGAGAAGGGTTACCACTACCGTTATCGTCCGGGGGTGGGTGGGCACTTTCCGCCCACCCAGAGCGAATCGGATTACCCGAATGCATTGCGGTGGTTGTGGCGCGGTTATTCGCTGCCTTGGTACTCTTCTTTTTAGGAGCAATTAGCAATCCGACCCGGGCAATCAGCGCAGGGAATCGCGCGGCTTTCCTACTTTTGCGCGGAGGTCAAGGCGCGCAGGAGTTCCTGCGAAGACTTCTGACGATAGGTGCCAAACTGACCCTCCGCGAACGGACGAAGGGCGGCCAGCGCTTCCTCATTTTGTCCGAGCCGAGCCAAGCAGAGGGCGCGATTGTAGCGAGCCTCCAGAGCCAGGGTGCCGTTTGGTGCCTGCTCTAAGTATGCCTGGTAACCGCGTAAGGCTGTCTGGCAGTCGCCGCTCTGAAAATGAGAACGATGCGCGTTTTGGTAGGTGGTGAGAGCCGGATCCTTCTCAACCTCCTTAAGCGGAGGTGCCACTTTCACAGACGGCGAAGAAGTCCCAGACCGCGAAAAAACCTGCGGCGGCGTAGAAACCAGCGATGGTGTAGCAAGAGCATTGGAACCCGTTCCCTCCGAAGCCGTGTCCGATGCGGCGCTCGCTTCAGATGCGGCGTTCGGTTCAGCAGGAGCTCCAAATTGCGCAGCAGCTGATCCATTTATGCGCCCCTTGCCAGCCAATGCCGCTCTTGTGGTCATGATCTCAGTAGACGCTTCGTCGTCTTGGAAGAGCGACACTGCTTGCTCTACAATGCGCGTCAACTGACCCGAGGCACCAGCCCAAGCCGTCGACCCCCCAAACACAACGGCCAGGGGAAACCCGACCGAGAGCCACCTGCGTCGTGGGCGCCGATCGGAAAGTTCACGGATCACCCTGCCACGAGTTGCCTCCGGAACCGCGGTCGCCCCGTCATGCTCCTCACGCAAGGATGCCGTCATACGAGCCAACAGATCGTCCCTCATCGCGCGCCCTCCTGCTCGATGTAGTCACGAAGCTTTTTCTTGGCGTGCATGAGGCGGGTCCTTACGGTTCCCTCGGGGACTCGAAGGATCTCCGCCACCTCCCGTGAGCTTCGCTCTTCCACCTCACACAGGACAAACGTCACGCGGTGCTCCACTGAGAGCTTGTCGAGACAGCGGGTCAAAATGGCGGCAAGCTGCTTCCTCTGCGCTTGCTGCTCAGGGGTTCCCGCTTCCGTTGAGTGCCCGCGAGCTACCGCTTCTCCCTCGGCGCGTTTCATTGCTGCCCGCCGGCGAACAGAGGCGCGCACGTAGTGTCGCGAATGATTCACGGCGATGGAAACCAGAAAAGTTCTCAGAGCCGAGCGGCCCTCGAACTTCCGAATCGCCTTGGGTAGGGTAAGGAAAGTCTCGTGGACAAGATCTTCCGCTGCGTCCTCGTCGCCGACCAAGCGGCGGGCGAATCGACGCACATGCTCGTGGTGCAGATCATACGCCTCTCCCACTGCGCCCACGTGTCCCGCCTGGAGGCGCTCGACCAAATCCGGACTCTGGGACGCAAGGGCACTCGCCCGAGGCATCAGAGCTTGAATGGCCATGTTGCTCACCGGATTAGCCTCGTTTGCTTCCGGTATCGAGCGCGCAGCACCGAGCCAAAGAAATTTCTCCCCGGGCCCTCGGCCTTCTGTACCCGGGACTGCCCGAGGTTCTGTAAATGCTGGAAACAACACGACACCGATTTCTTTGTGCCCGAGCCGTCACCGGCTGTTCACACGGACGCACAAATAGACTTTGTCGAACCGACAAGTGCTTGATATCTAATGATAAATAAATCTCAGAAAACCTGAATCCCAGCAAAGCCATGGGGCGCCGCGGAGTACTCAGTGGTTCCCAGACCAGTGCGGATGTTCAGGCGAGGTCCACCGCCCACAAAGACCGAGAACGACTCGGCGAACTCATAGCCGAAAGCCGCTCGGCCAAGGATCCCGTGTTGATGGGCCGTCGATGAATCGAACGTTTTCTCAAACTGGTACTGAGCGTCCGCTTCGACGAAGAACCCACGTGTGATTCGCCCGCGGAACCCCATAGCAATGCCGGGCGCGTACTCCACGCCTCCGCTCGATCCTTGTCCGAGTCCAAAGCTCAACTGAGAATAGAAAGGATCCGGGAACACCTTCCAAGCGATGTGAGTGAGCGGGCCAGAAGGCAGACCCTCTCCTTCTGGGTTCGGACTGTAGGAACCATAAACAACTAACTGATTGCGCATGCCGGGAATGAAGTTCAGAAGACCAATCGGCGTACCGTCGAGATCTTTCGCCACGTTCACGAGACCAACCTGAGTGCCTTTCGCCTGACCGGCAATATTGACCAGACCCACTTGCGCCCCAGAAGATTCCGACGCGAAATTCGCCACTCCTGCCTGGATGCCCTTGAGATCCTGGTACGACACATTCACGGCCCCAGCCTGCACCCCGTCGACGCTGCGCGCCGCTGTCACGAGACTGCCCTGAAATCCGTCCAGCTTTTTCCCGGCGAAGGCAAATCCGCCAGCAACCTGCGCGCCCGAGAGATCGCCCGAGGCGAGAGCAACGGCGCCGGCTCCCTGAAATCCACGCAGCGAACCCTCAAGCAGACTCACAACGCCGGACATCTGCGCGCCTTCATGATCACCCCAGGAGAGGCTGGTGAAACCCGCCAGCTGAGCCCCCGTCACTTCCCCAGAACTTGCTGAGACGATCCCTCCTAGGAGTGCTCCGCTCGATGCATGCTTCTGCCACGTAAAGATTGCGGCGGCTTGCGCACCTTCGAATCCGCCACGCGCGGTCACACCAATGGCGGAAGCGGAAAAGCCACGAAAGTATGCATTGCTATCCAACCACAAGAGGCCAATTTGCGCGCCTGTTGCCTTCTCTTTCAAACCGAGACCACGGTTGTTCAGGACTCCAAGGTTCAGCGCAAAACCTCCCACGTTCCCGACGTCACTGTAGGCGAGACCTAACTCGAAGTCCGTGCGCTTCCACTTCAGATCCGACGGTGTTGAGATGTCGCCGTAGAAGGAAAAGCTGACCTCTGTGTGTTCGATGTCACGCTCTTCTGAGAGGCTTTCTTCGGTTTTTTCCGGAGGAACCTCCTGCTTTTCCGTTTTTTCTTCCGTCGCTTTTTCGTTCGCCTTTTCTTCCGGTCCGGACTTCTCGGACGCTTCACTCTCAGTCACCAGGTCAGGCGCGCCTTCCGCCGCCTGCAAGTCAACGAGAATTGCTCCCGCCTCGTCTCTTCCGAGATTGCCGGAAACGAGCACGAGGGTCGAAAGCTGCTGCTCCTTATCTTCAGGGAGTTCGACCTTTCGCTCGATGATCTCACCGTCTCGATCTTGGTAGCTCGCGTGCAGTGAACGCCCGTTTACGCGCAAGCGTAATCCCGACGAACCTTGAGCCTTCTTCAGAGGGACCCCGAATTCCATCTCCAAAGCTTCTTGGATTTGAGTTTGAGTCAGGGCACTCTGCTCTAGAGTGATGCTCACGGCGAGCGAAGCTGTGCCTGTTTGGGAACGGCTTGTTTGCGCGGGCGCACTTTCCTTTGCAAACAAAGAAAAACAGAGGGAGAGTGCGAGCAGACCGACTCGCACTCCAGAGGATTTGGGCGTCAAATGCCGCATAGCTCCCCTGAGTGCCCCCTCGGGCTTGGAACGTTCAAATGATCGCCCCCACGTCGCGCCGCCTCTGACACGTTCTGATCGCATTTCTTTCAGAATACGCTGCTGGTGCTCCCATTCCACCTCATCCAGGGAGGTTCCTGAGCGTCAGCACCTGGAGCAACACCATCGAACGTCGCCACCCACATCCTACCATCTTCCTGCTCCCAACAAAAACGCGCATCATTTTCCGATTCTGTCTACTTCTGGAAGTGGAGGCAAGCCTCGGAAACTGGGTTGGAATGCTTATCCCTCACTACTCTGCTCTTGGCCTCTGTGTCTGGCCTCTGTGTCTGGCCTCTGTGTCGCATGCTCCACGGGAGGTGGCACCGGCCTATGACTGAGTCGCGCCTCAACCGTCGCTACGAAACTTGCAGCGATAGCTGATCCATGTGCCCACGGGCTTGCCTTCCTTGTCGAGGGGCGTGCTCCATTTACTGCCACTCAGAGTTTTCACACACGCAGCTCCAAATCCTCCCGTCGTCTCCGACGCAATGTTTGTAACCCGGATCACTCCGTCTGCATCGATGCGAGCGCGCACTTTTGCCTCTCCGCTCAGACCTTGCCTGCGCGCACTCGGAGGATAGTTGCGCTCAAGTGCGTCACCTAAAGCGGGTGGCAGCGGATGCTTCGAGAGTTTTGCCAAAGGAAGCACTGCAGGAGCGGCGGACTTTGGTGGAGCGGGCTTTGACGTCTGGACAGTGCGTTTCGGGGTAGGGTGAGAGACGCCAGCGCGCACAGGTCCTCGACGCTCCGCACCACTGCCCCTTTGAGCCTCAAATCCGTCCGCGCCGTCGCTCACAAGGGTATTGCCCGTGAGCTCGGGTGCCGGCTCTGGCTCGGGTGGAGTTTCGGCAGCCTGTGGTGTCGACTCCAGAGGAAGTGGCTCCGGTTCTGGCTCTGGCTCGGGAGCAATGGGCTCGGGTTCAGGCGGAGGCGGTTCGGGTTCTACTTCGGGTTCAGGCGGAGGGGGCTCAGGCTCCGCTACTTCAAAGGCCACCATCTGAGGTTCCGGTTTCTCCGGAAGACGGGGCGCGGCAAGAGGAGAAGCTGAAAACGCAACAGCATGTCCACACACACTTGCCAAAAGCGTCAGGCGTCCAGTCCAACCTTGATTCATTGCGCAAGATCTTCCGGTGCCACATTGATGGCAAACTTTGTCACTCCGCATACCCGGAGCAGATCGATCACACCGACAACACTCCGATGAGCAGTCGAACCATCCGCCGCGATCAACGCGCTCGGTTTCTTTCCCTGACCTTCCAGAGAAGCCTTCTCTTTGAGTACAGCGCTTTTCAGGGACTCCATTGTGTGCGGCGCGCCGTCCAAAAACAGCTTCCCGGACGCGTCGACGCTAATGGCCAAGGGGCTGCTCTCACTCTCGCCTGTCGCCGCCTTCGGAAGTTCCATGGGCAGGGCCTTAGAAACTGTGTAGCTCGCACTCACCATCAAAACGATGAGCAGCACCAGTACGACATCCACAAGCGGGGTGACATTGATGCCCTGGATCATCTCGCCGGGCTTAGAAGCTGAACCGGCCATTTAGTTAGCGGCTCCTCTCTGCCTACCGCGCGCGCCACTCGACAGCAGCGTTGCTCCCTCCTTTAAGGGAGTGCCTTCCTCTTCGTCGCGCAACAAATCTCCACCACCGCCGCCACCTCCGGTCCCGCGGACGCGATTCCCGGAAGCTTCGGCGCTTTGCGCGTGAAAGTACGCCACCACTTCGCGGCCGAGCACCTCACCTTGGCAAAGTCTGACGTGAATGACGCGCTGAAATGTGTTGAAGGCGGCTACCGCCGGAAGAGCCACAACGAGTCCCACCGCTGTCGCTACCAATGCCTCACCAATCTCAGACATCAGTCCCGTTGTGAGCTGTCCGCCCGACGCGTCGAGCTGATGAAACGCGCCGATAATGCCCACCACGGTTCCAAGCAGACCCACAAACGGCGCGTTGTTTCCAAGGGTACCCAGGAACGCCAGGCTCTTTTCCGCCCGCAGACGTTGAGACTGAGATTCAGCGTTCATTCGTTCCTCAGCCTCCTGTGCAGAGCTCGCGCACAGAGCGGCTCCCACAACACGCGCCTCAAGACTCGGAGACTCGTCGAACTTTCTCCGAGCAAGCGCCACGTCCCCGCGCGCAAGCGCGCGACTCAACATCAACCGGAGGGACTCAGCTTTCGCCTTCGTGCTCAAGAAGAACACGACTCGTTCTAGAATCACACCCACCGCAAGCACGCTGAGCCCAACCAACATCCACAGAACCCACGTGGCTCCCAGCCCCACGAGTCCTTGAAATACATTGTCGATTTTCACGATATCTACCTTTCAAAAGTGCTTCTCACAACTCACAACTCACTCTGCTGCTCAGACCTCGGAGGGTGCCTTACTGAACGCACACACTGAAAGTGCGCCAGCTCACCCCACCTCGATCATCGCGCACGACCACGTAGTGCTTGACAGGTCCCGCGCTCGGTGGCGCTTCCCAGTCCAGGCTGACAGCGACCTCCTCTCCGGGAACCAGAAAGCTGTATTGGCGCTCATAGAGCCCCTCATTCGCAAAATGTGAGATTTGCAGCTCTTCCCTCAGGGCGCCCGGAACGTGCTCGCTTGCCTCTTCCGACAGCCGTAGATGCACTTTCACCGTCTCTTCCGACTTCACCGTTGGAACGTCGTTGCAGGTGGGCAAATCATTCGGCGACTCATAGGTCACGGAAGTGCCGTCCACTTCGATCTCGCTCATGTCCAAATCAGGATTGCGGTTCGCGCTTTCCGCATCCGGAGCGAGAAAGGCATCAAAGCTGACACTGAGAGGCGCCTCAGCGCTTGAACAAGACCAATCGAGCGGATCCTCTGGAAGACTCGGAGTCCCGTCCACACAACCTGCGGCGAGGAGCGCTAAGCGCTGGCCGGGCTCAGCATCGTAAGGAATTTGGATGTCAGCGTGCTGCTCGCTTGCTCCCTCAAGGATCCCCTCGCCAAAGGGCGTTCCGGCGCAGATGGGAACACCTCGCGCGGAATCAATGGCGGGACAGAAGCGGTACTCAAAGGTGGCTATCTCTGGACCGTTCGTGCCAGCCACGAGCACTTGCACTGAGACCTGTTCGCCCGGATCAGGTGTGGCCAAGCCGGATGCACTCTCCACTCTCACCCCAAGAACCCGCGGGTTTTCGAGCTTTTGTGCTTCCTTGAGAGGATCGCCACAAGCAGCGCACAGAAGCGTCGCAAGAAGCGCAATCGCGGAACTTGGTTGATTCATTTTCATCACAGCTCTCCTCGGATCCCGAGGTTGGGGAAGATAGGCATGCCGACTCCAGGCTCTGACACCGTGTAGTCATAGCTGTACGACACGCTTGATTTGTTTTTGGCGTTGTAGACGTTGAAGACTTCCAAATACGTAGTCAGACCCACTGGACCGAGTTGCCACAACTTCTCCACGCGAACGTCGAGCTGATGAAAGGCGGGGTTACGCTCGGTATTCACGCCATCGGTCAGACCGCGATAGGTGTCCGTGTTCGCGTCGTACACAGCAGAGACCACCGGGCTGTAGGGGTTGCCCGTTCCGTAGCGAAAGCGCGCTCCCGCGATCCAGCCATGCCCAAGATCATAGCTCGCAGTGAGCGAGAGATTGTGCGTCTGATCGTAGTCGAAAAGGCGCGACTCCTCCCCCGGTCCGTCCGTCCTCTCGCTGCGTGAAAGCGTGTAGGCGAGAAGGGCCTGACTCTTCGGCGACACGCGGATATTCAGCAGAAATTCAGCGCCATAGGCCACACCGGTGCCTTCATTGAGAAAGCCCGGAGGCGCGCTGCCTTCCGTTGCAACAATTCGATCGAACCAACGCTTGTAGAAGGTATCGACGTCGAACATCACGGACTCTCCGATGCCTTGTTCAACGCCCAGAGAAGTTTGAAGGGTGTGGTACGGATCGATGTCCGGATTGCCTAACTCATCCATCGCCTCGTAGTAGATGGGTGGTTGCGAATAGAGACCCACGCCTGTTTTCAGAGTGGTGCGCTTCGCCACGGTGAATCGTCCTGTGAACCTAGGGTCCACTGTCCATTCGTGGATATCCGCCGTGTAGTCAGCGCGCACGCCAGGCACGAGCAAAATCTCTTCGACGGGCCGATACGACGCCTCGATGTACACGGCTGGTCGCACCGGATGGATCACCTGGCGCTCCACCGTGGCGAACTCTTCACTGGCGAGCGAGCCATATCCGGGAACACCTTCATCCTGTCCTGGCGGCGGTCCGTTGTAGTCACCCGAGCCCGCAAACATGGTAAAATCAAAGCCCGTATCGATGCGGAGCTTCTTGTGGGCAAAGATGGACCACTCAGCACGCGCCTGGATGTCCACAAGGTCAAATCCACCCTGGAGTTCGCCCAGTTGCTGCTGACTCAGATTAGGCCCAACGGAAACCATCAGCTTTTGCTCCACGACTTCTGAAAATCGACTGTCGAGCTCCACCTGGGCGCGATGAAATTGCAGCTTCGCATTGGCAGCTCCACGAAGAGCGGGATCGTCTGGAGCAGACTCGTCCAGGAACAGCTCCATGTGATCACTGCTCCCGTAGCCAAGTACGCGTAACTTGTTCTGTTCGTTGAAACGATGGGTGACGATCACCTGATAGTCCCAGTAGACGGGAGCAGCGAGCACAGACAGGGTGTCCTCGGGCACCAGCGCTTTGAAGAAGAAGTCAATGTTGCTGCGGCGCGCGGCCAGAGCCACAGCTGTCTTCTTGGACAGAGGCGCCTCAGCTAAGGCAAAGGTGTCTATCGCGCTCAGTTCGAGCATCGCGTGAAAGCCATCGGTCTTTGGATCACGCACCCGCGCCTCCACAACTCCGCCGGCAGCTCGCCCGTATCTGGCCGAATAATTGCCCGGATAGAGATCGACCTTCTCCAGCAGATGCGAGTTGAAGAAACTCGTGAGCCCGCCAAAGTGATACATGAGCGGCACGCTCGCTCCGTCTAGGAGCACGAGGCTTTCGCTCGAATAACTGCCGCGCAAAAGCGGCGCCTCGGCATTGCTCCCGAACTCCGTGCGCGCCACACCGGGCATGATTTCGATAGCTCTCAGCGCATCTCCGCGGGTTCCCGGAACGCGCGTCAGCAATTCTTCGTCCACGGTGCGCTTGGTCGCTTCGCGTGGTGGCGACTCCACCTCGGCAACTGCTTCAAACTCAAGTTCTTCCTCCTCTTCTTCGAAGAATTCGTCTCCGGGCAGCTCGTTCTGCGCGGCGCCAGTCCCGCTCTCGCTTGCCTCATCCGCAGCCGCAGGAGTCTCGTCCTCTTCGTCGCTCGTAGGTTCGCTCTCGGGAAGGTCCGCTGATGGCGTGTCCTGAGCCCTCGCGGCGTCTGAAGGCGGAGCGACGTCTGAAGGTGCTGTATCCGCTGAAGGCTCTCCAGCCTGACCAGCAGCCGTTCGACTGACCAGAGCCTGAGCGAGGACCAAACTGAGCCCGAAAAGGGACGGACGTGCTAAGATTGTTCTTGTAAGTTGACGCACAACTGCCTTCTGCTCGTGAGAGCACCTCGTCACGCACGGGGCAGCCTGAACTCTGAGTGATGCTCAAGGCGCCCGTGCGGGTCGCACTCCCTCAGAGGGAAGCTGCTTTTCGAAAGTGGGTACCCGCTCGGTCCCGGGGCGTTCACAGAAAACTTTCGGAGGCGCCAAAAAACCTGGAGCAATCCAGCAATCAGCAATCCGACCCGGGTTCCTCCGTCGAGTGACGATGGACAAGGAGGCGACAGGTGTTCGCCACCCGGAAGGATTCCATTCAGAGGCAGAAACGCCTCGAAGGCATCGGACTCGATCTGTTGGCGTGCACCCCGCGGAAATCAAGTCGGGTACGACGAGGAGCAACCCGGGTCGGATTGCACCTGGGCCAACCCACGCTCGTTATCGTATTTCTTCTCCCCGTCGACATGTGCCTCAAGGACGTTGTAGACGCGCGAGCGCAAGCAATGCAGTGGATGCATGACGCGAACACTTCCCCATTTGGTTGGCAGTGACACGGCGGCCTCTTGGACCTCGCTGTCCGTGTTGGGCGGTGACCCAGGTAAGAAGTCGATGCGCAAGGAATCGTCTTCCGAGAGGAGCACGGCATTGAGCCGCACTGCCGCCTTTCGAGCGTTGATGGGCTTGAACTGTAGTCCTAGTGCCCGCGCAGCCTTGCGTGCGTCGTCTGTCGAACCGACGAGATCGAGGTCCTTGCTGAGGATAAGGTCCGCCGCCTCGAGTTCCCCACGAGCGAAATAGACCATCCAGAAATTGATCGCCTGGCCGCCGACGACCACCGGATCGATTCCAGTCCTCCCGATTCGGCGTAGGGACTCAAGGCAGGTGTCCCAGGAAAGCTCGGCTACCACCATTCGCTTGTGGACGCAGCGTAGTTTACCCGCTCGTCCGAAAGGTTTGCCAGTGCCCAAGAATTGGCGCGGTTGATCTCGGCGGCTGTCTTCTCGCCGCTGCGCAGGGCACGCTCGTCCTCGTCGCGCCATGCCTGCTTCATGCGCTCCGCCTCTTCAAGTGTGATGCTTTCTTCTGGGGCCATGGTTTTTGGTGCCTGAGGTTGTTCCGATTGGCGCATGTAGTCTAGCGCTACTGACGAGCCGCTGCCACTGCCTCAAACACCATCGGATTTTCCGGTTACACCCTGTCCACGGGTGTCCCCTGCTGTCCACGATTGTCCACCCCTGGGGGGTACAGGTTGAATGAGAAACGAGCAATCCGGAAGGATTGCTATTCACAGGAGAAACGTCTCGAAGGCGTCGGACCCTATCTGTTGGCGTGCATCCCGCGAAAATCAAGTCGGGGTACGACGAGGAGCAACCCGGGTCGGATTGCACTACTAAAAGGCAGCGTTCACGTGCGCTTTCGCGTCTCGTGAACGATTCCCGTTCGTGCCGCTTGCCCCCTCTCGTGGTTTGGGTAGGAAGAAGGCCATGGCTCGAAAGGAACGTCGATTCGCTTTCCGGTCGGGAAATTCCGAGAAGTTTTGGGGCATCTGCATTGACGGAAAATCGCTGACGGTTCGCTTCGGTCGGATTGGAACTGCGGGACAACAGCGGACGAAAATATTCGACGACGCTCGCGATGCGGAACGCGCGGGAGAGACGCTCGTACGCGAAAAGACTGCGAAGGGGTACAAGGAGGTCCAAGGACGAAGTGCTAGAGCCGAGGCGACGAGGGCGCGTCAGGAACCCGTACGTGCGACTCGAGGCCAAGGCTCGGGCGAGCGCCACGATCAATCGCGTGCCACGAAAACCAAGCCGGCGCCTAGCAAGGCAACATGGGGCCCAGGTAATCCAGCCTTCGAAAAGCATATGCAGAAGTACGGGCGATTCCGAGAGGAGGCCGAAGCTCACGATCGCGCATTGCGCGAGGGCTTCGGCAAACTGCCAGCGCGGGTGAAACGCAAACTCAGTTGGGATGAGTTCGAGTCAGAGATACGCAAGCAGCTTCCGAAAGTATCCACGAAGCGGAAATTTGCGAAGGTGCTGCCCGGTCTGGCGACGACACCTCCGAGCTACGCGGAACTCGTGTCGCGTTTCTCAGATATCTACGAATGGCGCCTCGTCTACAAGAAGCGAACCTGGCCGACGTTCTTCAATCTCGAGAAACGCATCCCGCAAAAGCGCGCGTCCATGAATTCCATGTACGCGACCGAAGCGCCTCGCAAGGCCGCCAGGATGCGTAAGCTCCTCCCATTTGCGTCCGACGCGAGCGAAACCTCATTCTGTTGGGATTGCACCCAGGTCGACGAGCGTGGGGAGCCCACGATCTATGCCGCGGACTTCAAGCATCCTTACGACATTCGGCGACTCAGCAGTGACCTGCTCGACGTGATCCAACACTATCGCCCTACTTCGATCTTGGAGTGAGGCCAGGGAACGCGAACGCGACAGCCGCGCGCCTGCGCTGCTTCTCCAGCCCCGAGCTGTATCGCGCCGAGTTCGATGCGCTTCGGCGCGAGCTGAAAGCAAGCCGCAAACTCAAACTGCTTGAGTTCAAGTTGCGTCCGCCCGCTAGCCCTGAGGTGTTGCGTGAAGCTACACGCCTCGCTGGCGGCAAGCTGCCTCGAGGAATGGATGCATTCTACCGCGAAATGAACGGTCTGGTCGTCCGATGGGAAATCACGGACAAGACGCTACGTTTGGGTGGATCGGATCTAGACAAGGGGATCATCAATGTCCTCCCGCTATGCGGAGCCGCTGAGTCGGTGCTCGCGGATTGGAAGGATTGGGTGTGGACCGACGATTCGCCGGTCGCGCTCAGAAAAGTCAAGCCACTCGACTTCTTTCGTGAATCCGCTGCCTCGCTGTATCCGTTACCTGGAGCTGCCAAACTTGGCTATCACGTCATCGTTACCTCGTCGGTCTACCCAATTGAATGTGATTTTGAGCAGTACATCATGCTTGCGTTGGCTTCGAGAGGACTACAGGGATGGCGCCATACTTTGTGTGTCGACCTCCACGACTCGGAAGATGCCAACCACTTTCGCCAAGTAATGCCTCAGTTGTTTTCGAACTACGACGACAAACTGTTCGCGGTGAGAACGCGAAAGAAACGCATTCTGTATGTGAGCTAGCAGCAATCCGACCCGGGTTCCTCCGTCGAGTGACGATGGACAAGGAGGCGACAGGTGTTCGCCACCCTGAAGGATTCCATTCAGAGGCAGAAACGCCTCGAAGGCGTCGGATCCGATCTGTTGGCGTGCATCCCGCGAAAATCAAGTCGAGTACGACGAGGAGCAACCCGGGTCGGATTGCCGGATTGCCGATTGCCTTGTAGAAGAGCTTGCCAATGTCGGTTTGCAGAAGCACGCATTACCGCTAGGATCTCAATAATGAATGCAAAGCTCACGGATCCCGAGTTTGAGCCATCGGACGCTCAGCTCCGAGAGCTGATCCGTGCCGCATTTGCAGACGCCGAAGAGCGGCATCAACACGCGCTCGATCAGCTGCATGCAAGAATCGCCTCAGCTCGACGCGCTCGACGCGAACAGCTGGCGCGCCCAGTCAAATGAAACCAGTACTGATCGTTGTCGCAGGCCCTAACGGTGCAGGGAAAACCACCGTCACTAAGCGGATAAGACAAGACCACTGGAGCGACAGGGTCACTGGAGTTGATCCGGTTTTGTGGACACCAAATGAGAGGAGGCAATCCGACCCGGGTTCCTCCGTCGAGTGACGATGGACAAGGAGGCGACAGGTGTTCGCCACCCGGAAGGATTGCTATTCACAGGAGAAACGCCGCGAAGGCGTCGGATCCGATCTGTTGGCGCACATCCCGCGGAAATCAAGTCGGGTACGACGAGGAGCAACCCGGGTTGATTGCCGTGCTATCGAAAGCCCTCATGACCGACACCCAAGACGCCCGCCCGTCCCTCCTCGCTCGCCTCGGACTCCGCACCAAACAGCAGCGCGCCTGGGCCATGTACGACTGGGCGAACTCCGCGATGGTGACCATCATCGTGACGGCGGTCTTCCCCATCTTCTACGCCTCCCACGCCTCCCACGGCGTCGACCCCAGTGTTGCCACCCTGCGCTACAGCATGGCGACCACCATCGGCCTCATCATCATCGCCGTGCTCGCGCCGCTCCTCGGCGCCATCGCCGACAACATCCCCGTCAAGAAGAAGCTGCTCGGCACCTTCCTCGGTTTGGGTGTGGCGGCCGTGGCGGCGATGTTCTTCATCAGCCGCGGGGATTGGCTCCTGGCCTCAGTGCTATTCGTGCTCGCAAACATCGGTGCCAATGGCAGCTTCGTTTTCTACGACGCGCTCCTGCCACACGTCGCGAAGCGCGACGAGATCGATCGGGTTTCGACCGCAGGTTATGCGCTCGGTTACGTCGGCGGCGGGCTCCTCTTGCTTCTGTGTCTGGCCATGATCTTGAAGCCAGACCTCTTGGGCGTGCCGAGTGAAGGCGCAACCCCCGAGCAAGCGTCCTTGCCCGCTCGCGTATCGTTCGTGCTCGTCGCCCTCTGGTGGGCTTCGTTTTCCATCCCACTGTTTCGACACGTACCCGAGCCGCCGGTTTGCGTGATCGCGAAAGTGGCCGGCCCAGGTCCGATCCGAAGCGCCTTTTTGCAACTGCGCCGCACGGCCAAGAACCTCCGCGAGTACAAGCATGCCTTCTTGATGCTGATCGCCTTCCTCATCTACAACGACGGCATCGGCACGATCATTCGCATGGCCACCATCTACGGCGAAGAGATCGGCATCGGTCGCACGGCGCTGATCGGAACGATCGTGATCGTGCAGTTCGTCGGCATTCCGTTTTCGTTCGCCTTCGGCGCGTTAGCGGGACGGATCGGCGCGAAGACGGCCATCTTTCTCGGCCTCGCGGTCTACTGTGCGATCTCGGTGCTGGGCTATTTCATGACCACAGCAGCGCATTTCATGCTGCTCGGCCTCTTGGTGGGGATCGTTCAAGGCGGCACCCAGGCGCTCAGCCGCTCGCTCTTCGGCAGCATGATCCCGAGTCACTTGTCCGGTGAATACTTCGGCCTCTTCGCGGTGTTCGAAAAGTTCGCCGGGATCCTCGGACCCGCCCTGTTCGGCGTGACCATCGCCCTCTCGGGATCCAGTCGAAACGCGATCTTGTCGGTGATCAGCTTCTTCGCCCTCGGTGCTCTTCTGCTGTGGTTCGTCGACCCGGAAGAGGGGCGACGAACCGCGCTCGCCGCCGAAAAGCGAGTCGCCTCGGAACCATCGACAACGTGACCCCGATCTTGAGAGGTAGCGTCAACATTTCGACCGCAAGCCCACGCCGCGTCGTCTCAATGGAACCGCGTTGTCTCGCCTGAGACTCCTCGCTTGAAACCGAGTGAAGAGCGATGCGAGCTACGTGCTGAAACATAACTCACACGCTTCGCGACCCACTACGAAACATCTAAGAAACAAGCGGGCCGCGCGCAGACTTTCTATCGATTCTCGATGCTTTTCTGTAGACAAGTTTGCTTTGCAACATGTAAAGCAAACTTGTCATGACAAGGCACACACCCTCGGGAAACGAAAAGCTGAAGCAGGCCCGCGAGACGCGTGGGCTCACACAATCGGAGCTCGCGGTCGCCGTCCAGCTGACGCGGCAGAGCATTTCCGCGATTGAATCAGGCCGCGCTACTCCTTCTGTGGATGTCGCCCTTCGAATCGCCAAGGCGCTTTCGCGCTCGGTCGAGGAGCTCTTCGGGCAAGACGTGGGCGAGCCTTCTGTCGTCGCAGAGATGGCTTCGTCAGCTGCCTCCGGCCGTCTACTCCTCGCTCATCTTTTCGGGCGTTGGGTCGCGCACGGGCTCCGCGGGCAGGATGTTTGCACGTCTGCGGACGCACTCGGCACGATCGAGCGGCGTCAGCGTCGTGCCCGTGTCGATCTCGTGAGGGAGCCTTCAGAGGCCCATGCGAACGTACTTTTCATGGGGTGCGCTGCGGGCCTCGGCGTACTCGCAGATCGGCTCAACGCGACTCGCGAGATCGGGCGCTTCGTTTGGATCCCGAGTTCGAGCACGGCGGCGCTCGAAGCGCTCGCTCGAAACCACACGCACCTCGCCGGCGTTCACTTGGTCGATACGAAAACCGGCGACGAGAACGTGCCTGACGTGCGCCGCGTCGTGCCTGGGGCACGCATCACGTTGATCACCCTGGGGCGCTGGGAAATGGGGTTGGTCCGTACCCCAGCGCGCACGAGTCGCGTGCGCTCTCAGGAGGATCTCAGCCGACGTGGTCTACGCATCGCAATGCGAGAGAAAGGTTCAGGGGCGAGACGTCTCCTCGAACGCGAACTTCGAGGGGCCGGTGTGCCGGTCGCGCAAGCACTGACCCACGCCGTGCCCGCGCGCGGGCACCTCGAAGTTTCACAACTCGTCGCGCTCGGCGTCGCGGACACGGGCATCACCACCCGCGATGCAGCGCTGGCATTCGACCTCGATTTCGTGCCGCTCTTGGAGGAGCGGTACGACCTCGCGTTTCGCTCCGAGACTGAGTCCGACGCACGCATTCAGAGGATGCTCAACGGGATGACGTCTGTTGGTTTTCGCCGAGAGCTCTCTTGTCTCGGCTACGACGTGCGGTCCTGCGGCGACCGGGCGGCAGAGGTGTCCGCCGCGTAAATGTTCAAGGAAATGAGCCATGAAACGCTATTTATATTTTATTTTTACTGTCCTCTTCCTCAGCGCCTGTGGAGACGGTCAAGAGAATCCTCCGGGGACGGATGGCATCGAGCGGGGGCCCGCGATCATCGAGGTCGAGGGCGATCCGAACGGGCTGTGGTGGGACGACGCTGAACAGGTGCTGTACGTTGCCGACGACAATGGCAACCGCATCCTGAGCTGGACGGATGCCGATGGCTTTTCATTGCTCCACGATCTACCGGCGGCATCCCCGGATGGCGCCGGCCTGGGTCAGTTGGTCCTGACCGACGACGGGACGATCGTCGTCACACGCTTCGGGTACGGCACCGCGGGTGACGTGGTGTTCGTACCGCCTTCAGGTGAGGCCGAGATCGTCCCTAACCTCGATGTCGAACGACGACGCATCGGTCTCACGGTCACGAACGATGGAACGCTTTTCGACTCTTGGTTCGTTCGACTCTCCACCGGCGACCGCGTTGGTGCGGTGGGTCAGCTCTCACTCGACGGGGAAGAACCGGAGGTCATTACGGGACTGCAAAAGCCGGTCGGCGTGCTGGCCATCGGCTCTAGCTTGTTCGTCTCCGATCAAGATCTCGGACAGATCCTGAAGGCTCCACTGTCCGATCCGAGCGCATACACCGTGTTCGCGACCGTCGAATTCCCTGACTTGCTCGCCGCGGGCCCCGACGGCTCGCTCTTCACGGGCAGCGCGGGTGGAAACCTGTATCACATCACCAAGGACGGCTCCGCCTCGGTCTTCGAATCTGGCTTTCAGCAGGTGCGCGGCGTCGCGTACGACCCGACGAACCAGCGCGTGTTCGTCGCAGACCACGATCCGGACGAGAGCGACGGTCTGAGTCACGTGATGCACATCTTGCCCGTGGACTGAATCGATGCATCGCCCCCTTTCGTTCGCACTCATCGCGAGCGCTCTGATCTCGACTTCTGCATGGGCCGAAGAATCTGCGGCACCGCCGGCCTCTTCAACTGTACCTGAAGAATCGACGGTGCCTGAAGAATCAGCCGTGCCTGAAGAGCAGGCCGAGTCCGTCACCGAACAACCTGCCGCACAACCCTCGACGGTGGACTCGACGCAAAATCTCCGTCTTGAAAACGAAGAACTTCGCGCTCGCATCGAGAAACTGGAAACGTCGGTCGCAAATTTGAACACGACCGAGCTGAACACAACCGAGACCCCGAATACCCCGGCCGTGGAGCACAAGCCGTTTCCGTTACAGCCCGCGGTACTCGGTGAAATCGACTACCGGGTGTATCCGTCGGACGTCGAGGGATACTCTGGGTTCTCCATCGCGCGCTTTCGTCCAGGGCTCGTGCTGACTCCTACGCCCTGGTTTCGAGCGGTCGGGACCGTCGAGTTCGCGGGCGAGTACCCGGTCATCCTCGATGCGTTCATGAGAATCCGCGCCACGGACTGGGCGGAGTTCACTATCGGGTACTCAAAGCCACCGCTGTTCGCCTCCTTCGTGTACGAGCCTGTTCATTCGCTGCCCTTCCCTGATCGCGCGCCGGTGGTGACGTCGTTTCGCATCCGTCGCGACGCGGGAGCAGACGTGCATATGGCCCCTCGCCAGATCCCGATCGAGACCTGGTTTCGAGTGGGCAACGGCAGCGGGAGCCCGCTCGGCAATGACAATGCCTCACCAGCCGGATACGGCTCCCTTGATCTGGTGCTCGGGCGCGCCTGGGTAGCGAACGACGGCGCCAAGCACGCCTTCGGTCTGCGCCTAGGTGGCGGCGGTCTCGTCGAGACTGTGCGTGACCGGAACGGCATCATCGGTCAGACCCCGCTCGGGTTCGTCTACTTCAGGCCGGTTGTCGTCTCCGGCCTCCGCGCCCTCGGTGAAGGGCACGTCATCACGTACGCTGGACCGCTCCGTTTGACCGTAGAGGGGGCGTTCGCGCGCGAATCTCGCTCCCGCGATACCGACGGCAATCCCTCGACTCCACGCGTGGATCTGCCCGACGTGGACTCGTATGGCCTCACGACAGAGCTTGTCTGGGTGATGCACGGGACTCCCCGCGCGGTGGGTCGCGCCCCCGGCGGACCGCATCGCGAAGACGGTGCATGGGCGGGCGGGGCGGTCGAGGGTGCTCTCCGTTACGACGGCATGTGGCTTGGGCGAGGCGCTGATGACGTGCGCGCGGGTGGCTCGCAGGGAGGCGCCGTATCCTTGAAATGGTGGCCGGTCGATTTCATGGGCGCCACGGCCTTCGGGTACCTCATGCGCTATGATGTCGCGCCCATCGAGGAGCCAGACGAGCGTTGGTCGTGGGGAATGATCGCGCGCGCAAGCTTCTTCTGGGGAGTCCCGGATGTTTCGCTCGCCGTAGCAAACAGAGCCGCTGTAGCAAACAGAGCCGCTGCCAACAGCCCGTAACACAGAGCAGCGTGACGATGATTAGTGTGACGATGATTAGCGTGCAACTCTCCTATTTTGAGTCTGCTTCCTGCGGGGCGAGGCGGTTTTCCTCCAGGAGCTGGGCAAAGGCTAAGGCGACGTCCTGGTGCCGGGTGAGGTCCGATGTCAGAGGGATCTGTTTTCTGAAGCCGCCCTCCAAGGCACCATAGGAGAGTGGATCTTCGGTGAGAAATTCGTAGGCCTTCCCTTCCTCGCCGGAAATCCGAAACAGCTGGCGCACCCGGCCCTCTTCCACGCTGATGTCCCCGTAGCGGAAGGCCCATACGGCGCGCTCACTCTGATCTTTGAGGAGATCCCGGCCAAAGAAGTGATTCTTTGATTTGAGGTTGATGGCGCTGAGGATAGTAGGCGGGAGATCCACATGAGAGACGGTTCGTTCATCCCGCCCCGGCGCTGGCATAACAGCGGAGCCGCCCAAAATTCCCAAGGACGTCCACGTGTGACCAGGATTGAGTTCTCCGACTTCATTCGTGTGCGTCCATTGATAGGGCGTAGGCTGGGAATGATCGCCCAAAATAAAGACGAGGGTGCGTTCCCAACGCGGGGAGTTTTTTAGGTGCTCGATGAGGCGTACCAGATGTCCGTCGGCGTAGCGCATCGCTTGCAGGTAGCGCTCTTCATTGGTGGTGGCCGGAGTTGTGCCGCTTTCCTTGGGCACGTCGTAGGGAGGATGAGTGGTTGCCGTCCAAAGGGTAAAAAGGAGCGGTTTTTCTGATGTTTTTCGTTCTTCGTAGAGGGAGATGAAGCGATCCACGAGGGGCCCATCGTGGTTGTTTTTGGGTGAATACTCGATGCTGTCGTACCAGCGCCGAAACCAAGGAGTGAAATTGGAGAACGAAGGATCAGCACCCAAGAGAGCCAGACTTTCGTAGCCGGCCTCGCCCAGCATTTGCGGAAATCCACGCGAACTGATGTGCAGATAGCTTGAAAAAACGATGCGAGTGTGATGGGGCCAAATCCCAAGATGCATGCCCATGGCGCCCGCCACTGACGGATAACCTGCGGAGTGCATGCGCGGAAAGTAGCGTCCTGACTCTTCGAGTAGGGCGCGGACGCGAGGCATGGCGGCTGTTGCTCCACGCTTTTCTCCCAAAAAACCCGTGTTCATGCCGCGCATGGTCTCGAACACAAGGAGAACGACGTCCGGCTTTTGTTGCTGGGGTTGAGCGCGAAACGCCTCGTGTTCGAGACGACCCACGTTGTCGTCTCTGTACAGGGGATAGCGCGGATCGATGGGAGCGGCGCCTGTGTCGTAGCGCCCGCGATAGATCAAGCTGACCAGATCTGCATGAGCTCTCTTTTCGCTTTTGGGAAGAGTCGCGCCGAGGGCAGCGTCTTTGAGTTCCAGTAGCACGCCGATGCTGGCGGGCTCGATGCGGCGCCAGCGCTTTTCTGACGGCCGAAACCAGAGCGGTGAAGTGAGGGTGAGCAGAGTGACGAAACCGGACACCCAAAGACCGCGGCGCGTCAGGAGTTTGTCTTCTCTTCCAAAACGAAAGAAGAGCAGCCCTGCCAACAGGACAGAGATGAGCATCTGCGCTGCGGCCAGGGAAGAGAAGAGGACATCCCCAGACAAGATGCGCGTGAAGAGCTTCCCGTCTCGCGCGCCGGCGAAATTCTGAATGTAGGAGATGGACATGTGTTGGCCGATCCAACGCACCACCTCAAAATCGACCTGCGAAAAGATCGCGAGCGCCGCGCACAGACTGACCACGAGCGCCCGGTAGCTGCTCTTTGTCCTTGGCTTTCGGAGGGCCATTTCCAGCGCGCCTAAGCCAAGACAAAAGATTCCCCAGATGCCGATTTCAATGGCGAGGGCCTCCGGAAGAAAGCGATCCGGACTCAAAACCAAAGGTCCTCCCCAAGGACTTGGTCCGAGGTAGTGGAGGCAGACGCTCACTACCCGAACCAACAGGAAGGCTGTGAAGGCGCGTAGGTAGAAGAGGGACATGGCTGACGAGGTGGCGGAGGGCCGCCCGCTCCCCTTTACCAGCCGCCTTGCGGTTGTGCGAGGACTGCGGTTGCGCGAGGACTGCGGTTGCGCGAGGACTGCGGTTGCGCGAGGATTGCCGTTACGCGAAGGGCTACGATGGCCTAGGCCGCACCGTCACTTTCCCTTCTCCTTCAAGAAGTCGTCGATGGCGTGCACAGAGGCGAGGGCGAACCCATCTTCCAGGCAAGGAAGCGCCTCGCGACGTTCGTTCGAGGCTGCGTGGACGAGGGAGGGACTGCGCCAGGCGTCCGTGACTAACATTTCGATCAGTTCGGCGGAGGTCTTGGGCAAAAGAGCGAAGTGCAGCGTTTCGTAGTCTTTGAGGAGATTCCGGCGCTTCAAGTAGTCTTTTAGATCGAAGGCAAAGAGGATCTCCGGCCGTTCAAGGAGTAGGTAGTCAAACACCACCCCCGAATAATCCGAGATGAGCAGCTGACTCTGGGCGGCTTCTTCCACCAAGTGCTGAGGGGGCCGGAGATAAAAAGGTGGCTTTAGCTGCGGTCGCTGGCTCCCTGCAACGTTGATATGAGTTCCTACGTAAAGCTCAAGTCCCTGATCGAGGAGATACGCTTTGAGTTCAAGGGAAGCGCAAACCTCAGAAATGATGCTCGCCAGATACTCATTGGCCTCTCCCGAGTCGCGAAAGGTCGGGAACCAATAGATACGCGGCTGGGGTGTGCTCTTTTCCGCGTCTCGCCACGCTTGAAGGTGAGCGCCGCCGCCGAGGCGAATTTCTGGTTTGGGATACTGGCGCCGGAGTGTCTCTCGCTCTGCCTCGGATGCGGCCAAAATTACATCACAGTCGGTCATCAAAAAGCGGCGTGCCCTGCCGAAAATTCGCCCCCCGCGGTCCAAGGTCGGGTCAAGTACGCCTCCGGCTTTGAGGAGACTCAGGCTATGTCCCAAGTAGACGCGCGGGGCGCTGCGCCCGCGCAGGAGCAGCATGAGAAGGTCGAGGTCGTCCTCCCCGTGGCTGTAGATGAGAACTTGAGCGGTGGAAATCGTGCGCCGTGCTGCCCAGGAGTGACGCGCAAGAGCCACGATTCCTTGGGCGCTCAGCGACTCTGCAAGAGGAGCGTTGGCGATCCAAACGACGCGCTTGTTTTGTGCGCGAGCTGCGCGCAAAACTTCCCTTGAGTTATCCGCGTACAGGCGTCCTCGATGCCCGCCGATGACCCAAAGCCCCGTCTCCTTCCTGCGGCGCCACAGAGGATGGAGCCCAAATAGCCAGAGAGGCGCCCAAAGCAGCGACCAAATCAAAAAAAGGCGAGCGATCATTTCTTGTCCGACCCGGCCGATTCCTTTGGAGATTTGGGGTTGCCGCCCGCTTTACACTAGCATGATTTCATCAGAGTGGCGATGATACCCGTGGCGATGATGACGTGGTCTCGAAGATGGCTCTTGCTCTGCCTCGGGGCCTCGCTCCTCCTCGCTTCCTCGTGCACTCGCTCTCAAAAAAGCGAGGATCCCTCAGAACGGCAGGTCGTGATCTTCGCCGCGACTTCGCTGCGTGACGTGTTCACGTCGATGGCAAGCGACTTCAAACGTGCGCACCCAGGCGTCGAGGTCATCTTCAACTTCGCTGGCACACAACAGCTCCGCACTCAGCTCGAGCAGGGAGCGAACGTCGATGTCTTCGCATCCGCCGATCAGCGTCATATGGATGCACTGATCCGTGCTTCCCGCGCGAAAGACCCCATGGTATTCGCGCGCAATGAACCCGTGATCGTCGTCTCCGGCGAAGGTGCCGATACGGTGCGGAGCCTCGCGGAACTCCCGAATGCCATGCGAATCGTCATCGGAACGCCCGAAGTCCCCATCGGCAGGTACACGCTACAGATCCTCGATCAGGCGCAGGCAACCCTCGGCGCCGATTTCCGCGCGCGTGTCGAGGCCAAGGTGGTCTCGCGCGAACTCAACGTGCGCCAGGTACTCACCAAGGTGAGCCTCGGCGAAGCGCAGGCTGGCATCGTGTACCGGACTGACGCCCGCTCAGCGCAAGATCGTGTCTCCGTCGTGTCGATCCCGCCCGAGGTCAACGTGATCGCAGAATACCCCATCGCCATCGTCACCGGCGCCGCGCATCCCCGGCTCGCACACGCTTGGATGGACTACGTCCTTTCTTCCGAGGGACAGCGCGCTCTCACAAGCGCTGGTTTCGCCGCTCACGGGAGCAGTCCCTCCCGGTGAGCGAGCGGCGTCTCGATGCCGAACGAAGGAGCCTGGCCATCCTCGGCGGGGGGCTCGTGGCATTCCTCGTCCTGCCTCTGCTGGCCCTATTCGTCACGACGACACTCGTCGATTTTCGAGGCGGGCTCTCGCATCCTCTCGTCTGGCCAGCGTTGCGGCTCAGTCTACTCACGACGTCGCTGAGCCTGCTTGTCGTAACCGTCTTCGGCACGCCACTCGCGTGGTCGCTCGCCAATACGTCGGGACGCTGGGCCCGAGCCCTGGAGACCTTGGTGCAACTGCCCATCGTCATCCCTCCCGCCGTAGCCGGAGTCGCGATGTTGTTGGCCTTTGGTCGCCGCGGTCTACTCTCTGGCTGGCTCTACCCCGAGGGTTACTCGGTGACCTTCACCACAGCGGCAGTGGTGATGGCCGAAGTCTTTGTCTCTGCGCCGTTCTTTGTGCAAGCCGCAACGAGCGCGTTTCGACGCATCGACCCCAAGCTGATCCTCGTTGCGCGCACCTTCGGCGCGTCCCCGCTCCGCGTCTTCTTCCGCATCGCGATCCCTCTCGCCCTGCCTGGTCTAGTCGCAGGCGCAGCCATGAGCTGGGCGCGCTCTCTCGGAGAATTTGGAGCGACCCTGATGTTCGCAGGCAACCTCGAAGGCCGCACCCAAACCCTTCCGCTCGCCATCTACACCGCGCTAGAATCCGACATGCGCGCCGCACAGGCCCTGTCCATCGTGCTGGTCGTCGCCGCCTTCGCACTTCTCCTCTTCGTCCGTGCCATGCTTCGGCGCTACACGACCGACCAGGAGACGCCATGACACCTGCGCATCCCTTGCGCGTTCAAGCCGTAGCGCATGTCGGACGGATGCTTCTCGACGTGACGCTCGACTGCGACGGATCCTTGGTGCTCATCGGCCCCAACGGCGCCGGCAAAAGCAGCCTGCTCTCCCTCCTGCTCGGCTCGCTCCCCGTCGAACGAGGGCGCATCTCCCTTGGAAAAGAAGTGCTACTCGACACCGAGATGAACATCAACGTGCCGATCGAACGACGTCGGCTCGGCTATTTGCCTCAGGACTACGCTCTCTTTTCGCACTTGAGCGTTCGTGAGAACATTGATTTTGCTCTCACGAGCGCAGATCCTGCCCTGGCGGATTCACAACGCAAGCTGCGCGTGGACGGGCATCTCGAAGATCTCGACCTCGGATCACTCGCTCATCGAAGTCCGCGCACCCTTTCCGGCGGAGAGAAGCAGCGAGTCGCTCTGGCGCGCGCTCTGTCGGTCGCGCCTCGTGCGCTCTTGCTCGATGAACCCCTGGCCTCGCTCGACGTCCACGCGCGCAGCGAGGTTCGTACGTTCCTCGCCGAGTACTTGGCGATGGTCTCTGTGCCTACCATCGTCGTCACGCACGACGCCGCAGACGCACAGCAGCTGGGGAGTCGAATCGCCGTGCTCGAGGACGGAAAACTCACACAGCTCGGAACCTGGCAGGAGCTTTCGGCAGAGCCAAGATCTGCTTTCGTAGAGGCGTTCGTCGCCAGAGGTTGATAGGAGATCACCACAAACAGCTCTTCACCGATCCAAGAGGTGCGGAGTCACTCGGCTAGGCAAGATTTCCCGAAGATTCTTCCGAAAGTTCTTCGTTTTCTGGAACGCCACCCAGCCATGTGTAGACGACAGGGAGCACGAACAAAGTGAGCAGAGTCGCCGTGATCAGGCCTCCAATGACCACCGTGGCCAACGGTCGCTGCACCTCAGCTCCCGCGCTCGTCGACAAAGCCATCGGGAGAAAACCGATTCCGGCCGTGAGTGCGGTCATGAGAACGGCTCGAAGACGCAACTTTGCTCCCTTCTCTGTCGCCTCGAACAACCCCAAACCTTCCTTTTGAAGATCACGAATGTAGGAAACAAGCACCACTCCATTCATCACGGCGATGCCAGACAGAGCAATGAATCCGACGGCTGCCGAAATGGAAAAGGGCATCCCTCGAAGCCAAAGGGCCACCACCCCACCCACAGCGGCCATGGGGATGTTCAAGTAAACGATCAAGGCGGGCCGCAGCTGTCCAAAGGTCGTGTAGAGAAGAAGAAGGATCAAGACCAAAGCCAGCGGAAGAGCGACGGCCAGGCGAGAACTCGCCTTTTCCAGGTTCTCGAACTGTCCTCCCCAAGTCATGAAATATCCGGAGGGCACTTCTGCTTTCTCCTTCACTTGCTGTTTGGCATCGGCCACGAAGCTCGCGAGATCGCGCCCCCGTACGTTCAGCTGAAGGGTGCGCCGACGCTGAGCATTCTCCCGACTCACCACGGCGGGCCCCTCGTCTCTTACGATCTGCGCAACCTGCATCAACGGAATTCGCCCCCCGCTCGGAGCCGTGACGAGCAGTTGACCGATGCTTTCTGGTGAGGTGCGCGCCTCTTCCTTGATCCGTACTTGCAGGGTGTAGCGTTCTTGTCCCTCGAAAATAGTCCCCGTCGCTCGTCCACCTATGGCAGCAACTGTATCCAAGATTTCAGAAGCATTGATGCCGTAGCGGGCTGCTGCTCTCCTATCGACCACTACGCGCAGAGAAGGCAACCCTGCCACCTGATCCCCCGCCACATCAGCCGCTCCTTTCACCTGCCTGAGCACGTCCATGACACGCTCACCGACTTCAGACAGCTTGTCCAAATCCGGACCGTAGAGATTCACGGCAACGTCCGAACGCACTCCGCTGATCAGTTCATTCGTGCGCAGCTCGATGGGCTGAGAGAATGAATAGGCCTGGCCAGGGACTTCCTCCAGCAAAGTTTTTTCGATCCTGGAGACGAGTTCTTCTTTCGTTTTCGCCCGCGTCCACTGATCCATGGGATGGAGCATGACGTAGACGTCCGACACTTCGACACCCATGGGATCTGTCGCCACTTCAGCACGCCCCGTGCGTGAAATGATGGTGTCGATTTCGTCGGGAAAGAATTCCTTCAGGGTTGCCTCCACGCGCTGATTCGCGCGCACGGATTCTTCGAGAGAAACAGAAGGGGGGCGCACCGTTTGCATGGCGATCGCTCCTTCGTCGAGGCGAGGAATGAACTCAGCCCCCATCGTGGCCGCAATCACTCCCCCGGCCAAAAGCACGAGCACGGCCGCGCACGCTACGAAAGGGCGGAGCCCGAGGGCGCACTTGAGAAGCGGCTCATACATTTTCCTGGCTATTCTGGCTAAAGCTGACTCCTTCTCGATCAGGCCTTTGCGATAGATCCAGACGGACGCCGCAGGAACAAAAGTCAGCGCGAGTACCAGCGCGGCCCCCAAAGCGGAAAGAACCGCAATGGCCATGGGGACGAACATCTTTCCTTCGATGCCCTGAAGCGAAAGAATCGGCACATAGACGATCATGATGATCGCTGTCCCAAACAAGACGGGCCGAGCCACCTGTCCCGCCGCTTCCCGAATCACCCTCTTGACCCCGGGCCCCTGGACATTCGTCTCGGACAAACGTCGCGTGATGTTGTCGATGACGACGATCCCACCATCGATGATCAATCCAAAATCGAGCGCCCCCAGACTCATCAAGTTTCCGGAAACACCGAAGAAATTCATGCAAATGAACGTCACTAAGAGAGAAATCGGAATGATCGCCGCGATCAATAGTCCGCCTCGGACATTTCCGAGCATCAGAAGCAAGACGACAATCACCAGGACACCGCCCTCGATCAAATTCGTCGCGACAGTGCGGATCGTGCGAAGAACGAGTTCTGAGCGATCATAATAGCTGCTGATGGAAACCCCTGGTGGAAGCCCGACAGCCAATTCATCCAGCTTCTTCTTCACGGCCTCGGCTACTTCTCCCGAATTGGCTCCCATGAGCATCATCACCGATGCGGTGACGATTTCGCCGCGCGCGTCCCGTGTGACCGCACCCTGGCGGATCATGGGGGCGAATCTCACTTCGCCAATGTCACGCACGAAGACAGCCGTTCCGTCACGCCTGGTCGCTACCCGCACATTACGAACATCGTCGAGCGAACCCAGCAAGCCCTCTCCACGGATCACACGCTGTTCGCCCCCGCGAACAATGTAGCCTCCACCTTCATTCGCATTGTTCTGCTCGAGGGCCTCAAAGACATCGCGCAAGCCCAGCTCCAGCGCATGCAAGCGACTCGGGTCCACTTGCACTTCATAGGTTTTCAGCTCCCCACCAAATGCGTTGACCTCGACAACGCCAGGAATCGGCTTGAGCTGAAGCGCCACGTACCAATCCAGGATTGAGCGCAGCTCCATCAACGTATAACAGTCCGCGGTATCTTCCTTTTCCTCCTCACATCTATTCTCTGCACGCAGTTCAAATTGATAGATTTCACCGAGGCCTGAGGAAATGGGCCCCATTTCCGGTGTCCCATAGCCCTCGGGGATCGCTTCGCGCGCGAGGGACAGACGTTCTGACACCATTTGACGCGCAAAATAGATGTCTGTCCCTTCCTCGAAGACGACCGTGACCGCAGACAAACCGAAACGCGAAAGACTGCGCACCTGCTCGACATTCGGCAGACCATTCATCGCGAATTCCACCGGCGCGGTCACGTACTTTTCGATCTCCACCGGAGC
>CAYMQT010000001.1:32941-46816 GCA_964392575.1 uncultured Polyangiaceae bacterium
TGAAGGCGAGCGCAGGCGCGTTCGTCAACACTTGGACCTGCACATTGGTGACATCAGGCACCGCGTCGATCGGAAGTTGCTTTGCCGCTCGCACGCCCAGAGCACCCACGAGCAACACCGCGAAAATCACCAGAAAGCGATGGCGAATACTGAAGGAAATGAGAGCTTCCATGACGCGCCCTCAGTGATCGTGGCCGTGACCAAGCTGCCCACGCAGCAGTTCCGACTTCAAAATGAAGCCGCCCTCGACGACAAGAGACGACCCAACCTGAAGGCCACTCAAGACCTCCACTTGCCTCTTGTTCTCCCTCCCCAAGGTCACAGGCTGAGTCGAAAACACGCCCGGCTCTTGCTCAGGGACGAACACCATCGAATGGCCGTTCAACTCCTGAATCGCTGTGAGTGGAATCAATACCCCGCCTGCAGCTGTTTCCCCCGGATGCAGCTGTAGATTTCCAAACAATCCTGGACGCAAGAGACCTTCGGCGTTGTCGATTTCGACACGGATGGGGAGAGTTCTCGTGCCTTCGCTGAGAGTCGCTCCGATGTAGTCCACCTTCCCGTCCCAGCTCTTGCTCGGAAAAGCGCTCAGGGTGACGGTCGCCTTCATGTCAGGGACCACCAGGGCAAGTTGCCGCTCATAAGCTTGACCGATCACCCAAACTTTGGATGTGTCCGCGATGACGAACAAGGGATCTCCGGGCGAGACATTTTCCCCTTGCGTCGCATGACGCTCAACGACGGTTCCCGCAATCGGGCTGACCAACGTCATGTCCGGGCCGGAGCCGCCTGTCGCGCCAAAAACGCTCAACCCTGAAAGGGCAGCACCACGCTCGGCATTTGCTTGATCATAAGCTGCCTTGGCATCGAGATACGCCCTCTCCGAACTGATGCCTTCCGCGCGCAACTTCTCCTGGCGTTCGAGGGTTTGTTTGGCAACGTCACGCAGCGAAGTCGTTTTCGTGTATTCAGCGCGAGCTCTGCCGAGAGCCACACTCCTGAGAGTAGCAAGAGCCTGCCCTGCCTTCACCTGAGCCCCCACGGCGACGCGCACGTCGAGCAACTGTCCGTCCACGAGCGGACTCACATGAGCCACATGATCCGGGGGCAGCTGTATCTCGGCCGGGACATCGAGCGCCTCTTGCAGCACTCCTTCGCTCGCCTTCCCCAGAACAACGCCACTCTTTTCGAGGGCCTTTGCGGAGAGCCGTACGCTTTTAGATTCAGCATCCTCGTGAGGATCCCCTTGTTCTTCGCTCTTTTCGTGCGCTTCGTGCCCCCCCTGTCTCGCGTGTGAGTCCCCGGGCGAGTCCCTGTCCTTGGTTTCACTGAAAGGAAAGTCACATCCAATGATGAGGCAGAGAGCGGCGGCAAAGGTGAGCTTCTTCATTTTCTCGTTTCTTTGCGACTTGTCGCTACGTTCGTCCAATCGATCCCTACGTACCCTTCGAGGGCAGCAGCAGCCCGAAAGTAGGCAATCTTCGCATCGAGATACTGGCGCGTCCCTTCCAGGAGGCGTTCGCGCGTCTGAGAGACTTGGAGCAAATCCACTTCTCCGAGTTCATAAGCTTTCTGAAGAAAGCCTAGCTTTTCCTCCAGCTTGGGGATCACGCTCTGCTCATAGATGGCGACGCGAGCCGCCGCAGCATTCAGCGCACCGGCAGTGATTCGAAGTTGAGTTTCGAGCTGCGTGGTCAGTTCCGCTTGCTGACTCACCGCAACATCCAGCTCAGCCTGAGCCTTGGCAACACCGCCTTGATTTCTCCTCCACAGAGGCAGTGGGACATTCAAGTTGAACATCCAAATGTCGGCGCTGGGCTGTCCAGGAAGGGCGGGCTCTTTCGCATAGGTCGCGCCAACGGTCGGGTTGGGCCACGCCACTCGCCGTTCTGATTTGAGGCGGGTCTCACTTGCGATCACTGCCTGGCGACGCATGTGCAAGGACGGGTGATTTTCCGCCATCAAATGCAGCAGGCGCGCCGGCTCGGGGGCTGTCTGCATTTCGGGCAGCGTTCCCCGGACATGGAAAGGTTGAGAAGCCGGCCAGCCCAGAATTCCGGCGAGAGCCATCTTCGTGGCCGCCTCTTGCTGCTCGGTCAGCAGAAGTTCGCTTCTGGTTTGGGCCAAATCCGCATCGGCAACCAGCAATGTCAGGGGTGCGGTTTCACCTGCTCTGACCTGACTCGCGGCAATTTTCTGAAGTGACTCTGAGAATGCGACGAAGCGCTCTGCCTGGCGACGCTTCTCCTCCATCAAGATCAGTTCGTTGTAGAGTCGATGCACCTCGACATGCAGATCCCAGCGCACGGAATCCCGGGTGAGAAATTCAAGCTTCTCGTCGGCCTGAGCCGCGCTCTTGCGCATCCCTCGCTCGCCCGCGATCTCAATTTCTTGCGCCAGAGAAAACTCAACCTGCACCCCAGAACTCCCGCTCTGGCTGCGAGAGCCGATGCTGCCACTGACTTGAGGATTTTCAGGAAACCAAGGTGACTCCGCAATCACCCCAGCCCTCGCAATCCGAGTCCTCGCTTCCGCCGTCTTGAGCACGGGCGCGTGGGTCTCAGCGTATTTGAGTACCTCTTCCAAGCTGAGGCCGCTCTGACCCGGTTGCTCGATCTCCTGAGCGAACCCCAGGGAAGAGAGCAACAATAAACTACTTACGATAGTAAGTGAGCGGAAGCGTCGAACGGCAAAACAAGAAAAGACCATGAACTCGTTCTCTCAGCGAGGGTGAACGTGGACGAGTTGCTCCACTGCACGGTGAAAATGATCGAGGAACGCAAAGGATTCGATGTGCGGAACGGCGACGGCGGCAAGAAGCCCCAAGAGAAGCGCGAGATGACCCCGCGTCCTCTTCGGTTCTGCTGGTCCATCGAAGAGGAGCGCTACGCGAAGCTTCAGAGCAGCGGCGTCGGAACCACAGAGGGCGGACACACCGCACGCGAGGGAACCGGAACAGCGAAACTTTGCTGCATGAATGATGCTTTGAGCCAAAGCGAGAGCTTCTCCGCCCTGGAACACCGCACTCCCATCACAATCCGCCTCTCGCGCTTGGCGCCATCGTCGAAAATCACCGGCGAGCAAACGTCCCAAAGGATTCACCGACAGCGAAAGGCGTACGATGAAACACCTCAAGTTGTCGTAGGCAAACATATGAGCGCTCTCGTGGAGCAGCGCGGCAAGCAACATCTTGTCGTCCGCCGATTCCACGAAACATGCGTCGAGGAAGCACTCGGGACGTACCCAGCCCGTGGTCACCACCGGCTCGGGACTCCGCACCACGACCGAAGCGCGGATCCGTTCCAGGGCCGGGTGACTTTTCAAAATGCGCCCGAGCCGGAGCTGCTGAGGATGACCGACATCGAGACGAGTCAATTTCAAACCGGGGCGCTCCGAGTAGGCGCGCGCGACAGCCACGAAGACGACGCCTAACGCTACCACCATCGTCAGCAGCAAGGCATCAACACAAGTTTTGCTTTCGATGTGATCGAGCAAACAACTTTCGAGCGATTGTGAGGGCTCACTCTGATGCACGGCGGAGGACACCAGCCAGAGGACGGGAATCAAGGCCGGCGCGACCAACAACGCAAAAACGATTTCGGATCCAAAACGCGCCCAAACTCGTTCCCTCGATCGGAGAAATTGCAAGCAAGCACGGCTCGCCAAAGTGAGGAGCGGAACCAACAACAAGAAAGTCCCCGCGACGGCCGCCAAAGGGAAGAAGAGCTCAGCCACGCTTTCCTCGAGGTTTTCCGCGGGGTAGTCCCTGACGCTTTTCGCGGATGAGGGCCTCCAAGCGATCCAATTCTGCATCGTCGGCGTCAGCGACGCGCTCCACCAACAATGCCATGGCGGCTTCGCGTCCCACCGGGGGCAAGCTCCCCAGCACTTCGCGTGTCATCGTTTCCACAAACTCGCTGCGAGCCATGGCGGGACGATAAAGGTAGCGACGCCCATCCTTTTCACGCTTGAGCACCCCTTTATCAAACAGACGCGCTACCGTGGTCATCACCGTGGTGTAAGCCACCTCACGACGGCCCTCGAGCACCGCGTGCACATCGGACACGGCAAACTCTGTCCAAGCCGCGGACCACACGACCTCCATGATCTCTGCCTCAAGATCAAAGAGAGAGGACCGCAGCCCTTCGAGTTCAGGCCGAATTCGAATTCCCTTCATGTTCGTCGCAGAGCCCATCAGGCTTCCCATAATCTACGACCACTGATAGTAGTAGTCAAGGAGAAGTCTGGTTTTGGGGCGTAGGGCGTGATATCGATCCGACAAATATAAAATATATCTGTCAGTGAAGGCCGATGATGACGCCTTTCCAGGATCGCGCCCCTCGGGTGCCGCAACGGAGAGCGGGACGAGGGCGGGGTAAAATCCGTGATATTTGCCAGATCTATTAAATATCACGGATTATCCGTTATCCGTCGAAAGTCTTCGTGGGAACTGAAAAGTCCCAGCGGCCGTCTTGCACGAATACCGATGAGGCATTGTTTGGCACGAAGTGTGCTTTCGCCGACGCACCGTGCCTTCTTCATCTTCGTTCAGCGCCCCCCTCGGGAGGACGCTGCTGGTTCTTTGCGCCCTCTTAGTGCCCCTTAGTTGTAAACCGAATTCAAAGGAGACTCGCGACTCAGAAAGCGCAGCTCCGAGTTCCATCACACTGGCCGCCTACACCACCCCCCGTGAAGCCTACGGCAAGGGGATCATCGGCGCTTTTCGCAAACAATTTCGCGAGCGAAACGGCAAAGACATCACCATCCGTGAGTCCTATCTGGGCAGTGGAGCGCAGGCGCGCGCCATCGTCGGCGGATTCGACGCTGACCTCGCCGCTCTTTCTTTAGAGCCCGACATCGAGACGCTCAAGAAGGCAAAGCTGATCAGTCACGACTGGAAGGCCGGAAAGTACGGCGGAATGGTGACGCATTCCGTCGTCGTCATCGGGGTGCGCGAAGGGAACCCCAAAGGCATCAAGACCTGGCAAGATCTCGCACGACCCGGCGTGGAAGTCCTCACACCCAACGTGCGCACGAGCGGCGGCGCCATGTGGAACGTGCTCGCCATCTATGGCGCGGCCATGCTCGGTCATGCTGAAGCTCCCGCCGGAGATCAAGAGGCCGCGGTGCGCTTGCTCGCGTCCATCCTCCGCAACGTAAAGATCATGGACCGAGGGGCGCGCGACTCGATGCTTACCTTTGAACGCGGCACCGGCGACGCAATCATCACTTACGAGAACGAGATCTTGGTAGGACGTGCGGAAGGCAAGCGCTACGACTACGTCACCCCGAGCGCAACGATTCTCATCGAAAACCCGGTTGCGCTCATCGATGTAAACGTCGAACGTCACAAATCGCGCGAGGCGACCCAAGCCTTCATCGATTTTCTCTTCACTCCTGAAGCTCAACGCGCCTACTCAGAGCACGGGCTCAGGCCTGTGGTAGAAAGCGTTGCCGCCGAGGTGAAGGGGAAGTTCGCCCCTGTGGAGCATCCGTTCACCATCCGTGATCTCGGAGATTGGAGCGAAGTGCAGCGCGTCGTTTTCGCGGATAAAGGTGCCTATGACCGTGCCCTCCTTCAGAGTCGGGAGGGCAGGTGAATTCACCGAGCCATGCTTTGCGGCCGGGCAAAGTCGAGCGCGCGTTTCGAGCAGGTGTGGTGACCTATGTCGCTCTCCTTGTGGCGGTTCCGCTGTATGCACTCGTCCATTTCGGGTTCGTCGACGGTGTCAATGAGTTTTGGACGCGCGTCAGCGTGCCTATGGCTCGAGATGCTCTGTGGCTCACCATCTGGACAGCCCTTCTGGTCGGGTTCATCAACATCTTTCTTGGCACGGCCACTGCCTGGGTGTTGGTCCGCTATCATCTGACGGGACGTGCGTTGCTCTCAGCGTTGGTCGACTTGCCCCTCGCTATCCCTACGCTTGTGACAGGCCTGATGCTTGCCGTTCTCTACGGCCCCACTTCTGCGACGGGCGCCCTGTTCAAACTCTGGGGAATCGAGATCATCTTCGCACGCCCGGGCATCGTTCTCGCTCTCCTCTTCGTCACCTTGCCTTTCGTGGTGCGTGCGGTGGAGCCCGTGCTCGCCGAGATCGACCCCGCCGAAGAGGAAGCCGCCCTCGTCCTCGGCGCCGGCCCTTGGAAGACGTTTCGTACTGTTTTTCTGCCGGCACTCCTGCCCACAGCCCTTTCGGGGGGAATTCGTTCGCTGGGGCGAGCTCTCGGTGAATTCGGTTCCATCGTCATCGTTGCGGGGAACATCCCTTACGAGACACTGACCGCCCCCGTCTTCATTTTCGGTGAGATCGAAAGCGGTGCCCCCAAGACGGCCGCAGCCGTCTCCACTGTACTCTTGCTGTTTGCGCTCGGCGCGCACGCTGGCGCGCGACTTTTAGAACAGCGAACGGGATCGCGACATGCAACGAGCTGAGCCTATGCAACTCGCGGCGACATCGAGCAGGCCGCTGCCCGAAGTCTCGGCATTTTGGACCACAGTCGGTCGCTCCGCACTCATCGCTGGAGTGCTCGTCTACCTCGCAGCCATTCTCGTGGGCCCGGTCATGGCTCTGGCTGTAGAAACAGAGAAAATCGGTTTCGGAAAAGCGCTCCTGGCAGTCAGCAGTCCCGCAGCTCTCGACGCGCTTCTCATGTCTCTTCTGCTCGTGGCGATCTCGCTCGTGGTCAATGCTGTGGTGGGCACCTTGGGCGCCATCTGCATCGTTCGTCAGCGTTTTTTCGGTCGCGCGGTCGTGAGTGCTCTCTTCGATTTGCCTCTCGCCGTGTCGCCGGTGATGATCGGCCTCGCGTTCTTACTCTTGGTAGGTAGAGACGGCGTGTTCAATCCTCTCCTCGAGACCTTCGGGTGGAAGGTGGTGTTCTCGTTTCCTGGGCTCGTCATCGGCACGCTGTTTGTGACGCTCCCCTACACCGTTCGGGAAGTGGCCTATGTGCTTGAAGAGCTTGGCACGAGCGAGGAAGAGGCCGCCACCACGCTCGGCGCGTCACCTTGGCAGACTTTTTGGCAGGTCACGTTGCCCAACATCCGAGTTGCACTCGGCTACGGCCTTCTCATGACGATTGCGCGCGCCTTCGGCGAGTTTGGAGCCGTCCTGGTGCTCGGGGGCAGTATTTCCGGGCACACCCAAACCGCCACTACCTTCATTCACGACGCTATCGAGGAGCGGCAGCTCGACAGCGCGTATGGTATGGCCATCGTCCTTGCTGTCGTGAGCGTTAGCCTGCTGCTCGCGCTCGAATGGGCGAAGTCGCGCCGACAATCTGCGCTGGAAAAAGTGCGAGCATGAACATCAAAGTACGGAACCTTTGCAAGAAATTCGGCGACTTCGTCGCCGTCGACAACGTGAGCTTCGAGGTCGAAAGCGGGTCCCTCGTCGCCCTGCTGGGCCCCTCGGGCAGCGGTAAGAGCACCATCTTGCGTATCTTAGCAGGACTTGAGTCACCTGATTCTGGTTCCGTGTGGTTCGGAAACGAAGAAACCACTCAGCTGCACGCTCGGCTCCGTTCCATCGGATTCGTGTTTCAGCACTACGCGCTCTTTCGACACCTGACCGTGGAGCAGAACGTCGCTTTTGGTTTGAACGTCAGGAACGTACCCAAGGAAGACGCCAAAAAACGCGCCCGAGAGTTACTCGCTCTCGTAGGACTCGGCGGCCTGGAAGAGCGCTATCCTTCACAGCTTTCGGGAGGGCAACGGCAGCGCGTCGCGCTCGCTCGGGCGCTGGCGCCCGAGCCTCGCTTGCTCTTGCTGGATGAACCTTTCGGTGCCGTAGACGCCAAGGTGCGTGAGGAACTTCGGCAGTGGCTCAGGCGACTTCATGATGAAGTAGGCGTGACCTCGATCTTCGTCACACACGATCAAGATGAGGCATTTTCTGTGTCCGATCGCGTACTCGTCATTCACCGAGGCGCGCTGGAACAGAGCGGAACACCCAGCGAAATCCTCGACGAACCCGCGACGGAATTCGTGGCGCGCTTCGTGGGAGAGGCCAACGTTTTCTCAGCCATAGTCAAAGACGGGACAGCCGTACTTGGAAGCCTCCGTGCTGAGGTCGAGCGGGAACATCCCCCCGGTCCAGTGCAGCTGGTTGTGCGCTCCTACGATCTAAAATTTTGGCGCGACGATGCCGGGGTCGCAACAGTCGAGCGCGTGGTGCCGCTCGGAGATCGCGTGCGGGTGCAGGCCGTTGTTGACGGGGCGGGGCCGATCGTTGCCCAGTTTCCGCGGCGCAGCAGCTTGCTCAAAGGCATCGAACCCGGTTGCCGCATCCACGTCGAAGTGACCACCGCGCGGGCGTATCCACCCGACGCCAAGGGGCAGCTGCGACCCTCATGAGGCGGCCCCGGCGAGCCTGGTAGAATCTAAGACATTGATTTTACTTAATATTATTCGAGTATCGACTTCTCTTTGTATTTATAACTATTCATTCTCTATCAAGAATTATTTATTCTTTGCAGCAATGAACTTCCGCTCCTATCCATGAGTCATGTCGCTTGCAAATTCCCTGACACAGGGGGCCCGGGTCACCCTCACCAACAACAGACACGCTCTTTCTCGCGCGCGGACTCTTGAGTCTGAAACTTCCCCAAAGCTCACCGACTGCTCGGTCAAGGAAAGCCCTTCGCCCGCCAGCGCGGAAGTCGCACGCGACGCTCTGGCGGACACTGAAACGATGTCGGCTGAAGAGCTCATCGCTTGGGCAGGGAAACGGTACGGACGAGACCTCGTGCTCTCTTCCAGCTTCGGAGCCGACTCCGCGGTGATGCTGCATCTGGTTACAAGCATCCTCCCCGGCATACGCGTCTTGTTCGTAGATACGGGTTATCTCTTTCCAGAAACTTACCGTTTCGTCGACGATCTACAAAAGAAGTTTGATTTCGAGCTGCACGTCGCATCTCCTCTGATGACGGCTGCGCGACAAGAAGCTCTCTACGGAAACCTCTGGGAGCAGGGCGATGAAGGCGTGCACCGTTACTTGGCGATGAACAAGGTCGAGCCCATGGAACGCGCGCTCCGAGAAACCGGTGCACGAGCTTGGCTCGCCGGCATCCGCTCAGAGCAAACCGAGCACCGAAGCGGCCTCGACCGGGTGGGACTCAAGGACGGGCGCGCAAAAATCCACCCCATCCTCTCCTGGACCAGAACAGAGGTGAACGAATACATGGCCGCTCACGACCTGCCTACGCATCCGCTCGTAGCCCAAGGCTACAGGAGTATCGGAGATCGGCATTCGACGATACCTGTGCTTCCCGGCGACGATGAGCGCTCCGGACGCCTCCTCGGCACCCAGAAAGAGTGCGGGCTCCATCTCTCAGAAAGCCAGCGAAAAAGCTGGGATGCCTCAAGATTGTGAACACAAAGATGAACGTCAAAGGGCTCGAACTCGCGCCGAGCGGTTTCCCTACCATCGCCAAGATCGACGCAACCGTAGAAGCTCGTATCTGGCGAGAACTCGGAGAGCATCTGGAGCTGAAGGAATCAGCGCAGCGGATCTTCGACATCCTCTCGGAACGATGGCCGCTTTCTGCGTTGGCCGTTCTCTTTCTCGACGGGGACCCTTCCCGATTGAGCACTGTGGCCTTAGCCGCCGCGCAGAACTGGGACAGGTCGCATTTTCCACTTCGCGTCGCCGCTGAAAGGGCCCTCCTCGGCGAGCTCCCGCGCTCCGAGGCCACCCAGCCTATCGCGCTCTCCACTTCTGAATCCCATCTTGCCCGGGCTCTCGGTTTGGACACGGCGCAAAACTGCCTGCTCCTGTTTCCGATTTCACAGGTCGGGGCTCCGCCTGCTTTTGCTTTGATGCTCATGAGCGAAAGCACGCACGTCACGCCCTTTGACCTTGGTTTAGTCGCTCCCCTGATCCCTCCTCTCCGAGCGGCGTATGAGAACGATCATCGTCTGCAAGAGCTCGCACGCATGCGTGAAGCGCTCGAAGCCGACCGGGCTGCCCTGCTTTCGAAGCTAGAGCGCGACAACCTCAGCGAACTCGTCATCGGTGAATCAGGTGGGCTGGCTGGGGTGATGGAGCGCATCGAGCAGGTGGCACCCACCGATGCTCCGGTACTGATCCTTGGTGAGACCGGCTCGGGCAAAGAAGTCATCGCTCGAGCTCTCCACGAGCGCTCACGGCGGAGCAAAGGTCCTGTCGTGCGCGTGAATTGCGGAGCGATCCCTTCTGAACTCGTCGATTCTGAACTCTTCGGCCACGAGAAGGGGTCGTTTACCGGAGCCACCGGAACGCGCAAGGGGTGGTTCGAACGCGCTGACGGCGGGACATTGTTTCTGGATGAAATTGGCGAACTGCCGCTCGCCGCTCAAGTACGCCTTTTGCGAGTCCTGCAAGACGGGACCCTGGAGCGTGTCGGCGGCCATGAAACAATCAGCGTCGACGTAAGGATAGTCGCTGCAACTCATCGTTACCTCGAAACGATGGTTGCAGATGGAAAGTTTCGCGAAGACTTGTGGTACCGGCTGAGCGTGTTTCCGGTGCAACTACCGGCACTCAGGGAGCGCATGCAAGACTTGCCAGCTCTCGCTGCAAGTTTCGCCGACCGAGCAGGTAAACGTCTCGGCGGCTCAGGACTCACTCCTACTTCCCGAGACCTAGAACTCCTCAGCAACTACTCTTGGCCTGGTAACGTCCGTGAGCTTGCGGCAGTCATCGAACGAGCCACCATCTTGGGAAACGGCAAGCGCCTGGAAGTAGAGGCCGCCCTGGGCGCCTCGTCCTTACGAACAACCTCTCAGCCACCCCCGCCTCTTTTCGCGGTACAGACGCAAAGCGAAGCGTCGAAACCGATCATGACCTTGCAGCAGGCCATGGCCGATCACATCCGCCTCGCCCTCGAAACCTGCCACGGGCGCATCGAAGGGCCCTTCGGCGCTGCAAAAATACTCGACATCAATCCGCATACACTCCGCGCGAGGATGCGAAAACTCGGCATCGAATGGTCGCAGTTTCGCGGAAACAGCCAAGGGACCCTTTAACGCGGCTCAAAAGGTAACATCGAGTTGTGCATGCACGAGATGATCTGCTCGACCAAAGTCGAAATTGTACGGCATCCGCGCTATCCAGTCCGTCTGCAGTTTGAACCAATGATCATTGAAGTAATAGTTGAGGCCCGCGGCCACTTCTTGACCGAAAGCTTCCGCTTCAGCGACAAAAACCGGATCCGTCCCCGGTAGCGCATACGTGCGGGTGAGACGACCGACGACTTCCAGAGGGGGATCAAACACATAGGATGCCTGCGTCACCCAGCCGTGGCCTGATCGTGTGTATTCCGTGAGAGTCGAGCCGTCAGTAGCAGTCGACACGATGGTATCGGTCGAGGCATCTTTCCAAAGATATTCGGCTTGTAGAGCAAACCCCCACCATTTGAAAACCAAGTCGGTGGCCGCATGCCAGTAGTCCGTGGTCCCCCCCTGAAAGGTGCGTCCTGTGGTGCTGCGCAAACGATTGGTGTTGATATTCGCCGCAGACGCAACGCCCAGAGCCAGAGCCGGTGCCCTTCGGCGTGAAAGGTCGCCCTCGCGATCATCGTCGAGGGGCCCGAGGGGTCTGAGTTCCAGACGACCGACGAGCAGCGCCCCGGGTTCATGCCCCTGACTCAGGTTCGTGCCGCCGCCCCCAAACGCTCCGAAGCGCCACGCAAAGGGAGATCTGTCGCCGAGAAAATTGTCAGAGTAAAGAGTAACGCCTACGTCCCGATCGAGAGTGAACTCAAGGACAGGCCGCGGACGATCCGCCATTTGCAGGGCCCATTCGCGCACCGTGCGCAGTCGATCAAAGGGAACGAAGAACTGCCCCGCGCGCACGTTGAGGTCCCTATGCGCCTTCCATTCGAGGTAGGCGTCAAAAATGGGCGAAGTTGCGCCATCGCGATAATCCCGACCAGCGACCGCGAGCTGAATCATATAGGTCAATTCAGGGAAAAAAACGTTTCCAGAAAACCACAAGCGCGCTGTGCCGATATTGATGAGTTGGTCGAGTTCCCGTTCCCCCGCGGCATCTTCAGGAGGGATGTTCAGCTGATAGCGCAGTTGAATCCGACTGCGGATGTTGAGAGAGTAGGAGTCACTCGCCTTCAAGGTAATCCCGTGGCCCGGTTTGCCTGTGATAGAAAACTGAGAAGGAGACGCCGCTTCCTCAGCGGCTTCTTCGGAGTTCGTCTTCTCAACCGCTGTCTTCATCTCGACCGCCGTCTCCATTTCAACCGCAGTCGTCGTCTCAACCGCAGTAGGCTGCTCAGGCTGCGCAGACTGCATCGGAGGCTCGATGGGCTCAGGCTCGACGTCTTCGGCATCTTGAGCCTGTGCCGCGGGCTCGATAGGCGCAGGCTCGACGTCTTCGGCATCTTGAGCCTGCGCCGGACACGAATGAAGAGCCAGAATGACTGCGGCAACCAGAGCTTGTTTTGGAGCACATCTCATTTTTGGTAACGACCAGCCCCGCAGTGATGACGGTAATTCCGTGCTTGATCTGTGGCAAGCGTGAAATAGACGGGGCGGAGGAACGCGAATCCACGCCGCTCCTCTGCACCTTCAACGCATCCCCTCAGTGAATGAAGGCTGCCGCGGGCTGGATGTCGAAGGAACTCCTGAGGTAGCTGGTCACGTCGATCAGCCGCAGGCGCGCGCTCCGGGCCGTGCGCGAGTCTATCTCGAACAGCGGCAAGACGCCTGTCTCGGTTTTCTTGAAGAGCAACGCCGGTACGATACCGAACTCATGGACAAGCTGTGATCTGTAGCCGAGCTCCTCGTCCTCGACCCGGGAAAAATGATCCCCGTAGATGATCACCACGGTGTCCGTCGGCAGACCGTCCACATACTTCCCGATCACATGATCGACGTAGTGCATCGTGCCGAAATACGAGCGTTCTCGGTCATCCTCTTCCGGAAAAAAGCGGCGCCCGAACTCACCCAGGTCAAACCGGAACGGCGTGTGGCTCGTACCCGTGATCACGAACTCAAAGAATTTATCGGGATTCTGACGCTCAGACGCCGCGGCCTCAAAAAGCACCTCGTCCTTCAAGGTCCATTCTGGATCCTCGAGCCCAAGCTTGCTGATGAGCTCCTCCCGGAACGCCAGCCTGTCGAAATCCATCTGCTGAAAGGCCGAGCGGCGCTCGAAGAAGTTGCCCGTCACGCCATGATAGAAGCTGGTGCGGTACCCGCGGCTATGAAGAACGTTGGAAAGAGAGCGACTAAAGGGAAACTGAGGGATCCGATACGGAGCCATCCTCTGGGACGGCGGCGCTCCAAAGAGAAGAGCAAAATCCGAATCACAGCTCCCGTTGACCTTGGGCGCTTGCACCCTGAGATAGGTGCCCTTGCGGGCAAGGTTGTTCAGACGGGGCGTGACCTCATCCCCGTCAATTTTGAAGTTCATGATGGCATCGTCGAGGCTTTCAACCTGGACGACGGCGATTCGGTCTCCGAGAGCTACAGGAGCCACTTTCTCCTTCAGCCGATCCGTCGGGACCTCCAGCTGTTCTAGGGCGTGCTCCGTGACTCCTTCTAGATCGACATAGTAGCTTTCCGCGGCCCAGGTCACTGCGTAGCCGTAGCTATGAGCAATACCGTCAGCGAGTTCAAAACGCTCGAGGCGGCTCAAGGGCTTGTGATCGAAGGCCATCCCCAAGAAAACCATGAGCCACACGAGAGCACCGAGTTTGGCCAGGCGCCGTTGAGCCCCAAAGCGCGGCTTCATCCGCGAATAGACGTAAAGAAGCCCTAAGCTGAGGGGAACGAGCACACCCAGATACGGAGACGCATCCTCTAGCGCCACCAGGAAAACAGCCGCGCCTTCCCCCGATTGATTGCGAATGGTGAGCCAGGAAAGCGCGCGCTGAAAA
>CAYMQT010000001.1:46826-56350 GCA_964392575.1 uncultured Polyangiaceae bacterium
CTGAAAATTGACGAAATAGGAAAGGACAGCGGCAGCCATCCAAAGGTTGAGCGCAAACAGAACGCCCACCACTCGCACCGAGAAGAGAGAGAGCACCACAGTGGCCGCGCTCCAATCGATGAGAAACCTCAAGACATAGTCCTTGAAAAGCATCGACGGTTCTTTCCACATCGTGGACGTCGTCGTGACTTGCTGTACCCAGAACACCATCAGCGCCCAGATAAAAGACAGGACCAAAATCCGAGTGTATGCTTCTCTCCGAGTGTATGGAGCCGCCGCCGAGTCCTCTTCCAGAGCTTTCTCCATCGCCTGCTCCGTCAAAAGCACCCCGTCGGTCAAAAGTTCCGGGGTTTCTGACGAGTCAGGATCAGTAAGAGAAAGTTCGGTGCTCGACATGGCTAAACGGTCGAATGCTTGACGGTAGGATGCGTAACGTAACGAAAAGGTAACAGAGAGAGCGCGTGCAGATTTCAGATCCCGAAAGAGAGGGACGAGACGAGGGGGCGATGGGCGCTTCGAGGGGAAACTCCCTCGAAGAAGGCCGCCTATAGTAATGCTATTCTGTCCTTGAGCCAGGAAACAGAGCAAGAATCGGGCCAAAGCATGCAAATTTCCCAGAAAAAAGGTGACTTACTTGCATCATCCCCGGAAGTCATCCCCTCTGATCCGTCACAAAAGGTGCCTGCTTGATCCTCCGTCCGTACCAAAAGGAAGCCGTCGAGAGGACGCTCCGGCACTTTCAAACTAGCAACGAGACGGCGTGTCTCGTCCTTCCGACAGGCGCGGGCAAAAGCATCATCATCGCCGAGCTCTGCCGCTTGGCACGGGGAAGAGTGCTCGTCCTTGCCCACGTCAAAGAGCTGTGCGCTCAGAACCGCGAGAAGTATGAGGCGCTCCGGGCAGAGAAGACGAAAGAGAGCGGTGAGCTCAGAGAGAAGTCTTCCGGCATCTTTCATCGCGGCCTCGGGGAGAAGGATGCTTCCAAACCTGTCACCTTCGCCGGCATTCAGTCCATCGCGAAGAATCTATCCGTTTTGCAGCAAGACTTCTCCTTGGTGATCGTTGATGAGTGTCATCGCATCAGCGCCGAGAGCGACACAGAATACGAACGCGTGCTTTCGACCCTTCGAAAGCACAATCCTCAGCTGAAAGTGCTGGGGCTGACGGCCACTCCTTATCGGCTCGATCTCGGCTGGGCGTATCAGTTTCATTATCAAGGCTTCGCGCGCACGACAGAGCCGCGACCTTTCGCCCGCTGTATCTATGAAGTCCGCCTGAGCGAAATGATCGAACAGGGACACCTCACTCCACCGCGCCTCGTCGACGCTCCCGTCGCCACCTACAAGTTCTCAGAGCTGGATCAGACAAGCATAGAGGATCCAGAAGCGGCGCTCGGTACCCTCTTGGTGCAAAGTCCGCGCGTCACCGCAGCCATCGTTCAGCAGATCGTGACCCTCACCCGAAAGCAACGCCGGCGCGGGGTGATGCTCTTCGCCGCCACCGTGGCGCACGCCGAAGAGATCGCAAACCTCTTACCCCCAAACGAGACCGCGCTCATCCTGGGGGACACGAAACGGGAGGAGCGTGATCGCTTGATCGCCGAATTCAAGGCAGAGAAGCGCAAGTATCTCGTCAACGTGGCGGTCTTGACCACAGGATTCGACGCCCCGCACGTGGACTTCATCGCCCTGCTCCGACCGACGGAATCCGTCAGTCTCTTTCAACAGATCGCAGGTCGCGGCCTGCGCCTGTTCCCGAAAAAGACCGACTGCTTGATCATGGACTACGCCGGGACCGGCTACGATCTCTTCGCGCCGGAGATCGGAGAGAAGAAGCCGTCCCCCAGCTCAGAGATCGTCGCCGTAGAATGCCCCGAGTGCGGTTTTCAAAATCAGTTCTGGGGACACAAAGACAGCGAAGGGCGCGTGACGGAGCACTACGGAAGGCGCTGCCAAGGCACCGTGGAAGAAGACTCGCGCTCTACTCGCTGCTCCTATCGCTTTCGTTTCAAAGAGTGCCCGCGTTGCGGCGCGGAAAACGACATCGCCGCTCGCTCCTGCGGCGCGTGCAGCGCCGTGCTCGTCGACCCGGACGAACAGCTCCGGGCAGCCCTCGGCCTCAAGGATGCCACGGTTCTCCGGGTGAGCGGCATGCAGGTTCTGCTCGAAGGGAAGCGCCTGAAGCTCACCTATCACGACGAAGACGGGGCTCAGTTGAATGAAAGATTCGACTTTTCAAACTCGCGGCAAAGGGAGCTTTTCAATCGCACCTTCGGCAGGCGCATCGCTTCCGGCCGGCGGCCTCTTGCGCTTGAAACGGCAGAACAAGCCTTGGCCCTCCGCGCGCACCTTCCCTGTCCGGACTTCGTAGTCGGCAGAAAGAGAAAACTTCGGGGCAAGGGCGCTTTTTACGTGCGCGTCGAGGCGCGCTTGTTTGACTACGAGGGACGCTTCAAAAAGGCCGATCAGAGTCCGGTGGGATGATCCGGAAGATACCCGGCCGGAAGAAACCCGCGCAAAGCCTCCGTCGTTTGTGCGCCGACTTCTCCCCAGTACGCATGCCCCCCGCCCGGCACGTTCACTAGACGCGCCTGGAGCCCCGCGCGCGTGAGCGCTGCCCCCGCGGAGGTGAGCCGCGCCGAACAGCCTTTCGTCCCGCAGGCAAGCAAGACCCCCTCGCCGCCTTTCGCTTTGAAAGAAAGTCCGCGCGAAACGCTCCAGCTTTCGCCGCCACCTTCGACGAGCACCAGATGAGAAAAGTCCGCGCTTTCACCCACAAGGGCCAGAGCACCCATCGTCGCGCCCTGAGAATAGCCGAAGTAAACGGCTTTCTCGGGGGACAAGTGTGGGAAGCGGGGCTCTTGCGCAGAGGAGCGGAGCGCGCGAAAGAGGGCTTCGAGTTCTCGCCGAAGCGCCAAGTGATCGGGATAGTAGGCGCCCGCTTCGGGATCTGACGTCCGTAGCAGCTTACCTTCCGGACAAGCGATGAGCACATCCCTGTCGAGGCGCTCGTCCCAAAAGCGACAGTGCTCAATCGCCCGTCCTCCCGCGCCATGAGCAGCGACGAAAAGGCGCGCTCCCCCTTCCCGCGAAGTTCGGGGCAGACGCAGAACCGCAGACTGAAAGCCGTCGAGTGCAAGCAAGGCGAATCGCTCCTGCTGCCCTCCTTCGCGCGCGCTCGCCGTCTCGCTCTCGGCCTCTTGAGACTCGTCGCCCCTTGGCATCGTCTCGCTCTCGGCCTCCTTTCTCTCTTCGCCCGGATGTTCCTTTCCCGCGCCGACGAGTCTGGGTCCGCAGGAAAGCAAAAGGAGCGGGCAAAGTCGGAGCAAAAGTCCGCATCCCTGCCTCACCCCGCGCCAACGAATCCTCACAAGGCCACCCTCACAAAGGCCACCATAGAAGAGCGCCCTTTCTGCACCAACCCGCCACCGCTAGACAGCCGTTCTCGGGCTGGGCAGAACCCAATGCATGCAGCTATCGTATCCTGAAGCCCTCAAGCTCATCGAGAACAGGTCCGGAATGGACAGAGAACAGACGACTCTCATTTTGGACTTGCTGCTCAGCGGGACGCTCGAAGAAAACGACGGCGGAACCCTGCTCCGCACTTGGGCTGCACGCGGAGAGACTGGAGGCGAACTCGCCGCAACCGTACGCTACTTGCAAAAGCAGGCGATCCGCGTCCCGGTGAAGGTGCCCTGCTTTGACTTGTGCGGGACAGGCGGAAGCGGGCTCACCCGCTTCAACGTTTCGACGACGGTCGCGTTCGTCGTCGCAGCCGCAGGCATCCCCGTCGCCAAACACGGCAATCGCGGTTCCCGAAAGCCGAATGGTAGCTTCGACCTCCTCGAAGCACTTGAAATCCCGTTCGATCTCTCCCCGGAAAATGAAGCGCGCCTGGTCGAAGAAACCGGCGTGTGTTTCATTTTCGCCCGCACGCATCACCCGGTGGTCGGACGCGCGGTGCCTTACCGCAAGGCAGCGGGCGGGCGCAGCATTTTCAATCTGGCAGGTCCCCTGGCGAACCCCGTCCACATCTCTCGACAAATCATCGGCACCATCGACGAGAGCACTGCCAAAGTCGTCGCCGCTGCCCTGTCGGAGCTCGAAACGGACGGTGCCCTCGTCGTCTTCGGTGAGCCCGGCATCGACGAGATTTCGGTCACCGGAAACACCGGGTACTTGCTCGTCGACCGCCAGGGAATCAAAAGCGGAACGCTCTCCACACCCCCGCATCCGGGGCTCGCCTACGCCTCGCTTCCCGGAGGCACTGCACAAGAGAACGCTCCGCACTTTCTCGCGCTCCTTCGAGGAGAAGAACAAGGGCCGCTTTACTCCATGGTGTGCGAGAACGCCGGAGCGGCGATCGATCTTTGGCGCGGCGAGCCCCCGCGCCTCGGCGGCAAGGGCTCAGAAGAAGCCCGCTCCTTGTTGGCGAGCGGTGCGGTCCGAGACGTCTTTGAAAAGCACCGAGCCCTGGCCCGAAAGCTCTCCCCCTGATTTTTCGTGTTATTATTCATTTTTGTATAGCTAAAGCAGATTTTATCCGTTAGCTATGCATTCATGAATGTAACCTGGGACGACTGGGAGCTGTTTGTCGCCGTCGCAGAAGAACTCACCTTGAGCGGCGCCGCGCGGCGGCTCGGGGTGTCTCAACCGACGGTCAGTCGCAGACTCTCGCTTTTGGAAACCAAGGTTCCCACCCCTCTTTTCGTCCGCACCAGTGAAGGTGCTCACCTGACCGAACGAGGCCGTACGCTCTTACCTGAAGCAATACGCATGGCCTCAGCGGCGAGAGAGTCCACCAGACTCGCCGCCGCAGAAGATCTCGCTCTCAAGATCACCGTGCGCGTGAATCTCCCGGAAAAACTCGCCGCCTGCGTGCTGAGTCCGCTTCTAAAGGCGGTAGCCTCGGAGCTACCGTCACTCCGACTCTCGGTTCACACTCGCCCTGGGCCAGAGGCTCTCGAAAGAGAAGGGGCACAAGTCGTCTGTCTGCCCGCCCAGCACCTGCCGGCGAGTCTCCGCCCTACAGAGATCGTTGAGATCGAGTCCGGGCTGTTCGCAGCCCACACCTATCAAAAAGGCGCCGTCTGCAAGCACCCGAACGAAGTCGACTTCATCGCTTCTTCTGCCCACATCACTCACACAGATCCGCTGGCGCCCCTTTTGACTCTCACCCCGGCGCTCAAGGTCGCGTTTCATTCGAGCGAATGGTCCTTGCAAGTAGGCGCGCTTCGCGCCGGAATGGGAGCCATGCTCCTGCCCCTGTGCGCCGATCTCACCCCGACGAAGCTCGTTCCTCTCGACGTGGGTCTGCCGAAAACGAGCGAACGCTTCAGTATCGCCGTGGTAGAAAACGCCGAAGTCGCCAGCGCCCGCCAAGTGGCCGCTCTCCTGTCTACAGTGCTCAAGCGAACATCCCCGCCGACCAAGTAGGCACACCAGCCCAAAGGGCGAGGTGTGCAGCAATCGCTGACCCCTCAAAAGAACAGCCCTTACCCGCTCCGCGACGTATCGGGAGGTTCGCTGTCCGTCACTCTTTTTGCAGCGTCTCCGCGAGCCCGGCCGCTGCCTCCCGTTCCGAGAGCGATCTCAGTCAGTGTGGCCGGAGAAAAGGGCTTCGACAGGTAGATCGCACCTAAGGCGTCGAGTTGTGCCCTCACGTGCCTCTCCGGAGAGAAGCTACTCATCACGACCAGCCGCGCGCGAGGGTGAAGATTCTTCAGATCGGAAAGGATCTGCATCCCAGATCTGCCGCTCAAGACGATATCCGTGATGATGAGGTCGAGATCCTTTTCCTCCTTGGCAACCCGAACACAATTTTCTGCATCGCTCGCCTCGAACACAACCGTTCCCGCCGCCTCGAAAACCTTCCTGACCAGCTGTCTGACCCGGTCATCGTCATCAACGACGAGGGCACGTTTGACGGGGCTTTGTACGCTCGACCCCACGGGCACTTCCTTTTCAGACTCATTCGCTGGCGGAAGCAGAATGCGGAACGTGGACCCCACGCCTACTTCGCTCTCGACGACAATCGTCCCGCCCATCTGATGGATAATTCCGAAAGAAGTCGCCAGGCCAAGCCCAGTGCCTTGACCGGCAGGCTTGGTCGTGAAGAACGGCTCAAAGAGGTGTTCTTTCACTTCTTCTGAAATGCCCATACCAAAGTCAGTAACGGCAATTTCGACATAGATGCCCGCCGGGAGATCGTTGGCTTCGCCTTCGTTCACCTTGCATCTTCCCAGGCTGACCTTGACCCTTCCCTTCTCCGGACTCGCGTCGCGGGCGTTGGCCGTAAGATTGAGAATCACCTGTTCGAGCTGCGTACTCGAAGCCAAAATGGTGCTTTCTTGATCTCGGACTTCCGTGTCCAGACTCAGGCGCGAACCGATGAGCCGCGAAAGAAGCGGGACGAGATCGCTCAAGACCTCGGCCGGAGAAATCCTTGCAGTCGGGACGAGCTGTCGACGACTGAACGCGAGCAATTGCCCGGTGAGATCCGCCGCCCGGCGCGCAGCGCCTTGGATCTGAGAGATTTCCTCCCAGGCAGGGTGTTCTTCAGAAAGTTCATCCTTGGCCAGCTCCGCGCTCCCCTGAACGACGACCAAAAGATTGTTGAAATCGTGTGCAATTCCTCCGGCGAGACGACCCAGTGCCTCCATCCTGGCGGCCTTCTCCAGCTCGATGGAGAGGAGTTCTCGCTCGTCCTCCCGAGCTTGAGCAAGCTCCACCGCCCGCTCGAGTCCGCTCGTGTGAAGCCAGCTGACCACACAGGTGATGGAGAGAAGGACGAAGGCAGCGATGTATGGACCTCGCAAGGCGTATTCTTCGAGCCCGATCCCTCGACCGACGAAATACTGAGCCACGACCGTCGCGACGCTGAGAGCATACACGGGAGCAAGCCACTTTCTGGTGACGCACGTAGCCCCGATCATGACGAAGATGGAAGCAAAGAAGGGCGTAACCAGGGCAGCCTCGCGGTTGTTCGCGATGAACACATGCTGAAAGTTACTCACCAAAAGCATGACGAAAGAGCCCAGACTGATGGAGCCGCGACGGATCAAAAGGTAGGCGCCCAGGTTGGCCAGGGCGGTGAGATGCACCGACCAGACGATGGGAGCCAGCACTTGCTTGCTGGGGAGAAAGAAGAGAATCCCTCCGGTCAAAAGTCCGAGGATGCACAGACTCAGGCTGATGGTACGGGCATTCCACGCTCGCCTCTGTTCTGAGAGCTGTCTCACGCTTCGTGCGCGCGCACCGGCGACCACGCCCACCACGACGCCCATCTTGCCCGGAGTCAATCACCACGACAAGGCTCCGCAAAAGGCAGCTTCGAATCGCCACACAACGCGCTCCGGCTCCGTCCGAAGAAAAGCGCATGACCATCCTCCTCGACCCCACGCTGGACGTCGTTTTCAAGCTCCTTTTCGCGCACGAGCGCAACAGAAAGCTGGAGCGGCCGAATCACGGTGCATGCCCCACATTCTCGTCCCCAACGTTCGCCAACGGCGGTCCATCCGGCTGCTGGGTTACGACTACAGCATACCGGGAGCCTATTTCGTGACCGTTTGCACGGTGGGCAGGGCGTGTTGGTTTGGCGACGTCGTGGACGGGGAAATGAGGATGAATGATATCGGTCGCATTGTATACGAAACCTGGAACAGGTTGCCGCACCATTACCCAAACGTGACGTTGGATGCGTTCATCGTGATGCCGAATCACGTGCACGGCATCATTGTGATCGAACCGCCATCGAATCAAAGTCGCTCTGCCCCAGTCAGCTTGCCAAGTTCCCTGTCGAAAGTCCCTAGAGGAAGATGACCAGCTGCTCGGGCTAGCTCGAGAATCAGGCAGTCGGAGAATCCCAAAGATGGTTTCCTTCGGAAGTGTTCGAGCGCCTTGCGAATGACGTCTGGATCTTGGAGCGAGAGAGTTTGGTGGCTAAGAAGCATCTCGACTGCGGTGGCGATCTTGATCGCATTCAGATCGTAGACCGAAGAAAGTACCCAGATCGTTTCCACGAGGACCAGGTGCGAGACCCAGACTCCACCCGCAACGAATTCGTCAGCCCGCGTAGCCTGCCGGGCGTCGTCCCTAGTGATCAAACGCACCAAGACGTTGGTGTCAATCGCGCGCATGTTTCTTCCGAACATACTCGGCACGAGCCTGCTTCAGCTCTTGAAGTGTGCGCTTGGCCGGAGCCTTGGGAAACAGCACTTGATGAACCTCCTCAGAGCTAAACGTGCCAGCACGGCGCACCATCATCTGCTCACCGACCTGCTGCCATTCGATGACTGAACCTGGACCAAGGCCAAGCCTCCGCCGAACTTCGACCGGCACGGAGATCTGCCCTTGCGCTGTGATTCGAGACTTCGCAACCGACATAGTTATGTATTACCCCGGTAATGACCAGGCGGCAAGTCTGCACCTCCTCCGGTTCTCCGTGGTCGCTCTCGATGGGCAACAAGCCTTTCCCGGAGGGCGCCGAGGAAGCGCCTGAGTTTGCACGAAGCCAACGCACGCTGATTCCATCGATTTTTTCCGCAACAGAAAGCTAGAGCGGCCGAGCTATAGGGCATATGACCCAAATACTCGATCCGTCCCTTCGCCTCAGTCCCACCAACGATTTCGTCTTCAAGGCCATCCTCACCTCCAGTGAAGATGTGCTCATCAGTCTCTTGACGGCGGTTTTGAAGCCCCCGGTCCCCATCCGCAGGGCCATCGTCAAAAACCCAGAGCTACCCAAATCATTCGAGGATGAGAAAGGGGGCTTCCTCGACATCGCCGTCACTCTTGACGATGGCACCCAGCTCGACGTCGAGATGCAGGCTTCCCGGCAGGGCAAATTCCAGCCTCGGGGGCTCTTCTACTGGGCTCGGCTGTTTTCATCCCAGCTGTCCCAGGGTGAAGATCATTCCCGGCTATCGCGGACTGTCAGCGTGATCTTTCTGGACTATCGAGAATTCCTCTTCCGCCAATTTCACGAGGTTTTTCACATCCGCGGGGAACAGACGGGCACCATCTTCTCGCCCCTGCTAGAAATCCATACAATCGAATTACCCAAGCTCACGCAGGCGTTGGCCAAGACGACCGCCCCTTCGGATCGAGCCTTCGTCCGTTGGTGCCGCTACCTGGCATCGAAGGACTCTCAGGAACTCCAACAACTCATCGAGGAAGATCCCATGCTCGAAAAGGCAGAAGAAAAGCTCAGCACGGTATCGACCGATCCTCAATTGCGAGAGATCGCTCTAGAGCGCGAGCGGCGGGAGATCGCGCACCGGCTCACTCTGACCAGCGCCTGGGATGAAGGCCATGAGCAGGGGGTGGCAGAAGGCAAAGCCGAGGGCGAACGCCTCCTCCTAGAAAAACTGCTCAAGCGAAAATTCGGCCCGCTGCCCGAGGAGACTCGGCAGCGCCTCGACGATGCTGGGGAAGATGAACTGACTCTCTGGGCGGAACGCATCCTGACGGCGGACACCCTCGACGAGATTTTTTCGTAGGATCCTAGAAATCCATACAATCGAA
>CAYMQT010000001.1:56360-81803 GCA_964392575.1 uncultured Polyangiaceae bacterium
AATTACTGTAGGGGCGGGTTTCAAACCCGCCCGATGCTCTTTGCGTGAGTCTGGTGTGCCTTCCACATCTTTCCTTGGGAGGCACTCCCGCCAAAGGCCGTCGGTTTCGATCTAGGTGTGGATTTACGAAACTCTTCATTGACACCCGCGAGCCTCTCCAGGTTGGCGCACATTTCCGACAGCAATTGCTGCAATTGCCTGAGGCCATATCTCGTAGTTCGAAAATCCATCGTCTAGATTCACACCCGTGGGGCACGACGAAGTGTAGAAGTAACGCTCCCTGTCCGGTGATATGAATAGATCGAATTTGAGAGGGAACTCGGCCCGGCTCTCAATTGCTAAAATAGTCTTTGCGGGGGTTCTTTCCACGAGACGAAAAACGACGTTTGCGCTGCTTTCGTCAGCCTCTTCGAAACTTAAGTCCCCCGCGTCCGATCGCGACACAGTAAGCCGAACCGATTCCTCTCCAGTGATGAGCCAATGAGGCACCGGGAGGTCTGCAGCAGCAGTAGCTGGATTTGAGCTGGCCCGACCTTGAGGCTTCGAAGCGCAAGACAACGCGAATAAAGCGCTCGTCACGACAACAGCATTGCTAATAGCCGACATAGAGATGAACATCATGTCAACCTGTCCCAGGTTGATGTCAATGGGACCTCAAGAGGATTGAAAATTTGGGCGTGCTCTTTCAGATGTACGCTCTCTCCGTTGCATCAAAATCAACCTGAGTGCGGATTTTCTGATTTTGTTCTCCGGCGCCGATTCCCGACTACACTCCAAGGGAATGAACGTTCTTGTCCTTACCAAGTATGACACGCTGGCCGCGAGCGCGCGCCTTCGTTTCGCGGCCTACGCTCCGTACTTGTCTGAACGGGGCATTCACTTGACGCTCTCTCCGCTTTTCAACAACGCCTACCTTCGAGCAAAGTTTGCATCTGGACGGCCCCCCATTTTGCCAGTGGTGCGCGGGTTCATGGAGCGGATCAAGCAACTCCTGACCTTGAAGAATTGGGATCTAGTGCTCTTGCAGTATGAGATTTTCCCTTACTTACCTGCTGGGGTCGAATCGATCTTGGCAAGCTCCAAAGTACCCTACGTCGTCGACTACGACGACGCGATTTTTCACATGTACGACGACCACTCAAGTTGGTTCGTTCGCTCGCTGCTCTCAGATAAAATCGGAAAGGTGATGACTGGGGCGCGCGCTGTCATCGCTGGCAGCCAATACCTTGCGGACTACGCGCAACGGTACAGCAGCAACGTTCACCTTGTCCCCACGGTGGTCGACCTCGAGCGCTATCGCGTCAAAGATTGGGAAAACCGCGGTGATGGTCCGTTTACCGTGGGGTGGATTGGGTCGCCGTCGACTGCGCCCTATCTGAACCTGATCCGCGAAGCTCTCACCCAGCTTGGAAGAAGACTTCCTACCCGTCTCTTGGTGATTGGCGCATCCATTGATGAAATCGAAGGCGTCCGAGTAGAAACCCATCCGTGGTCCGAAGCAACTGAGGTAGAGCTGCTCCTTCAATGTGATGTCGGGGTCATGCCGCTTCCCGACGAAAAGTGGGCACGCGGAAAGTGCGCTTTCAAGCTGATTCAGTACATGGCTTGTGGATTGCCGGTGGTGGCGTCGCCGGTAGGTGAGAACAAAGTTTTGGTAAAGCAAGGCCGAAGCGGCTTTTTGGCTCAGGAGCCGAAAGAGTGGAGCACAGCTTTCGACACACTCTGGAAAGACATAGCGCTTCGCGCGCAACTCGGCGTCAAAGGTCGGCAACAAATTGAAGAGAGATACTCACTTCAATTTCAATCCACGCGCTTGCTCCACATCTTGAAGGACGCACAGCATGAAGCCACGCAGTAGACGATTTCTAGACAATCTATACCGAAGCACTGCAATCATTGCTTGCTGAATTGAGGCAAGAAAGCGACCTGCGTTCTCGGCACGGCACGTTCTGCCCCCCTTTACCTGTTCCTGATTTTACATTGCTTGAAATGCTCTACAATTTGGGAAACTCTAGAATCGGCCGCTCTAGCTCTCAAACAACGACGACAAAATGACGACGATGATTCATCCACAAGCTGACGTGCAAACGACCCATATTGGAGAGGGCACGCGGATCTGGCAATTTGTTGTCGTGTTACCTGGTGCCCGGATAGGCAGAGACTGCAACATTTGCTCCCATTGCTTCATAGAAAATGATGTCTCCATCGGCAACCGCGCTACCATCAAAAATGGCGTCCAGCTGTGGGATGGGCTGCGCGTCGGTGACGACGTGTTCATCGGACCCAACGTCACGTTCACGAACGACAAGAAGCCGAGGAGCAAGCAGTTCCCTCCGGAGTACTTGAAGACTCAGCTCGAAGACGGCGCCTCCATCGGCGGCGGCGCGACGATTCTACCGGGCATCAAGATCGGGAAGAACGCTATGGTGGGCGCTGGCGCGGTCGTGACCCGCTCTGTGCCGCCAAACGCTATCGTCGTCGGGAACCCGGCTCGAATCGTCGGCTATGTGGACGCCCGCGAAGTCAGCAACGAAAAGGGGCTCGACGTCACCGAAGAAGCCGGGCACGGTAGGCAAGCTCACGATGAGAAACTCCTCCAGCTTCCGAGAATAGCCGATATCCGAGGTAGCCTCTCCGTGGGTGAGTTCGAGCGCTCGATCCCCTTTCCAGTGAAGCGTTACTTCCTCGTCTTCGACGTGCCGAGCGTGGAGACGAGGGGCGAGCACGCTCACCGAGAGTGTCACCAGTTCTTGATTTGCGTGACCGGTAGCGTGAATGTCGTTGCCGACGACGGACGGACTCGACGAGAGTACGTCCTAGATCGTCCGGACCTAGGCTTGCACCTTCCTCCGATGGTTTGGGGGGTCCAGTACAAATATTCGTCAGACGCCGTCCTTCTCGTCTTCGCCTCCCACTACTATGATGCAACAGATTACATCCGCGACTACGACGAGTTCGTTGCCTTGGTGAAAGACAAGTCATGATTCCCTTCCTCGATCTCAAAACTCCACATCTGGAGTTGCACGAGGAAATCTCATCCGCCATAGAAAGGGTCGTCTCATCAGGCTGGTACATCCTGGGTCCCGAAGTGGATGAGTTCGAGCGAGAGTACGCCTTTTACTGCGATGCCTCTCAGTGCGTGGGGGTGGCAAACGGTCTAGACGCCTTGCATTTGGCGCTGCGCGCCATGGGTGTTGGCCAGGGCGACGAGGTTATCGTGCCCTCCAACACATATATCGCTACGTGGCTGGCGGTGAGCCACTGTGGCGCGACCCCAGTTCCAGTGGAACCCGTAGAGACTACTTACAACATCGATCCCACTTTGATCGAAACCGCTATTACGGAGCGGACTAAGGTCATCCTGCCGGTGCACCTTTATGGTCAACCAGCTGATTTAGATCCCATCCTTGAGATCGCGAAGAAGCATGGACTGCGTGTGCTAGAGGATGCAGCCCAGGCACATGGCGCATACTACAGAGGAAAGCGAATCGGCGCACACGGAGACGCCGTTGCCTGGAGCTTCTACCCCGGGAAGAATCTAGGAGCTCTCGGTGATGGCGGGGCCGTCACCACGAATGATCCGGAACTGGCAGATCGCATTCGCGTACTGCGCAACTACGGCTCGCGCGAGAAGTATGTCAACGAGGTACAAGGCTGGAATAGCCGCCTCGACCCGATTCAGGCTGCGATACTACGGGTCAAGCTGCGCCACCTCGATGCATGGAACGCGCGTCGTGCCGACGTCGCGAGCCAATATCTTGACGGCCTACGCGACAGCAGCTTGATCCTGCCGCACGTCCCAGAATGGGCGGAGCCGGTCTGGCACCTGTTTGTCGTGCGGCATGCCCAACGTGACCTACTCCAGCAACGCTTGACCGGGGCAGGCGTCGGAACGTTGATCCACTACCCGATTCCGCCACACCGTCAGCAGGCATATGCAGCTCTCGGCTTCGCACCCGACGCCTTCCCGCTAGCCTCGCATTTGGCCGACGAAATGCTGAGCCTACCGATGGGACCGCATCTGGTGCCAGAACAGGTCAGTGCCGTGATCGCAGCGGTCCAGTCAGCAGCACAGGCGACGTGAACGAAGGTAACTCCTACCGCCAAATCCTGCGCTCGTCGTCGATCATCGGTGGGGCGTCGGTCATCAACATCCTCGTTGGCCTGCTGCGCACAAAAGTGGCGGCGATGTTGCTGGGACCGGCAGGTGTGGGGTTGATCGGGCTTTACACCAACGTGGTGGCGGTGGCCGCCAACGTCGCAGGTCTGGGGTTTGGCAATGTGGGCACGCGCCAGATTGCGGAAGTCACCGGGCAGGATGACTCGCAACGTATCGCAGCGGCACGGCGAGCGTTGTTCTGGGGCACGCTGGTGCTGGCGGTACTGGGCGCGGTGGCGTTGTGGCTGCTACGGGATGCGGTGGCGCTGCACCTACTGGGCGATGCCGCACTGACAGACGAGGTGGGCTGGTTGGCGCTCGCGCTAGCCTTGACAGTGGCGGCGGCCTCGCAGAACGCGCTGCTCAATGGTTTGCGGCGGATTGGCGATATAGCGCGCGTCAGTATCGGTACCGCGTTGCTGTCCACGTTGATCGGTGTCCTGGCGCTGTGGTGGTTGGGCCGTGCGGGCCTGATTGCTTTCGTCATCGCCGGACCGCTAGCCAGCTTCCTGCTGGGGCACTTCTATGTGGCGCGGCTACCCAAAGTGCAGGGACCACCCACGCCGCTGTCCGAGTTGTCGGCGCAATGGCGCACGCTGGCCCGGTTGGGTGCAGCCTTCATGGTGGCGGGCCTGGCGGGCACGGTAGGGCAACTGGTGGTGCGTTCGCTGGTCAAGCAGGGTCTGGGCGTAGAGGCGTTGGGTCTGTTCCAGGCATCGTGGGCCATTTCAATGACCTACATAGGCTTTGTGCTGACGGCGATGGGTACGGACTACTACCCGCGCCTGACTGCTGTCATCAAAGACCATGCTGCAGTCAATCGCTTGGTTAACGAACAGACCGAAGTAGCCCTGCTGCTGGCCACGCCGATACTGCTACTCATGCTGGCGCTGGCACCATGGGTGATCCGGCTGTTGTATTCGGCCGAGTTTGCTGGGGCAGCGGAGGTGCTGCGCTGGCAGGTGCTGGGCGATTTCCTAAAGATCGTCAGCTGGCCGTTGGGGTTCATCCTGTTGGCTGCCGGCGCGGGCCGAGCCTTCATGCTGACCGAATGGATCGGTATGGGCAGTTTCGTGTTGTTCGCTTGGGTGGGATTGCCACTATTAGGCATCACGGCAACGGGGGTGGCGTTTCTGAGCTTATATGCAACCTACCTGCCGATGGTGTATTGGTTGGCGGTAAGGCGGACAGGATTTGGATGGAATAGGCCGGTACAGAGGTTGATACTAGTTGCCCTAGTAGTAGCGGTTGGTATCGCGGGTCTCGCTCAGTTGTCGGACACCATTGCAGCAGTCATTGGAGTACCGTTGGCCGTGATGGCGGGCCTCCATGGTGCTGCCCGGTTGGGTGACATGGCCAATCTGGGTGGCAAGCTTGGAAAGCTGGCATCAATGAGCCAAAAAGCAATGCAAAGGATTGGATTTAGATCATGAGTGACTTGATTGAAACAAAGAAGGAAGATCGGCCGCTCGTCACTTTTGCGCTGTTTTCTTACAACTGCCTAATAGAGAAAAATCGGATCCTAGCATGTTGATGCACCCGGAAACTCAATGGCGTTTGTGCCACTCGCGCCAAGGGGAACAAGCATGGTCAGACTAGTGCTGATGAGGATTAAGGCGTGAGTAAACTGCTAAATAACACGCAGGGGCCATCGGATACGCCGCATATCGTATTTGTTCAAGACGGCTTCTACCTTGGTGGGATTGAAGTGTTAGAGACCAAGCTAGCCAAAGAGCTATCAGCCATTGGCTGCAAGGTAACGATTACATGCAATGCAAACGCAATCATGGATCATTCAGCTGGAGAGTTCGATCTTTTCATCCATCACGGCTACCCACACCTCATTAAGAATGCATACAAGCTTTTCAACCCCAATTCACCAAAAACTATACTTGTAACTCTTCATCCAACCGCTGCGATGGCAGCACTGATGATCGGAAGCAGAATTCGCGAAGGTCATGATTCCGCTGATGTGCGTATCTTCCAGTGGGTTAGTCATTCAAGGGCCTTCTTCTTCAGTAGGAGATTCCTTGTAAAGTACCTTTTGGAAAGGGCTTTCAAGATGCTGCCGAAGAGATCCACCTACTTCATGAATGATGCAGCGCGCATGGCGCATGAATGCCACTGGGAATCTAACCTAGAAGAATATCCAATCATTAAGATCACCGGCCGGGAGGCGAATCATCTTCATTCTTCAAGGGCGGCAGAAGAGCTCAGGATTGTTTCAGTCGGGCGTCTTGTTCCGTTTAAAAGCTACAACACGCACGCTCCAGTGATAGTGCGTGAACTCATGGATCACGGCTTGAACATTAGTTGGGATATATGGGGATACGGGCCGGATGAAGCATCCATTCGGAACTTGATCCAAGAGTGTGATGTAGGTAATTCGGTCCGACTGTGTGGTTCACTGGCGCACGATGACTTCGATCTAACCGTTTCTCGCTATGATCTATTCATAGGAATGGGAACATCCGTTCTTGAGGCGGCAAAAACAATGACCCCTTCTATTGTTGCCTTGGAAAATGGTGACAGTCGTTGCTACGGATTCTTGTATGAAACGCCATCTGACAGCGTTGGGGATCTGGTTCCCGATCATCCACAAATGGAACTCATAGACTGCGTTCGGCGTTTCCATGGATTGTCGGAATCAGAGCGATCTCAGATTGGAATGCGTTGCGCTCAAGCTGCAAGTAGTCGCGAGTCGCCTTTGCAGAGTTTCGTACAGGCGGTGCTCGCTTCTGAGTCGGTACCGAAGATCAAGGCGAAAGATAGGATCTTTTTCTTCGTTGCAAATCTGTACTTACAGTCCGTAAGAATAAAGAAGATTATCCTAAGATAATGAATAGAAGAATTCGTGTTTTGCACACGTTGTGTCGTGTGTATTCAGGTGGGGTCGAACAGAGGCGGCTCATGCTCGCACGTAAACTGCCCCGAGATGACTACGAGCACATGCTTATCTGCCAAGAATCGGTGGGTGTGCTGCCTGATCTCCTCCGTGCCGAAGGATGGGTTCTCAGAGAAATCGGAGTGACTTCTCATATCCTCAGTCCTTGGTGGCATGCGGCTGCTGCGAGGATTGCCCGAGAGTTTCGTCCCGATATTGTTCACGGTGCCGTGATCGAGGGCGTAGCGCTTGCCAATGGGATCGGATTGCGTATGCCCGGTGTGCCAGTAATCTCTGAGGAAACGTCGGATCCCGTCAATCGCAGTTGGCGGGGTAATTTCCTTATGAGGGGCATATGTGTGCGCAGTGACGTGGTGATTGGAGTTTCACCGAAAGTAGCCTGCTATTTGCGAGACGCCGCGAAGATTCCGCAACGCAAGATCAAGATTATCAACAATGCGGTCCTGCCACCGCCTAGCGTGAAGGAATGCGAGATCGCCGCACTTAGGGCGGCGCACGGCATAAATGCAGATGACCGCATCATCGGATCCGTGGGACGAGTGGATAATAACCACAAACGATTTAGTGACCTGATTCGGGCGCTCGTCGCGCTTCGGTCCAGGTTTCCAAAGGTCAAGTTGTTGATCGTGGGAGACGGGCCGGATCTGGAGATGCTGCGGGCACTTGCCGTCGAGCTTGGCGTTGCCGAGGCAATCATCTTCACTGGCTATCAAGGCGAAGCTCGTCGGTTCTATCCGCTGATGGATGTATTTGCGTTGGTCTCCGAACATGAGGCTTTCGGTCTGGTTCTTGTGGAGGCCATGCTTGCCGGCATTCCTGTCGTTGCGACGGAAGTCGGGGGCATGCCTTTCGTGCTGGGTGGCGGGAGCGCAGGGCGCCTGGTGCCCGTTAGGTCGCCCCACGTGATTGCCCAAGTCATCAGCGAGCTTCTTGCAAATGAGGAACAACGAGTTTCACTTGGCGCCTTGGGAAAAAGTCATGCGGAACTCGAGTTCTCGGCGGATCGTTACTGCAACGAGATCGATGCACTGTACAAGGGCCTTGCGTCGTGACTTCGAAAAATTATAAGAGAATTCTATTCATCACTTGGGACAGCCCGGATACAAGTTACCTTGAAGGGCTATTTCTTCCGATATTCCAGCGCCTGCGTGCACATGGGTATCAGTTCCATGTACTACAGTTCACTTGGGGAAATGGAGCACGCCAGATTGATCGTGAGGCGCGTTGCCGTTCGGCAGGAATACCTTACCGTCGTGTGACAATCGCCCGGCACCCACGCGCTGCAGGCTCACTACTTACCGCCTTGCTTGGTGCACGCCATATCAGAAAGGCTGCTCACGACTGGCACATAGATACCCTCATGCCGCGCAGCCTGATGCCCGCCTTAGCAGTTTTGCGGATTTCACGGACGGAACGAACGAAATATTCAATCGTTTTCGATGCAGATGGGTTGGCAGTTGATGAACGCGTTGATTTTGACGGCCTCTCATCACATGGGATGAGGTATCGATTCTTACGCGACATAGAGGCAGAGATGCTTCGATGCGCTGATGTTGTGGTGACGCGCACCGAGGCTGCGCGAACAATACTTCAGGCGCGCGCGGGTGCAGGGATGCAGCCAAACCGCTATCATCTCGTATCCAATGGAATTGATCCTGAACCTTTTACCACTGCGTTCAACGAGCATTCTCGCGGTGAAAAGCAAACGTTTGACCTGTGCTACTGCGGTTCACTCGGTACTCAGTATCGTTTGGCAGACATGCTGGTAGTTGCGCAGACCCTGCGTGAAAAAATTGAAGGATTCCGCTTCAATATCTTCACCCGTTCGCATGTGGAACTTTCCAACGAGCTCACTCTAAAAGGATTGTCAGATGCCGAATGGATCGTCACCCGGGCCTTAAGCCCAGAGCAAGTACCTACCACGCTATCTCAGTGCGATGTGGGTATTGCTCTGAGGCTACCGCTTTTCTCCACTCAAGCGGTACTGCCTATCAAGCTAGGTGAGTATCTTTTGTCCGGGTTACCAATCGTCGGCACCCCGGGCGTTGGGAACAGTGAGGTCCTACAGCACGAAGGAGTATTCCATTCCGCTGAATGCGGAAGCTTGGATGCGATGGTAAACTGGGTTTGTGATGTAGTTCGACCGCAGCGCAGTTCTCTTAGACAGAAGTGCCATACGGTTGGTTTACGTTATTACTCTGTGTCACAAGCAGTCGAGAATTATGCCTCTGCCTTGTCGTCGGTAACACCTCGCGCGCCACCGTCTTGATCGGCGGCTGCCACCTGAGCGGGGTCTCAAGCCATCTCGTGCCAGGTGGGCGGCTTTGATGGCTGTGTATTCCTGACGTGGAAAGGCTCGAAGTGCCGGTGGCAAGGATTGCTCTCTACGCTTGCACCCGAATCGCTAGCCCATCGTTTCCATGAAGGGAAAGCGAATAGCCACTGTCTTGAAGATAAATTTTCAGTGCGTGAAATTTTTCCTTTCCCATTGGCGGCCACTCAAAATTGATGACGCTAGGACGAATTACATCGATGGAAGATTGATAGATGACCACGTCATCGAACCCTTCAGCGTCGATCTGAAGAACGTCTATTTCTCCTGTCCACCCATAAGCCTCAAGTACTTGCAGCAAAGGAGCACATTGTGCTTGTTCCTTGCCAATCATGCTTGGAATAGCGTTGCTGGGCGTACCGATGCCGCTTAGCCAAGTCTCCACATGCTGCCGGTTCGATGAGGTGACACCGGTAGGTGCCCGATATTCGGGCCAGCCCGTTGCATACGGTACCTGTAGTGAACTCCAATATTCTTTCTTCACGCGGTAAAGGGTGAGTTCTCCTTGAGCCCCGATGGCACCATTGTGAATAATGGCGCTAGGGTGAAACCGGTACGTCTCGATAAGGTAGGGAATAAGATCTTTCTGCGGTTCTATCAGCAGGATATCAGTGCGGTCTGGATATTTAGAGAGGGCGGGGTAGAGGGGATCATTAAAATAGCCATCGTTTGCACCAACTTGAACAACGCGCAGGCGCCGACGGACGGACATGAGCGCCATGAGTGCTACATGAAAAGCGGATGGGCTATCGGATGGCGTTCTCGTCGAAAGTCTGGAAACCTCGTATCCAAGCCTAGCAAGTAAGGTTCGTGCTAGCCCTTTCAGAAGGTATGTCCCTGAACGCGACATCAGAGAGGAACCATACGAGAGCAGTTGCTTTGATGCAACGATGCTCATTGAACCTCCCCCCGATTTCCGGACACCCAAGAAAGCGCGACAATACGCAAGGAGTGTTCAATCTCACAAGCAAAGAAGTCGCGGCGAGCGCGCCGTAAGTTTTCTCGTGAGTTCAAGACCGACGTGTCAAGCAGCTTGCCGTGCACGCGCTACCGGGCAGCCCACCGCGCTTTGGGAACCACCTGAGCAGATTGAAATATCGTCCGTTGGAGCTAGGATTGACCCATGGACACTGAGCACCGATCGGCACCAGGCGATACCTTTTCCTGGGATGAGGTGCGCGCAGAAGTCGAGCGGAGTCTTTCAAAGGCCTAGCGCTAGTCATCGCCGAGAACTCATTGCTCTCTCAAGTCTACGAAGCTCCTGGTCGATAGGCGAGGCTCGAAGCCTCCAAAAAGGGAGGGGAACACGGGACATACGAGGGTATCTTGAAAACGACAACCGACGCATCAGAGCGCACCACAGCTTTTTCGGACTTCCTCTTACGGAAACTCGCCCATTTCTCCTGGCTCTCCGCCCCCAGATGGGGGAAAACCGCTGGGTAATGTCCAGGGAGGAGTCTCGCGAACAGTCTGACGTCGATTCAGGCGGAATCGACCTCGCAGCCGTGCTGCACGCGGCCGTTCGTCAATGGCATCTCGTGCTGCTCGTGACGGCGGTCATTACGCTGGCCACGGGCCTCTGGGTCTCCAGCCAAACAAAGATTTTCCGCGCCACCGTCACCCTCAAGATCGATCCGCATGCGATTCGTCCGCTGGGGCGTGATGTGCAGACCCCGGGTGATTCCACCGACTACTACTGGACCAACAAAGAGTACTACGAAACCCAGTACAAGATCATCGCCAGCCGCAAGGTGACGGAGCGGGTCGTCCGCCTCTTGAACCTCCATAAGGACGCGGGCTTCCTGCAGATGAGCCCTCCGGGAAAAAACCCAGTGGGTACTTTTCGCGAAGTGTCCGTCACCGATGCCGCGCAAATCTTGGGCAGTCGCGTCACGGTCGAACCGGTCGAAAAGAGCAGGCTCGTCGCCGTCTCTCTTGAAGATGCTGACCCTGAAAGAGCGCGGCGCGTCGTCAACACCTTGGTCGATGCCTACATCGAACAAAACCTCGACATCTCGCTCACCAACATCGGCAGCGCCGCTGACTGGCTCAATGATCAGCTCACCAAGCTGAAGAGCGAGCTGGAATCGAGCGAGATGGCTCTGCATGAATACAAGAAGGAAAAACGCCTGCTTTCTGCGTCTCTCGACGACCAATCCAACATGCTTCGCAGCGAGATGGAGCAACTGCACCAGGCGCTGACAGAGGCACGCACCAAGCGAGAAGGTCTCGCCTCACGCGTCGGGCAGCTGAATCGCATCGATGCCGAGGACCCCACGACCCTACCATCGACTGAATTGCTCGCGAGCAGCACCCTGCAAAGCCTCCGTGAGGCGTACGTTACGGCTCGTACCGAGCTCGATAGGCTACAGAGCGGCGGTAAAGGCGGAGAGCACCCAGACGTGAAGCGCGCCCAGGCCACCATGGCGGGCAATCGCGCTGCCCTGCTCAGTGAGATCCGCAACGTCAAAGAAGCCTTTCAGCGTGATTTGCTCGCTATCGAAAAAGAAATTGCCGGCATCTCTGGCTTGTACGCCCAAGCCGAGCAACGCGCCTTTGACCTCAACCTCCTAGAGATCGAATACAAGCGCCTCGCCCGCACGAGAGAAAACACCGAGCGCATGCACAGCATCGTGCTGGAGCGCGCGAAGGAGAGCGAGCTCGGCAGTCAGATGCGCTTCAACAACGTGAGCGTGATTGACCCAGCGCTCCTCCCCACATCTCCCGTGAAGCCGCGCGTCGCGCTGATCATGGGTGCGGGCGTCGGGCTCGGGCTGCTGTTGGGCTTGGGCTTCGTCCTGCTCCGTGAACGATTGCGTCAGCGCCTAGAAACCCCTGAAGATTTGGAAGAATCTCTCGGCACGACTTGCCTCGGCGCCATCCCCGAGATCGAACCCGATGCGCTCATGAGCCTACCGCCCTTGGGCGGTAAGAAGGCACGTCGCAGTCGGCGCGCTCAAGTTTCAGGCGACGCAGCAGAGCTATACGTCCACCGCAATCCAAGCAGCGCCGCAGCAGAAGCCGTGCGTGCGCTCCGCACCAACTTGCTCTTCATGTCGCCCGACAAGCCCTACCAGCGCGTGCTCATCACCAGCGCCGGACCGACCGACGGAAAAACCACGGTCGCGGCGTCGTTGGCTGCTACCTTGGCGCACTCAGGTCAGCGCGTGCTGCTCATCGATGCTGACTTGCGCAAACCTCGCCTTTCTTCGGTGATGGGTTCGCAACAAAGCACTCGTGGCGTCACCACGGCAGTCTTCGATCCTGACACGCTCACCGACGCCATCGTCCCCACTGAGGTCGAAGGCATGATGTTTCTCCCCACAGGCCCACTCCCGCCCAATCCCTCCGAGCTCCTGCACAGTGACCGATTTCAGCAGCTCTTGGATCGAGCTTCAGGCCTGTTTGATCGTATCATCATCGACAGCCCCCCCCTCGTCCCGGTGACGGATGCCGCCATCCTTTCCACACGCGTCGACGCGACACTCCTCGTCGTCCGCAGTGGCGAGACGCGCCGACAGCACGCACGCCAGGCCCTGCGCGCCCTCGCCGACGTCAAAGCGAACATAGCTGGTGCCGTTTTGAACGGTGTGAAGAAACGGGCCGGTTCAGGGTACTATTATTATCGGTACCACACTTATGGCGCCTCCTCCGACCAGAAGACGACGCCGCAGTAGGCAGACGCAACGCAATTTCTTTGAGCATGTTCGTGACGTAAGGCGGGATTGGACCTCGGTTCAGCCTGCTTTCTTCCTCGCACTGCTCGCGCTCTTGATCGTGGGGCCCGCGCTTGCCCTCGGTGCCGTCAAGCTAGGTGCTCTCCTCGCTTTTGCAAGTCTCAGCTTCTTGAGTGTGTTCACTCTCGGAAGGTCCGGATCAGTGACGACCTTCCCCGGCGGCTTGTGTTTGATGGTCGCTCTCTATTGTGTCCTGCAGAGCATCCCCTTGCCGCTATCGTGGGTAGAAGGAGCAGCCCCGCACAACGCCGAAGTATGGCGTGAATCACTGCGCCTAGTAGACGGACACGCACCAAGCCGGGCACCACTTTCCATCGATCCGGGAGCCAGCCTGCGCGAAGCGCTCACCTGGGCCTTTTACGCCGCCGTGCTGCTCGTCACGTCTCGCGTGACGCGGCGGCATGGGACGACGCCTGCGCTCGCCATCGTCTATTTCTCCGCCCTCTGTGTGGCTTTGGTGACCCTTGCCCATGGAATCTTGGGTGCCGAACAAGTCTACGGATTCTATGAAAGGTCGTTCCTAGGTGCCCAGTGGGCCCTTTCCCCCTTGATCAACGCGAACAATCTGGCCGGCTATCTCAATCTCGGTATCTTCTGCGGACTAGCGCTAGTCCTGCGCGCCAAAAGCGTAGAACAGCGACTCGGGCTCTCACTCGGGATCTTGCTCATGCTCACCCTCTCTCTCACGAGCGGGTCTCGGGGAGCAGTGGGCACGCTGGCCTTGGGGCTCGCGGGAGCGGGCCTCCTCTACGCTCTGCGCCGCCACAAGCGAGATCGAAACGAGCGAAGTATCGACTTCGGACTCGTCGTAACAACGATTCTCTTTGCTGGTGCGGCGGCCCTCCTGGTGATGCCAGCCTCAGCCCTGAGCGGCTTAGGCGACAAGAACGTCGACAAAATCCACATGATCCGCTGGGCCGCTCCGCTCATCGAGGATCACCCCTGGTTCGGGGTCGGGGCGGGGGCATTCGAAAGCGGTTTCTTGCCCTATCAAGCGCGCGACGACGGCGCCCTTTGGACGCACCCGGAAAACTTCCTCATGGGCTGGTTCGCTGAGCTCGGGATCCCGGTGACGTTGTTGCTCTTGAGCGCTCTTGCCTATTTCGGATGGCACCTACGAAAACAGAACTCGACACCTACACGCGTCATCGCCGCGATGGCCGTAGCGCTTTGGTTTTTTCACAACCTGTTTGACCTCGCCATCACGGTGCCCGGAGTGTTCGTCGCGGTAGTGGTGCTCATAGGCGCCCTGGCAGAGCCTGCCGCCAAGATGACGCGCACCGCCGAGCCGTCCCGACCCTCCGCCTCCGCTCGCTGGACTCCGCTCATGGTGGGATGCACCGGGATTGCCTTGCTCTTCGCCGTCTCCACCTTCGGACGACAAACCACCAGCGACGATAGAAAAGCCCTCCATGAATCGCTCGCAAGCGTGAATTTGCGTGACGCTGGAGCAAGAAATCAGTTCTTACGCGACTTGAATGCTGCGATCCGGCGGCATCCGGGTGATGCGTACCTCTTTCGTTTGGGAGCCGTATTCCATGCCACGACTGGCGAGGCGTCGACTCTCCGTTGGATAGGAAGATCCCTCGATCGAGACATGAGGAGTGCCTCCACTCACTTTCTCCTTGCTCGGGATTTGGCAAGGCGTGGTGCGCTCTCGCAAGCGCTGCTTCACCTGCGTCTCACCGCTGAGCGTAGTTCGCACTTGGTGCCCTCTATTGCGAAGGAAGCGGTCACCTGGACGACCGAGGAAAGATTGCTTCGCAAGATGGTTCCAGAAGGACCCCTCGGCAGCAAGGTCCTAGAAGAAATCGCCAAGGCACTATCACGTGAGTCTCACGCCGACTTGCGCGAGCGATTCTTGCTCGATGCCATCAGTCGCAACGGCCAAAATCCCCATGCTCGCATCATCCTGGTGGAAGACCTCCTAGGGCGCTCCAAACAGGAACCAGAACGGTGCGTGAATCGGCGTCCAACGTGCATGGATGAACTGCGCAAGCAGTTCGAGGCTCTTGCGGTAGCGCCCGACGTCGACGCCACCACCGCATCACGGATCTTACGACTCCAAGCTCAAAGCACAGCGCTTTCCGGAAACGCAACCCAGGCAGTGCGCTCCCTTCTGGATCACTGTCCGCGCACCGAGCCCTCTTGCCTCGGAGACGCGGTGATGCTGAGCGCCCGGCACGGGCTTCCTTTAGAAGACCCCGCCCAACACTATCTCGCCCTGGCCTGCCCCGGCGACAACGACTGCATCAACGCCCGTCGCTTGCTCGGCAATCAATATGCAAGCAAAAAAGACTTTCGCACAGCGCTCGTCCACTTCAAAGAGGCTGCCACCCTCTCCAACACCGCCGGGGACTACCTCAAAGCTATAAACGCTGCTCTTCAGGCCGGGCTCGACCCAGAAGTCCACCGCCTACTCAAAGCCATCGAGCGCGCCACTCCGCCTCCTACGGGCTCAGAACGAGAGCGCGCAGCAAAGCTTGGGGAGCAAGCCGATGCCAAGGCGCGCAATCAAATGCTCCCAGGGCTCCCCAAGCCCTGACTCTCAGAACCCATGCATCTGATAAGGCACCCAATACTGCGCATGGCTCGCGTAGTTGAGCCAAACGAACAAAACCGCAGCGTAGTAGACGACGGTCACTCCCACTACGAGCTTTCGACCGCCAGGATCACGCGCACCCCGGTGCACCCTGCTGAAAACAAACACCTGTAGCGGGATGAAATAAAGCGCCACGCGATCCACCGCCGTCGACGCGATGCCTACCAAGGGTACACAGGCCATCGAGAAGACCGCAAACCACCACCACAGCCGCCGCTCCCCCAGTTCGTTCGTGAGCCGGCGACGCAAAAGTAAGAACAACGCGGCCGGCACTGCGTTCATCGCTACGCGGATCTGCCCGCCTTGCGACTCCATCTGCTGTTCCACATACACGTCCCAAAGCCGCTCGGACTCCTCCATGAGCAAAAGCTGCGCGCCGATGGCCGTGGTAACTCCCACCCACACCCACGTCCACAAGCGGCTCCGACTCGCGGCCAAAGCAGCGATGGGGAGCAGCAACACCGCCGATTTGTGAAAGGTGGCCCCCATCAGCACCGGGATCACGAACCCCACGTTCTTCTGCTTCCCCAAGTAAGTGAGACCTACGAGAGCAAAGCCAAGAGCCACCGCCTGGCGCGTGTACCCCATCGCCACCACCGTAATCATGTACGGAACAGCGACAGCCAAGCCAAGCCACGGTAAGGGCTGAGCCCTACAGAATATTCCAAGGCCACCCATGACCATCAGCCCACAAATAGTATTGAGCCAATAGATATCACCGCCCCACTTCGCCACGAGCCAGTTGAGAAAGTAATAGCCAGGATCAGAATACTCCCACACCTCATTGAGGCGTGATCGTGACATGTGGTCAAAGTGATAGAGGTATTGATACCAATCCCCTCCCACCTGATGCCGGAGCCCGATCATCAGCGCAAAGACGCTGCACACCGCCCACCAAGCGATCTTCTCCCCACGGCTCCCGCCACGCCCAAACAGAGCCATGCCCGCTACGGCTAAAAAGAAAAGAAACCAATAAGGGAGCACAACGCCACCGTTCTACACGAAAAAAGCATCTTCCACGTCACTAACCTCTCGCCGCGGAGCCCTGGCAGAATCAGCAACCCGGCGCCACCCTGCCACCGCATCGTGAACTTGGTCGCAGATCTCTCGGGCACCGGTCTTGGAGAGACCAAAGAACTCCGCTGCGAAAATGGCCGTTTGGATGTCGGCGTCGCTTTCCTCACCGAAGATCGCAGTCGCTAACCTTGGCGCCTTTTCTGCTCTGGACATGGGGTTCAAGTCATACGCTGGCGAGAGCAACCAGCCATGCTTACCACGCAAGAACCCATGATTGCGCAGATGATCATCCACATTGTTGATCATCATGTTGAAGATCATCCTCCTGAAAATCTCTTCACAATCCTGCGGCGCTTCGCCCACGTGTTGGATCAAGTCGGCAATGTCAGCGTAGCTACTCGCATCTCCATCCCTGAGTTCAAGCAAATTCATCGCAGAAGAAAAGGGAACGCGCTCGCCACCTCGACGATCGAACCGTTTGCTCAAGAGGACTGAACCCAAAGACATCTCGATACTGACGGCCTGGACCGAGAGGAGCATCCGGACCAAGGGCAAATCCGTTTGTCACCCACTCGGGTGCATAGGAGAAAGCCATGGTCTTTCCCTCTGCGTAGAGATTCCCCACCAGTGCCCCCCCTATCTCCAGAGTGATGTCAGACACCCTTTTCTCTCGCCCTCTGAGGAAGGCGAGCCTCCTCCAGATTACGACCCACCACATCTACGGTAGCGTCCGCTAACAGAACGAGCCCATCGAGCAGCCCGAGACTATTCAGAACGCTCGCGTAGATGCCAATGGAAACGTGGGGGTCTCCTGCCTCGATGCGAGCAAGCGTAGGCCGTGTGGTGCGTGCTCGACTCGCCACGAGCGCTGCCGGGAGTCTCCTGCGGAGCCGAGCAGCCTTCAGATCCGCTCCCAGCTTCTTGAGCGCGCGAGTCGTTCCCACGGTGAGCATGTGCGTGTGTCTCATGAATTCTAAACTTTACATAAAATTTAGATAATGCAAAGTTTAGACTAAATATTGGTCTCTTTGAAGGGCTTTTCTTGTACAAATGAGGAGTTGAAGTCCTAGATGACACGAGCTGGCCAGCCCATCACGATCCCTCGTATTTTAGAAAAAGCGTTGATGATACCACTTCATCGTAAGCACGAGTCCCTCGCCGACCTTCACCTTGGGCTCATACCCGAGCGTCTCCCGAGCGTGTGAAATGTCGGCAAGGGAATGTCGAACGTCACCCGGACGAAACTCCAGATGCTTTGGTTTTTGAGGGCCTTCTACTCCGAGCTGAGCAGCGGCGGCCCGCAGCGCATCGTAAAGCTGAAGCAAGGTCGTCTGCTCTCCGACGGCAACATTGAAGACGTCCTGCTCCCGGCCTTCTGGGACAAGAGCCGCGCGCAGATTGGCCTCTACGACATTGTCGATGTAGCAAAAGTCGCGACTCGTTTCCCCGTCCCCGTAGATTTCTGACTCCTCACCACGGAGTAGAGCTAGAGCGAATCTCGGAATGACGGCCGCGTAGGCTCCGTTCGGATCCTGACGAGCACCAAACACATTGAAATACCGGAGGCCCCGACTCCGCATGCCGTAACTCTGATGAAAGATCTGCGCGTACTGCTCGTTGATGCACTTTGAAAGCGCATAGGGAGAAAGCGGACGCCCCGTCTTGTCTTCCTGCTTGGGGAGCGACGGGTGATCCCCGTAGACGGAACTCGAACTGGCGTAGACAAACTGCCTCACATCCGCATCCCGCGCGCTCACCAACATGTTCAAAAATCCGTCTACATTCGCGCGGTGAGTCGCCACAGGATCCTTGAGCGAGCGAGGAACGCTACCCAGGGCCGCCTGATGAAGAACGTAGCTGACACCGCTCGTGGCTCTCCGACAGGCCTCTTGATCCTGCACGTCTTCCGAGTGAAGCTGAAACCTCTGCCACTGAGCAGCGGAAACCATCCCTTGGACGTCATCGAGATTGGCTCTAGAGCCCGTGGAGAAGTTGTCGATCCCTCGCACGGTCTGATCCGCTAAAAGCAGAGCGTGCAAGAGGTGAGAGCCGATGAACCCTGCCACACCGGTGACGAGCCAAACCGCGTCACCACCTCCATGAGACTCGATGAATGCTTTGTTCGATGCAGACTCCGACAACCTGACCTCCTCCTCGTCCTAAAGCCGTAGCAACAAGCACTCTTGAGGGCAGATCTTACGATCGAGGACCGATTTTACATCCACCAGAACCCCGCCCTTTCGCAGGCCGGACAAGAGTTTTTCAGGAGGCATCTCTAAATAAAATCGATGCGGTACCGAAAGCACGAGCGCGTCGGCATTTTCGCCCAGACTTTCCCAGTCTGAAAGCACGACTCCATACTCACGCTCGGCTTCCGCCGACTCCGCAAGGGGATCATGAACGAGAACTTCACAGCCAAATTCCCTCAGTTCGTTGATGAGATCGGCCACCTTGGAGTTGCGCAGATCCGAGCAGTTCTCCTTGAACGTGAGGCCTAAAACCACCACCTTGGAGCCGCGCACCGTGCCGCCTGAGAGGATGATCTTCTTGATCGTCTGCGCCGCGAGGTAGCGCGGCATGTCATCGTTGATGCGGCGACCGGCGAGAATCACCTGCGAACTGTATCCCAGTGTTTCCGCCTTGTGAGTCAAATAATAAGGGTCCACTCCGATGCAGTGCCCGCCGACGAGCCCGGGACGAAACGGCAGGAAGTTCCACTTCGTTCCCGCCGCCTCCAGAACATCGAGGGTATCGATGCCTATTTTCTGAAAGATGATCGAAAGTTCATTCATCAGGGCGATGTTCAGGTCGCGCTGCGTGTTTTCGATCACCTTGGCCGCCTCGGCCACCTTCACACTAGGGGCCTCGTACACACCCGCTGCGATCACGCTTCCATAGACCGCCGACACACGTCGGAGCGTCTCCTGCGTGTCCCCCGCGACCACCTTCACGATACTCGTCAGAGTGTGCTGTTTGTCACCGGGGTTGATGCGCTCGGGACTGTAACCGACGAAGAATTCCTTCTTCCAGGTCAGTCCTGACTCCTTCTCCAAAATGGGAACGCACACTTCTTCCGTCACCCCAGGATACACCGTGGACTCGTAGACCACGACCGCACCCCGCTTGAGATGACGCCCTATCGTCTCTGAACCTTTGATGAGGGGAGTCAGATCCGGTTGATGCGCCTCGTCGATGGGCGTCGGTACGGCTACGACGATGAACGTCGCCTCCGACAGTCGCGCCGGATCAGTCGTACACACCAGGTGCGTTGCAGCGCGGATCTCCTCCGGGCTCATCTCCCCCGTAGGGTCGATGCCCTTTTCATAGGCATCCACTTTTGCCTGCGACAGATCGAAGCCGATGGTCTTTTGCAACTTACCGAATTCGACGGCGAGCGGAAGACCCACGTAGCCAAGGCCGACGACGGCAATCACCTCTTGAGACTGAACCATAGGGGTCACGCAGAACGTATCTCATAACCTGAGATACGTTCCAAACAGACACCTTACGCACCGAGCAGACTGATGAAAAAGGCTCTCCTTCTAAGCACCAGCCGCCGCCTGCGCCTCGGGCTCGAGGACCACTTTCGAACCCAGGCTGCGGGCGACGATTTCCGCCATGAGAAGGAGTTCTGGCGGAGGCGCGGCCGTCGTCGTCCGACAGGTGAGGCTCAACGTCCCAAGAGCTTCCCCAGCAGGGAGACGGATCTCCGTGGTCACTTGTGACAGACTGCCGTCCTTGCGCGCCCCAGAGGCGGTGGCTTCCCATTGCCACAGCCAACCGTCCTTGATGCGCACCTCCGCCGTTTCGCAAGCACCGGAGAGAAGCTGCCCGAGCAACTCTTCCGCATCCGCCGGGGAGCTGCCCTCACGCAACGCGAGGAGGAAGTCCGGCAGCTCACGGCCTAGCGCGCGAGCAGGAGCAGAAATCTCCGGGCGTACCCCACGTCCAAACATCCCCGAGATGCGCACGGTGCCCCCAAGGAGCAGCACGGACGAAAAGAGCGCGGCGCCCACTTGCCAGTCTTGTCCAAACGCTACCAAAAGAGCCAAACACGAAAGCGCAACGCTGCACCCGTAAAGCACTAGCACCGCTCTTTTATGCGTCAGACCGAGGTCGAGGAGTCGATGATGGAGATGACTGCGGTCGGCCGCAAAAATACTGCGCCGAGCCAACATGCGCCGCACCATGGCCAAGATCGTGTCGGTGAGGGGCAAACCCAAGGCGATCAAAGGCACGAGGAGAGCCGCCAAAGTGCTCTCCTTTTGACGCCCAGACAGAAGTGCTCCGGCGCTGAGGACATACCCCAAGAAAAGGCTCCCGGTGTCACCCATGAAGATCTTGGCGGGGTTGAAGTTGTAGAAAAGAAAACCAAGCACAGATCCGGCGAGAGCTGCATTGAGGCTTGCAGCAAGAACGTTGTCGGTCATGATGGCCACGATCAAATTGGTCAGAGCGGCGAAAAAGACGACGCCCCCCGCTAGCCCATCCAGACCGTCAATCAGATTGATGGCGTTGGTGAAGGCAAGGATCCAAGCCACAGTCGCCAGGTAAGCAATCACCGGCCCAAGGTCGAGACTGCCCAAACCGGGAAGATTGACGACTTCGTAAATGCGCGCGCCGCCCCACCAAGCCACGGTCGCCGCCACGAGTTGAGCCAGGAGCTTTCGCTTCGCACCGAGCTGTCGAATGTCGTCATACACGCCAGCGAGAAAGATGATCAGCGCGCCAGCGATGTACCCCAAAAACGCTTCTTCTGATTTCGACGGGACATCGAGCAGGCTCGTACTCAAAACGAGCCCTGTGGCCGCGGTGTAGGCAGCGGCGATTCCGATCCCTCCCAGTCGTGGAATCGTCGCCGTGTGAACGCGACGCTCTCCGGGCGCGTCCACGGCGCCCAAGCGAAGCGCAACGAGACGCACCAACGGCGTCAATGCCGTCGCTACCAAAACAGCGATCACGCCCGAAAGTAAGGTCGGAAGCAGCAAACAATCATCCCCTGAAGCTGCCGACCGCAAGCGGCCGGCAGCCGGAACTATAGACTCCGCTTGGGGCGGGGCAATTGCAGATCTGAAACTCCGATCTGCGTGGAATAGGCAGAGAGAAAGGCGCCGGAGCCTGCGCTGACTAAAACGTTTTAGTTTGCCTCCGTGCTTCTCGGCTTCATTTTCACCCCACCCGTTCATTTTCTTGCCAAAAAGAGCCGCTTGCGGCCGAAATCTCGGGCAAATTCTCTCCTTCAACCTGCGGGGGACCGTTTTCACGTAAGATACGCTTCATGTTCGCTCGTCACTCCCTTTTCACGGTGCCTGCTTGTGCGCTCTTCGTTTTTGCTTCTGCCTGCTCTTCGACGCCCGCGTCCGAAGAAGACGGTGAGGGAGGTTCGGGGGGAGCTTCTGGCATGAACACGGGTGGCTCGATGTCGGGCTCTGGTGGCAGTGAGCACACCTCCTCCGGTGGGACGACGTCTGGCACCGGGGGCGAGGACGGAACCGCTTCGGGCGGATCATCGAGCGGTGGAAATAGCGGCGCGACCTGTGTCGATGTGTTTGGAACAACGAACTTTTACCAAACAGCCCCGGGTGGTCTCGTTTGGACTTCGGAGTATTGGGCCGGTGATGCGCACGAGGTGCCGTTCGGTACGGCAGATCCGGCAGATCCGGCAGGTCTTGGTAATCGGCGTGGCACCGGGACGGTGACCGTCAACGGAGATGGCACTCTTTCCATGAGTGGCAGTCAGCCGCGCATCTATCTGGGTACGGCGGAGAATCATCCGTGGCTCAACGTCGAAATCACTGTCTACTATCAGCGTATCGAAGACGACGGCACCGCGTTTGCTGGGCTCGTCGTGGGGGCGCGGAGCGGACCCAACGGACATGGCACAGACAATTGCACCGCGACCACTTACTACGCGCGCATTCGCCACGATGGACGCATCGATCTGGCCAAAGAGCTAGAACACCCGACGGCTCTGGCGCGCGAAACCAAGCCGATTTGGCCCGCAGACGCTCCCCTGCCTACGGGGCAATGGATTGGCATGAAGTACATCGTTTACAACGACGGCCAAGGGGGAGTGCGTCTTTTGGTGTATCGCGATCTCACCGTAGGACAAAACGGCGGAGATTGGGAATTGCTCGTCGATTCGACGGATAGCGGAGGCTGGGCCCCCGCTCATGCCTGCGATTTCGAAGCCGATCACGTGATCGTAGAAGGAGGCGGCGTAGTGTTCATTCGAAATACCGGCCTCACAGGCGCTGGCGCGCTCTATCGCAACCTCACGGTGCGTGAAATCGACGCAGCTCTGCTTTGCGAATGATGGATGGTATTCTCAAACCGATGGGAAGATCGAACGTCTTCGTTGTTCTGTTGAGTTTGTGTCTCGTGGGGGCCTGCAAGCGTGATCGCTCAGAGGAGGCCCCACCAAAAGAAAGGGAGCAGACGGAGCAGCGGGTGCCCGCTGCGAAGGCCGGCGAGCAGAGCAAAGCCACGAAGGAGCATGCGCAAAAGCTCGTCGAGCAGTGGCTCCTCGCGCAAAACGAGGGCAGTTTTGACGCTTACGAAAAGCTTTATGCTCAGCGTTTTACGGGCATCAAGCGGGTAGAGTCGCGGACGCAACGCTTCGACCGAAAAGGATGGATGAATGATCGCGAGGCCATGTTTCAGCGCCCGTTCTCCGTAGAAGCCAAAGAGATCCGCGTCGTGCCAGCGGCAGCGTCAGCGGTGGTGGAGTTCGTGCAAGTTTGGAACAGCGCGACCTTTCGAGATGAAGGTCAAAAGCAGCTCGTGCTCGTCGAAGAAGCAGGAAACATGCGCATTGCCTCTGAGGAGATGAAGAGTTCGCGCACGTCTGAAGAGAAAAAGAGCGCGGAGCTTCCTTCGCCGCAAGAGTTTTCTTTCGTGCTCCACGAACCAGAAGCGCTCATTCTGGTTTCGAGTGAAGTCGATCTAAACGCAGTTTCCGGTACTCCGGAGTACGTGGCCGACTCCTTGGCCCGCCGCTCGGTGGTCTTGCGAGCGCTTTCGCCCGAGATCCAAAAGCTCGTAGGGCAGAAATTCACGCTCTATGGAAGCAGCGGCCCTGTTTGTGAATCAAAGATCAAAGATTTTGATGTGCTCGTGAAGGTGCAAAATCACTTTGGCATCGTGCAAGGATGGAACGGCACGCACGGAGAGCCGGTGACCTCACGCAGCGAGCGCGCTCTTCATCTGTGGGAGCTTTCCGAAGCAGCGGGGCGCTTCCTCGTGGCCCGTTTGGAAGATCCCGGTCCGTGTGCAGGCGCCGTGTACGCGCGCGCTACGGACCTCCCGAAACCAGCGCTTTGGCCCACTCGCGATCCACAACCGGAAGAGCGCGCTTCCGTGATCGAAGTCCTACGCAAAACTCCTCTGCACATGCGTCTGCAAAAGGAGTTCGTGGCGGCCTATGGAAAGACCTCCCCTTGGGATGACTCCGGAGCTTCACCTCTGTTTGTGGTGTTCGACGATGGCCGAGGCCAGGTGTATGCGTCTGTGACCTTGAGTTCCGGTGAGGAAGATAGCTGCGCCTCACCTTTCGACGTGGACGTCTGGTTCTTGCTTCGCAAACAAGGCTCCAGCTGGACGGTTCTCTCGGCTCCGCCCGATGAGCATATCGACAGCCCGTGGCCTCGATTCCTCGAGCCACTCCATGCGAACGTGGCGGTGGATGTGGACGGCGACGGCCTTCCGGAATTTCTTGGTCAATGGGATTTCTTCCGGGAAGTCGATCAAACGTACCGGGCCGTTTTCAACGTTGCACCTGGGTATTTCGACTGTCCGTGTTGACTCAAAGATCGTCTTGGTAAAGGTCCCACAAAGTGTCGACGCTTTGCCCAAAAGTCGTTTGAAGCAAGTTCGAAACGGCCGTGTACGCGCCTTCCCCGCTCGTACCGGCAAGCTCCGCGTTGATCGCGTACGGCAAGTTCGGATCTGCTGAAGAGTGTGCGATGTCATGGTAGACGGACGGCCCCGTAAGCCACGAATAAAAGCAGCCTGAAGTGGTGTACGCATCGCGCCAACTCCCTCCGGGGTTACAGCGCCCCTGCTGGTAGAGTCCGAGGCGGATGCGCACACAATCAGCCATCCCTTCACCTGTGCCGCCATTGCCATAGTTTTGGTACAGGTGCGTCGTCTCGTGCACCAAGACCCCCCGGTATTCGACATAGGCGCTGGTGGGGTTGGTGTAGTTGCGCAGATGATTGACCGACATGGTGATCGAATTGCCGCTGGCGTAGGCCACGCCATCGTGCGCGTCGATGATCAGGTTGACGGTCGTGTGCCGCTTGTTCTGAGGGATCTCCTCCGGATCACGATACAGTATCGAACACACCGTGCAGGTGATGTCCTTCATCTCGCTTTCGATATCGGGAAACAACTCGTCAAACAGCGCGCCGTCACCGTCAGAATGTTGATTGTCGAAGGTGATGTTGGGTTTGCATGCCGTCTCGAATGCTGGTTGACAGGACGTAATACCTGCTCCTCCTATTCCGTCAGATCCACCAGATCCGCTACTCCCTCCAGATTCACTTCCTCCTGAATCCGAAGAGCCGCCGCTCGAAACTGCACCCCCGCTTCCCATCGTCGAGCCCGTACCGGTGTCACCACCGGTTTCGTTTGCGTTTTCGTCACTGCCCCCCGATCCATCAGGCATGGCACCGTCGCCATCCTGATCGT
>CAYMQT010000001.1:81813-85379 GCA_964392575.1 uncultured Polyangiaceae bacterium
CATCAGAATCCGCAGGCCCGCCACAGGCCCCGAGAAGGAAAACAAGAGAACAGTTGATAACGCCCCATCTCACCATATCGCCTACATGCTTCGGTGGGGCATTGCGGCTCACCAAATCAACCGCGCACCTCGGACAAAAATTCCGTTTGCTCTCTTTTCTGAGCACTTTCCTCGAAAAAAGCGCGTATTTCTTTCGTGACTTGGCTGACGTCGTCGCGCTCGTGAGCAGAGACGAGGCGCGCTTCGGGGTAGCGCAGGGTGAGCTCGGCGCGGCGCTGATCGTCGAGGGTGTCGGCCTTGTTGAGGAAGAGCCAGGTGGGTCGATCCCCTGCTCCGAGGTGGGCCAAAACCTCCTGCGTTACGCTGATCTGTCGATCCAAAAACGGGCTTTGCGCGTCGGCTACGTGGATCAAGAGGTGGGCGTGGAGCGCTTCACGCAAGGTAGAATAAAAAGCTTCTAGAACTTCGTGCGGCAATCCTTCGAGAAAACCGACCGTGTCGGCGACGAGAACACGTGTGCCCGCGCCCGCAAGCGGGCGCACCTTGGTCGAGAGCGTGGCAAAGAGCTGATCTTTGGCATCCGATTGCGCGCGACACAGCGCGCTCATCCACGAAGATTTACCCGCGTTGGTGTAACCAAGCAGTGCGATTGCCTTTGTTTCGGCACGGCGCTCCGTCGCTCGTTCATTTTGAATGCGCAGCCGCTCGATGTCGCGACTGAGAAGGGCGATTTTCTTTTGGATCGCCTGGCGGTTGAGCACGAGCTGAGTGTTGCCCTTCGCGGCCCGCCCACCTCCGCCGCCTTGGCGGTGGCTCGTGTCGATGTCTCGCAAGCGTGGAAGCGAATAAAGCAGACGACTACGCAAGACCTCCGCTTGAACGAGGGGTGTTTTGGCGCGCGCCTCGAAGATGCGCAGGATGATTTCCGTTCGGTCTACGACGGAAACAGAGAGCGCGCTCTGCAAGTGCCTGAGTGGACCTGGCTCGATGAGACCACAGACGACCACGAGAGGAGGTCCGCTCGCGCTCGGAAGTTCGGCCAGAACCGCCTTGATCTCTTCTATCTTTCCGCGGCCGAGGGGCGCGGCGGAAGTCGCAAGGCGACGTTGGCGCACCATGGAGACGACCTCGTAGTCGAGATCGCGGAGCAGCGATGCGAGCTCACCCGGTGCAGGGTGGCCGGGCGCCGCCTCTGGCCCGAGGGCGATGATGATGGCTGTGTGTTTTTGGTGAGTGGAGTGAAGTGCAGGCATAACAAAGTCCTTCCCATGCTCGAAAACCGAGGCAAATGCGAGGTCGGGCTCCGCCAGGGTGAGCAGAGCCAACAGGGGTGCAGGATCTCAGCGCTCAGCGCTCAAGTTCACCGCAATCAGTAGCGCGGGAGTCCCGCGGGCCTTGTCGTGCGCTCGCTCCCGAAAGGATGTTTTGCAAAAAATCGCTAAAAACAGCCTCTCTCTGCCCCTCAGCAAGGGCTCGGGCAAACGAGGATTCGCGCGCACGTCAGGCTGCTTCCAAGCCGCGTTCCATCAACGAGAGGCGCCCTGAGCATGGCGCCCACTCACTCGAAGGAAACAGCGACTCAACCGGGAAGGAAGAGACATCAGCGCAAACGCACGAACTTCATAGCCCGCGTAGGATGGCCCAACACCGCTCGATCTTCAAGGGAAAAAATCGCGGGATGGAAAACCGACATGAGCCGCTTGGCTTGCGAAGGTGAATGGCTTGCGAAGGTGAATGGCTTGCGAAGGTGAATGGCCTCCGCAAGCACCGAAAATCATGGCGCCGAAAGCTCAACGGAAGAAGGCGAGGCTTTCGAGACGCCCGTAGGAAGCTTCCATGCCGTGCTCCATACCCGTCGAAAGCATGACCTTTCGGGTGGCTTCGTCGGGAAGCGTCATGCGCATGACGAGGAGCGTGCCCGCACCTTGTGCTTTGAACGTGGTTTCGACGTGATTGTCGGGTGTGGGATCCGGAAGATGCATCCGCTCGACGTGCACGATGCGATGAGGGGGATCGAACTCGATGATTTCGCCCGTGAGGTAGAACCCGGCGCCCTTCCCGTCGGACCATTCATACCGTATCTTTCCGCCGGGTTTGGGCTCATTGATGCAGACCGGCATGTGCCAGCCGTCGGGGCCGAGCATCCACTGCTTCAGGAGCTCGGGCTCCATGTGAGCGCGGAATACGTCTTCAGGGGAGGCGTCGAAGTAACGCTCGACGACGACGAAGCGGTCGCCTTCTGTCTCGAGGGTGAGTTTGCTCATGACTTTCTTTCCTTTTGTTCGTTTTGTTTTTTGCGAGGAGCTGATCCAAGCGGCAGTAGTTTTGTTCGAGCGCGCGCCGCAACATGCCGAGATACTCTTCCAGCTCTGAAAGCGCGCCCGCAGCCAAACGACAGGGGCGTTTCGTCCCTTCGATACGCTGCACGATGAGCCCGGCTTCTTCGAGAATGCGGATGTGCCGAGAGACGGCCGGTTGAGAGATGGAAAACGGGCGCCCCAGCTCACCGACCGTTGCTTCCCCTTGAGCGAGCTGCGCCAAAATGGCCCGTCTGGTCGGATCCGAAAGGGCCGTCAAGGTGACGTCGAGCGCAAAATCAGCTTTCATTGTCCTATAATTAACATGTTCTTTATATAAAGTAAATGTTAATTATAGGCCTTAGCAACACCGACTCACACGGGCGGTCCAGCGCTCGTGTGTCTCGCCGTCGGGGCGCTCAGGGCAAGTCGGCGCCGAACGTGCGCCGCAGAACCAGACCCAGGGTGACTGCACCCTATAGTCTCGCTCTTTTTGATCGCCTATCCTCGAACGAGGGCGCCGTGCCCTAGGAGGTTCTTTTTCGGATGCCTGATAACCGTTCTGTCCACACCCTTCCTACTGGTATCCCTTCCCTCAAAAAAACGATCGGGTACGGCTCTGACTCGACGGTCGATCCATCCCTTCGGGAGACGATCGCTGCTCAGGGGTTTGCGCCTACTCCAGGGTCGAGCGCCGCTGCACCCTTCGCCTTGACAGAAACGTTCGCGACGCCTGAAGCACTTCGAGCCACCGAGCAAGCTGCGCCTTCCGCGGGACTCGGTCTGAGAAGCAGCAGCCTGAGCAAGAGCGCCGCGGCCCGTTCGGCAGTCCTGCCTCGCATCGGTGACAGCGGAGAAGTGGCATGGTCAAACGATGAGAAGCCACGTTATGAGCAACTCAGACCTCTCGGCGAAGGAGGAGTCGGCGAAGTCGCTCTCGCACATGATCGCGATATCGAGCGCCAAGTAGCCATCAAGCGGCTTCGCCCCGACCAACGGACGAACGCAAGCCTACTTCGTTTCGCCGACGAAGTGCGCGCGGTGGGTCAACTGGAACACCCCAATATCGTTCCTGTTCACGATGTCGGGATCGACGAGGAAGGGCAGCATTACCTGGTCATGAAATTCGTCCAGGGGGAGACTCTCGAATCGGTCATCGAGAATTTGTCGGCGCGCAATCCTTCGTACCTGGCTCGCTTCTCCCATGAACATCGCGCGCGGGTGTTTCTCTCCGTCTTACAAGCTATCCGCTACGCGCACGCGCGGGGC
>CAYMQT010000001.1:85389-115826 GCA_964392575.1 uncultured Polyangiaceae bacterium
ATTCATCGCGACATCAAGCCGGCCAATATCATGGTGGGTCCACACGGCGAGGTGACGGTAATGGACTGGGGTCTTGCCAAAACCATCGGCTCCGAGCGAGAGCCTGACCCCTCCTCGCCTAGCTCGCAGGAAAACGTCGCGCCGCGCTTGCTCCAAACGCAACAAGGAACACTCCTCGGCACGCCGCTTTACATGTCTCCAGAGCAAGCCGCGGGCAAGATCGACGCACTCGATCAGCGAAGCGACATCTACAGCCTGACGGTGCTTTTGTATGAACTCATGACCCTCGAACACCCCCTCGCCGACCAAACTACGATCGAGGGAGTTCTCAGCACCATCACGACGCGAACGTATACGCGTACGGAGCTTGTCGCGACCGCTCTCCGAGTCGACGCTCCCTGCGAATACTACCATTACATGGTCAAAGGTCTGGCCCTCGATCCCGCTCAGCGTTACGCCTCGATCGAGGAGATGGAACGAGTCCTCGAGTTGATTCTCGACGGTCGGCCGCCCATCGATTGCCATATCACACTCACGAAACGGGTGGGCGGCGAGTTCTTGCTTTGGGTCGACCGCCATAAGGTGATCTTCACCTTGCTCTTTCTAGGTCTGACGGGCCTGCTTGTGTGGGGCGGCGTCATCGCCGTGCGCGCCCTCTTAGCTGGATAAGAAACCGAAAACCTCAAGGTACGTAGGACACGATGCGTTCGATCGTCTTCCGCGTAGCACTCGCAGGCGCGCTCCGAAGAGCCCAATTCCGGGCCCAAACCGCGAGCGGAGATTGCCACTGCGCGACCCTGCCCAAATTGCGCGAGCGCTTGCGTCGGGCTTGCTCGCTGGTATAACTTTGGTTATACTACTGTCATGAAAACGGCCATTTCCGTGCCAGATGAGGTCTTTGAGCAGGCCGAGCGTGCGGCGAAGCGACTGGGCATGTCACGAAGTGAGCTGTTCACGCGTGCTGTCCAAGCTTTCCTCACGACCCGTGCAGAGGAAAACATCACGAAATCTTATGATTCTGCTTTTAGCGATATCCCAGAGTCAAAGGTAGCTGAGTCAAAGGTGGATGCGTTCCGTCATGAGGTGACCCGCCGAGCTTTACTGGAAGTGGAGTGGGAGTGAGACGCGGACAGGTGTGGTGGGTGGACCTAGGAGAGCCACAAGGATCACAGCCAGGGTTTCAACGACCAGTAGTGATCGTGCAGGATGAACTTTTGACAGAAAGTCGGCTCGGAACAGTGATGGTGGCACCCATGACCTCGAACCTAAAGCGCGCCTTGGCGGCGGGAAACGTGGCGGTCACTTCAAAGCAGAGTGGCCTACCGAAACCCTCGGTTGTCATGGTGTGCCAAGTGATGACCGTAGACAGATCACTTTTTGCAGAGCAGATCGGGTCGCTGCCACATAGGATCCTATCGGACGTCGACCGCGGGTTGGCTCTCGCTCTTGGGCTTCAGCAACACTGACTGCGAAAGCTATCAGGCGGAACTGGCTCGTCTCGGAAGGCGGGTTTCACCACCAACTTGAACTTCACCCTGCATCGGGAGTACATCCTGCATCGGGAGTAATCAGTGAACTATGGAGGGGCGGTTCCAAGCGCCGGGTGGAGGCTTACCTACTGTACGACTGGAGCAGATCAGCGATCACTGCTTCCTCTCGGAGGAGCCATTTGAGTACGTTGAATCGAGACCTGACGGCACCCAGCACGTGGTTACGGTTCCTGGAAAGCTCCTGACCGACCTCGCTTCTATCCCGCAACCTCTTCGTTTCTTTGAAGGCCGTCATGGTCGGCACACGCTCGCTGCTCTGCTTCACGATTACCAAGTAGACGATAAAAGCGATCTCAAAGTTCGCACGGATGCAGACGATCGGTTTCAGCATGCATTGATCAGTCTCGGTATGAAGTCCTGGCGCGCCACGGTCATGTGGTCAGCGGTTCATCTCATGAGCCGATGGGTGTCTTCTTCCCTTGCGTCACGGGTAGCTACAGTGCTTTGGACGGCATCCGCCTTCGTTGGCTACTACCTCTTGGTCACTGCTTTTTGTGCAGGCAAGTGGGACCTCGTTGTACTGGCCTGCGTGGGCCCCCTCTTCGGAGCGTTGTTGTGGATGATTCCTGATCTCAGCTTCAAGAGATACAAGTGTGGGTTGACCGCCGGACTTGCGCTCTCCGTGCTAGGACCCTTCGCGCTCGTCAATCTTTTTGTGATAGGTTTGGCGAAAGTGGCGGACTCGATCACACGAAGCAAGCCGCATCATGACTGGGCTGGTGCTACGGCTTGTCCCCGGGGCCTCAACTGTTCTCGAAAATGTGGGAGAGGGCAGAGTCCGACTCCGTATTCGCGCAACTGATCCTTGACTCCAGATGAATCGGGAGCGTGACATTCGCCCCGCGTTCGAGATTGTGGCATTCTAAGGGCTGGAGACACGTTATCGATGACGCAAGTAGAGCGCCTGGAGAATCTGTCGAAAGTGCTCGTGGAAAGCGGCCGCGTTCGCTTGGCGATCTTGTTCGGCTCGCAGGCAACGGGCCGCGCTCGACCCTGACAGCGACATGGACATTGGGATCATTCCCCGTGCCGAGCTATCGCTTGCCGAAGAGTTGGGTTTGGCCAGGGCTCTCGAAGAAGTAGCGGGTAAGAGCACCTACGCTGACGGTGAGTCGTTCCCAGACGACTGCAATACTTGCACCTGTCGGGATGGAGACGTCTCTTGCACAGAGATAGACTGCGGCGTGACGTGCGTCCACAACGGCAGCTACCATGGCGTGGGCGATACCTTCCCCGCTGGTGACGGTTGCAATACGTGCTCCTGCGCTGAAACCGGCGACGTTGCCTGCACGCGACTCAGCTGCGGCAGCTGCGCAGAGGCGAGCGAAAGTTACCAAGAGGCTTTCTTTGAGGCAAAGGCTTGCGACCCGTTTGCAGACGAGCAGTGCTCGCTCCTCTTCACCGAAGGGCTCGCATGCAGGTGCCCGGTTTTCGTGAACCCAGAACATGCGGAAGCCATCGCGGTGGTTCAAGCGGCTCAGACGCAGTATGAGCAGCTCGCTTGTGGGGGGGACGTCGCCTGCGGGCGAGGCAAGACAACGCTTGTCATCGAGTTCCCCTTTCCGCCCCTGGTTGGCCTTTCGCCACCCTGCGTCAGTGGCGTGCCACCCTCTACGCAGCCCGCTTGACCCGCACTTCTGCAATCAACCCTACCGCTTCGATGAGCTTGAGCACGCGGTCAATCGTGACTTTCTGCAGGCTACCAGACAGGATGCCGGTTACGGCGCTGCGTGGAAGCCCTGAACGCTTGGCGATCTCGGCATGTGTCATTTCTTTGGCCTTCGCAGCCGTGAGCACTGCCGAGATGAGTTGTGCCTTGATCACCGATTCCATGCCGCGAGCCGGTGAAATTCCAAGTTTCTTTGCTAGTTCTGTACCTGACGTTGTTTTCATTGTGTGATCTCCTTCAACCGCGTTCGTGCAATCTCAATGTTCCGTTGCGGTGTTCGCTCCGTCGTCTTCTTGAAAGCGTGCAACAAAACGACACCGGCCTTCGTTGCCACCGCGTAGATGATGCGATACACGCCTGCACGATCTCGTAACCGTAACTCATGGATACCTCTTCCGATATTCGGCATGGGGCGCGACAATGGCATCGACAAGCTCTGTCCTTGTTCCAAACGCGCCACCGCATCCGCCAAGTCCTCTCTCACCACCACCGGCAGATCGACGAGCTCACGCTGGCAATGACGGTGAATCTCAACCATGCGGGCAATGTCTCATAAGTAAGACATTGCGTCAAGGGCTAAACCGGATTTCTGGCAACAACCCATCCCTGCTGGCCATTCGCCGCCCTTCGCACTGGCGCGCCACCCACTGCTCTGTAACGGGGCGAAAGAACTGCGTTCAGTCCAGATCCGGCGGGCTGCCTTGCTGTTCGCCCACCGCAGCGATGATCTCCACTAGGTCCTGCTCACGATGCACGTAGTAGTATAGGTGACAGTGCACGCGCTTCATCAAGTACCGGTAGACTGGCTTGCCCCGATGGTAGCAAAAGACCTCGGCCGCTGGCAGCTCCCTCAGGACGCGCTTTGCTTCCTTCAGTTCTTCGGTAAAAACCGACTTTGCATCGCGATGCTTACGCCACCACGCACGGCGCCTACGCACCTGTGCCTTTGCTGGCCCGGAGATCTCGACCTTCATCAGTCGGTGTCTTGGCGATCGAGTTCCTCGATCTCATCGATGAAGTCGTCCAAACTTGACTTGTCACCCAACTCGAGTGCCTGAGCCCCCTCCTCGAGTTTCGCTTGCAGATCGCGCCGCTGCTCTTCGCTCATCATCCCAGCGCCAGGAAGGATGTGCAGCTCTACCTCTGCACCTTCGGGCAAGAGGGTAGGTTCGGTGACGACGATTTCGCCGTTTTCGATGCGGGCTTTCAATGCCTCCATTGCATTGCAGTTTAGCATGATTCTCCTTGAACTCATTCAAAAATCCCTACCAGGGATTCTCCCGCAACAAACCACGCCTTCGCCGAAATAACGCGCCCGATTTTTTGACGCTCCGACACCCCCAAATCAACCTCGGTCGGGATTCTCGCGGTCAGCACCGCAGGCGAGATGCTAGGTCACCAGATGCCTGGCAGGTTTGTAACAACAACTCGCCCCAGGTTGGCCTTTCACCCCCCTTACGCCAGTGGCGCGCCACCCGCTGCGCTGGGAGGAGGCGAAAAGAACTGTGTCGCAACAGCTCGGGTGTGATCGATTCGGGTTTGAGTGCGGATGAAAGGCGCCCGGAGTTGGGTGGCAACGGACGGGGCACGATAGCTGCTGCCTCTGGAATTAGGCGGAGCGAGTTCGTCGGCTAGCAAGGCGTGCTGGAGTGAGGCACAATAAAAGAATCATGGCTAACGAGCAGCAGCTACTCACACGGCTCACGGTCAATCCCGACATCTTTGGGGGTAAGCCTATCATCCGTGGCCGTCGCTTGGCGGTGGAGCACATTCTCGGCATGCTCGCCGCAGGTGACTCTCCGGAGATCATTCTCGAAGGGTATCCTTGGCTCGAACGTGAAGACATTCAGGCATGTTTGGTCTACGCCAAGCGCGTCGTTGGTCATGAACGCATTGAGCATTTCGAGTTGAACACTGGAACGTGAAGGTTTTGCTCGACACCTGTGTGTGGGGAAAAGCGATAGCTGCTCTCCAAGCCGAAGGGCATGACGTCGTATGGTCCGGTGATTGGGAAGCCGATCCCGGCGACGACCAGATTCTCCAGATTGCTCACAGCGAGGGTCGTGTCGTCGTTACTCTCGACAAAGACTTTGGACAGCTTGCCGTTGCCTTGGACCGCCCTCATTCGGGCATCATCAGGCTCGTCGGCATTCCGGCATTGGAGCAGGCTCCCACATGCGTCATCATCCTCGAACGCTACAGGGAAGATTTAACGGCGGGAGCAATCGTTACCGTAGAACCTGGACGAGTGCGTGTGCGTGCTGGTTCTCAGTAGAAGAAAACAGCCCCTGGTTGGCCCTTCGCCACCCTGCGTCAGTGGCGCGCGCCACCCGCTGTGCTGGGGAGTGGACGAAAAGCACTGCGTCGCAAGCGCTTGAATGTGATCGATTTGGGTTTCAGTGCGGATGAAAGGCGCTCTGGGTTGGGGTGGCTGGCAGCTCAGAAAGGCTGAGACTGGAGCCGTTTGAGGAGAGTGGCTGGCGCTTCGCCGCAGGACAGAGCAAGCTGATGGGGTGACTCGCCAGATCACCATCGAAGTCAGCGATGACATCCTTGCCGGACTGGGCCTCTCCGCTCAAGAGTTCGGTAGCGAGGCACGGCTACTGCTTGCCGCCAAGCTTTACGAACTCGGTAGGTTGTCCTCCGGTAAAGCTGCTCGGCTTTGTGGTCGTGAGCGTGTCGCCTTCCTGATGGATTTGCCTCGGTTGGGTGTGCCTGTGAGCAACCTGAAGCCAGAAGATGCCACCGAAGAGATCCGATTTGCTGGGGATGAGTGAGCGCATCGTCATCAACACCGGGCCTTTGATCGCGCTAATTCAGCGGATTCTTGCAGCTGCTGGTGAAGGGTAGAAAGCGTTGGCAGTTGGAAGGCGTGGGACGCTGGGTGATGCAAGGTGGGTGGGCGCGTGGCTGTTTTGACGAATCAATCTGGGAGTGGACTTCCGTTCACTTCAGGACGTGAGTCAGCCAGTCTCACGCGATGTCCTCCCAACCCTCAGCGTCCCATGCCAAGGGTCCCTCGTCGCTCGAGAACTCGTCTCGACCTGGAGGTGTGACCTGATACAAGGCAGCATCTCGTTCAGGCGTCGCGGTGATCAAACGAAGCAGACGCAACCGTTCTTGAGGGGCAAGGTGGTTGACGAGCGGCAGGATGTCATCGGCAGTGAGGGGCTGAGCCATGGTCCAAGTCTATCATGGGACACAAGGTTCGGCAGGGATCCACGCGAGGGGCCGACACTACCCCCAGCATCGCGAACGAAGCTCCGCAATCGACCGGAGTTGAGAGCGAGAATGCCCGAGGAATACCCTCGGGTCGAGCGCGGGATGGGAGATGGTAGGTCCGATGTCCTTTGAACAACCCGCCCCTGGTTGGCCTTTCGCTACTGCTTGGCTGTGACCGATTCAGGTTTCAGCGCAGATGAAAAGCACTCTGGGTTGGGGGTGGCTGGCAGCTCAGAAAGGCTGAGACTGGAGCCGTTTGAGGAAGAGTGGCTAAACGCAGGGCGCAAGGTGGGCGGGTACGTGGCTGTTGTGAAGAATCAATCTGGGACGGGATTTCTCGGGAGTCCCGGGGATGTAAATTCTCGAGTACACTGTTCGACGTGTCGACTGCTGATGTTTCACCTGCCGCCCGCGCGGAGATAGCGAGGCGCCTCGACACCGTGGAAGAGAACTTCGACGTTCGTGTCATATTCGCCTGTGAGTCTGGAAGTCGTGCTTGGGGTTTTGCGTCTACTGACAGCGACTACGACGTCCGCTTTCTCTACGTTCATCGAACTGAGTGGTACCTATCCGTGGATGTCGAGGACAAGTCAGATGTGATCGAGACGCCCATTGAGGATGTCTGGGATGTAAACGGGTGGGACCTGCGCAAAGCTCTCCAGCTCTTTCGGAAATCCAACCCTCCGCTGCTTGAATGGCTACGATCACCGATTGTCTATCGCGAAGTGGGCAGCTCGGCGCAGGCCATTCGCGCACTCATCCCCGAGTATCATTCACCCATGGCCGCTATGTACCACTACCTGAGCATGGCCAAGAAAAACTACCGCAATTATCTCCAAAACGATTTGGTGCGTAGAAAGAAGTACTTCTACACCCTGAGGCCGCTCTTGGCCTGTAGGTGGTTGGAGATGGACCAAGGTGCTGTTCCCATGGAGTTCCAACATCTCGTCGCGGCCACGCAGCTCACGGACTCGGTGCGCGCAGCCATTGAAAGCTTGTTGGTCGAAAAGCGCGCCGGTACGGAGAGTGATCTGGCCCCCCCTATCCCAGAACTCCATGCGCTGATCGAAGCTGAACTGGCTCGTCTCGGGCAGGCGGGTTTCGCCATCAAACGGTCGCCGGTTACTGAATTTGAAAAGCTCAACGACACGTTCCGGAATGCGTTGCGCGAAGTGTGGGTGTAAGCAACCCATCCCTGGTTGGCCTTTCGCTACCCTTCGCCAGTGGCGCGCCACCCGCTGTGCTGGTGAGGGGGCGAAAGAACGGTGTCGCAACCGCTTGGGCGTGAGCGATTCGGGTTTAAGTACAGATGAAGGGCGCCCTGGGGCGGGTTGTGCTGGTTGCGGTGAACGCCGATGAGGAGGGACCCCCATCAAGGTGATCGTCCAACGGTCACTCGGACATCCGGAGTGTGATGGATCCGATCCGGAATTTAACCCTGAGTGATAGTCAAACATGGTCGGGTTGCATCGAGGATCGGGTGGGCTCAGAGCCAGCATTTCGTGTGGGGATTTGGGGGCTGGCTTCTCGTCTGCTGGTGTTCTACGCGCTAGCTCATGCGCTACGACCACAAGCAGCGAGAACGAGTTGGGCTGTTCGTCTCGACTGCTTTGGAGTGCAGCATCTATCATGCTCCATTCGAACCAGGTCTCACGCTTGAGGAGCTTCTCGAACTCGGAAGTCGTTTCGATTTTGGCCGAGGCGAGGTCACCGATTGTGCTCGACAAGCGGCATCGGAAAGGCAGGGGAACGGGAAGCTGATTCTGACGAGCACTCGGTCGATGCTGTGCGACTTCAACTTCGCTAGAGTTCCAGAGTACCGAAACCGCGATGCCTTTCAGTATCCGTACGACGTGTTGCGAGAATACATGCGACACGAAGGGCGAGGCGCAGGGCTCCCTCTGGACGTGATTGTCGAACGCGGTGTGCAGCAAGGTCATCAAAGAAAGGACCTGGAGATAGCAATCGCGATTCTCACGATGGAGAAACAACTCACGGAACGTAATGGAACAGTCTGTCTCACCGGCCACTATGCATCGCCAAATGAGCAGGGTTCCAGCGATCACATACACGGTTCAATACCGGAGCGTGCTGCAATCTACGAGGCCATCGGGGACCTGATTCGACGACGCACCGATGGGCGCCCGCAGTCCGCAGAACCCTTTCTTGCTTTCGCTGAACGCCTGGAAAGTCTCGATCATGGGACCTTTCGGATGTGGTGGACCCAAGCCGTGCAGGAACTCCGGCAACTGGCCCACACGCAGACACCGATGGCCTCGCTTGTCTTGTCGGCCGCTCTTGTCGAGGGTGCCCTCACCTTTGTAGTGGGCCACGCGAAAAAGCTCAGTCTCGGCCCAATGGGCACAAAAACCTTCGAGGGGCCTCCGAGGAGTTGGCGTCTGGAAGACCTGATCAACAGCGCCGCCCAAGGTGGTCAGAACGCAATCCTGGACGAGCCATCACGGAATCGGGCACTCAGCCTCAACGCGACACGCCAACGAATCCACGCAGGCCGCATGCTGGAGGAGCATCCAAAGGGAGTCCCCGACCTGCGGCCCGAGGAAGCCAGGGACGCCCAAGCTACCGCCGAACTGGTCACCCGTCGCATCCTCGACTGGTTGGAGCGCCATCCGACAGGCTGACGGTTGGATAACAAACCGACCCGGTTGACCTTTCGCCACCCTTCGCCAGTGGCGCGCCCCCCGCTGTGCTGGCGAGAGGGCGAAAGAACTGTACCGCAACTGCTTGGCTGTGATCGATTCGGGTTTAAGTACAGATGAAAGGCAACCTGAGTCGGGTTGCTCAGTATGCCTACTTTCGCCTAACCTGACGGTTCATGGGATCCGTATTGGAAGCCCTAGCCTCGTAGCGATGTCTAAATCTGGGAAAGCCTCCAAGAAGAACGAGTTTGAAAGGCTTCGCGCCAAGAGCTTCGAAGAGCTGGTGGAGATCGCACGCAAGCGCTCGCTCCCCCCTGGCTTCATCACCAAGATTCGGTTCCCCCATTACCGGAATATGGAGTCAGACGCAGAACTCGCGTTTCAGTTCCCGGTTTCAGTGTTTACTGGACCCAATGGTTGCGGGAAGACTTCGGTTCTTCAAGCGTTGTACGGAGCGCCAGGTGATTACAGCGTGGGACGCTACTGGTTCTCGACCGACGTGGACCCGATTGCAGATGCACCCGATGGAAAGCGCCCAAGCTTCGTCTACGAGTACTTGGCTCAAGACGGCAGGCTGCTCCAACCGATTAAGACCCGCATTAAAAAGAAATTTTCGCCTACTTTGTTGCGGGCATTGAAGCGAGAGAAGCAGACTAATCCCGAGAAAATCTACGATCCCAACTACTGGGAACCTTCGCGTCCCCTTGCGTGGGCTGGACAAACCCCGAGATCCGACGGTTCCCGAGACCCGACGGTTGAGCGCGACGTTATCTACCTGCACTTCAGGACGCAGCTTTCCGCCTTCGAAGCTGCATTTTATGGAAGTGGTCCACCCACGACAGAACGTAGGGAATGGCTCCGCATCAAGTCCAGATATCTGCTCCGGGCACTTGATGGACTACAGGTGTTGAAACCGAGAGGAAAACACCAGAGCAAGAACGTTGTCCAAATCTCTGGGGACTGGATCAAACAAGTCAACGATGTCGTGGGAAAGGAGTACGTTGGGGCCCAAACAATCGAGCACAAGCTCTTTGGATTCGACTGGGGCGAATCAGTGCGCTTTCAGCTGACTGATGCGACTTACTCGGATGCATTTGCGGGTAGCGGTGAAGGCGCAGTTTTTCGGCTCGTTCGTGCGCTACAGGAAGCGAAGGAAGGCACGCTCGTTGTGCTTGATGAGCCCGAGATTTCTTTGCACCCGGAAGCACAGACGCGAATGAAGCACTTGCTTCTTGCGTATGCCATTCACAAGAAGTTGCAGATTTTCTTGGCGACCCACTCTTCGCACTTTGTAGATGGTCTTCCCGAAGCGGCTGTTTTTCTCTTTCAGCGAAGCCCTTCGGGTAAGTTCTTGGCGCGCAACGTGCCATCGGAACTCGCAATGGTTTCTATCGGACACCAACTTTCGAAGAGAACGATCGTTGTCGAAGATTCGTTGTCGAAGCGCATGGTTGAACGAGCGATGGTAGAGGTGGGAGCGACACAACTATTTGAGATAAAGGTGGCGCCAGGGGGAGTAAGCGCTGCATTGGCTGCCCTTGCCAACGACGCAACGGAGAACGTGTTAGTCTTGCTCGACGGAGATCAACGCTCGTCGGACGATGCTCTTGATCGAGCGCGTCAGCTCCTGAACAGAAATAATGTTACGCGCCAAGATTGGGACAAGATTATTCTGGAACTCACACGCAAAAATGTCCCGATTTTTCATCAATCGGGCGACAGCAGCTCAGGGCATGCTGCCATATCCGAGGCAGAAACCGTCAGGCGAAATTTCGTGCAGGCGGTGCTGAGCCGAGTTCACTATCTGCCTGGCAACGGAGCTCCAGAGGACTTGCTCGTTACGGTTGATGCTTTGAATGCTTGCTTTTCAAGTTGTGGCTTAACACAAGCTGAACAGATCATTCAAAGTACCAACGGCAACAAGCAGGCGCTCGTGGAGACGGCGAGGAGGCTCAAGATGTCGATGGAGACCGTCACCGATATGCTTCTTGCACGGTGGGCTAGTTCTACCGGTGAGGGCTGCGATGAACTCAAGAATCTGCTTAGGAATCTCATTTCTAGAGGAGAAGTAGGATAGATGGAGTTCGTGGATTTATTCTGTGGAGCAGGCGGTCTGTCGCTTGGCTTACGTCAAGCGGGGCTACGTCAGCGTTTGGCTGTGGACTCGGATCAATATGCCGTCGCGACCTATCAGAGAAATTTTCCTCGTGCTCGGGTTATTCTGAAAGCGATCGAAGACGTCGAGGTTCGAGAAATTCGCGGGGCGGTATCCGACTGCAAGCACTATGTGCTCGCAGGGGGGCCGCCGTGTCAGCTGTTTAGCCGTTTGCATCAGAAACAACCTGGGGGTGACCATGTGATCTTCTCTTACCTGAAGTTGGTAAAAGCTGTGCGAGCTCCCTATCTCGTGTTCGAGAATGTTCCACAGATCACCACATATTCTAAGGTGTGGTCATCGTTCGTCCAAACTTTGAAAAGCTCTGGGTACGAACTTTGGTCTACCGTAGTGAATGCGGCTGACTTGGGCATCCCTCAGCACCGGAAGCGCATCGTGGTCATTGCGAGTCGTAGGGGACTGGTGGAACCAACGCTGCGCAAACGTGCGCTGCGAACTGTTCGCGACGCGATTTTCGGGTTACCGGAGTACGGCGATTCAATTCACAATCATGTGACGTTGAAAATGTCCGATAGTAACCTGGCCAGGATACGAGCGATTCCCGAAGCAGGGGGGGCCTCCCGCAGCGGAAGAGTGTTCTCCGACAGCTACTCGAGAATGCATTGGGATCGTCCGGCACCGACCATTACCACGCGGTGCATTTCGTTTTCGAACGGGAGGTTCGGCCATCCCGAATATGACCGAGCGCTCACGGTTCGAGAAGGCGCGCGCCTGCAAGGATTCCCCGACAGCTTCGTCTTTGAAGGAGGCGTCTGGAATGCAGCGAAACAAGTTGGGAACGCCGTCCCGCCTCCCCTAGCACGGTGGCTAGGTCGAGCGATACGGAAGCACGCGGGGTGCTAGGCTATTGCGCTACGGTGAGACCCCGGCCCTCTGTGTCAGGGAAGTTGCCGCTTTTGAAGATAACGCAAAGAAGTCCAGACAGAGAGTATCTCCGCGCCCGCACCCGTCATGTCAGTCAAGCGAGGTTGTGGACGATCATTGGTCGCATGAGCGACAAGCAGATCAAGGAGTTGCGGACGCTGAGTGAGGCAACGTGGGCGGACGCGTGGCTGTTGTGAAGAATCAACCCGGAAGCGGACTTCCCCGCCCTCTACTAGCTCTTCGACAACTTCCGTTTGAAGTCTTCGACCGTACCGTCGCAAGCACGAAGGGCTCCTTGAATGGTGTTGAGCGAACGCTGGATCCGAAAGCGTCTTTGTTTGCCTGCTCCCTTATACTGAACTTCCGTTAGAATTCCCGTCTCTTGCAGAAGCTCGATGGTAGAGTCCTTGCTCGCGCCTAACTTCAACGCCAGAACATCCTCGTTGATCTCGGTTGCCCTGAGGAATGGGCGAAGAGCACGTTGCAGATTGTTGAGCGTGTCACACGGACGACTCACCCCCTCCTGATCTTCCGAAGAGTCAACGAGGCTTGCTGATCTCAAAGCTTCACGGATTCGCTTCGGGTCGTACAGAAAAGCATCCAACTCAGGGCTAAATACGGATCGCACATCGCAACCTTTATCCAAGAGCGTGTCCTGGATCACCATGGAATCGTTGATCGATAGTCTGTCAAACTGACAGTTCAAGAAACGACACTTGCTCATCTTGCATTGGTGCAGGGACGTTGGCTGAAAGTAGCAGTCAACGAAAGTCACGGATGAGAGGGTACGCCCAACCAATGCCTCGGCAGGGAAAGTTACTCCGGCTATTGAGACACCGCCAATCTCTGACAAAAGAATGCACAGTGCCCCACAATTTTCCCGCAATGCGGATGCCAGTGGAGCGGACTGTGCCAAACCCTCGAGGAGCTTAATCGCCTCCTGTACATTCTCGTCCATAGTCTTCTTCGCTACAAAGTCCGCAATTTGGACCGCCGACGCAGGAAGCGAAGCCGATTCCAGAAGACGTCGAACCTCGGCCTGATCGAGCCGAGCAATCGCCTCCCCAAGTCCACGACCGAGAAAATAGTGCTGGAACTCCTCATGATCGAAGGAGAAGAGGTGGCGACTCCCCTGCTGCCGAACGATGAGGGCGTGCTGCTTAAGTCTCTCTTTGACCGACTTAGCCGCAATGGGAGCCAGTCCTTCGTCGTTCGAGAGCAGATCCGCAACCAAGTTTAGCACGTCTTCTCCCAAGGCGTCTGTTCGAAGGGTCCACATCTCCTGCGCTAGTAGCATCAGGAGTCGGTAGTGGGCATCCGAGTTCAACAACGGTGCCATTGGCTCACCGGAACGGTCTACCCACTTCTCGCGGATCTCTCTATCAACGATGGTTCGGACGAACGTATCGTAGAAAGCCTGTGGGGTATCGAGCTTCTCGACGAAGGCCTTACGATCATCATGATCCGCCGCAACATCTAGCAGACGGCGTACGAGCACAGCTCGTGTTAGCAGTGGGTGTTCTGGCTCAGAGACTCGACTCAACACTTGCTCGTACAGGTCGTTACCATCATCAACCCCCCGCAGCTCACAGTAGCGAAGAAACTCATCCTTGCTCCATCGACGGAGTGCCACTCGGGCAGTAGTGATTGGCGCATCTCCTAGGGCGTTGAAGAGACGTGCCTGTGTCTCGAAGCTCAAGTACTCAAAGTATGCCTTGCGAGCGGCCACAAGCACTGCGCCACTTCCACGGAGACCACGAAGTAGGTGACCCAAGGCGGAGACCGCCTCGCCGGTCGCGGACTCGACGAACATCTCCTCAAATCCGTCGAGGGCCGGAACAACGATCCCTAACTTTACCAGTTCCAGAAACGCGTCATAATACCAGAGCTGAAATCGATAGCGGTTCACTAATGTCCCCACGACGACGTCGTCAAGGCGTAGCAGGCCTCGTCCTCCCAAGGAGATTGGAAGCAAGAGCCAGTCTGACTTTTTATCTAGATATGCCCTGGCCTGCTTTGACGCGAGGTGATTGATGCATGTCGTCTTTCCTTCACCGGCATCTGATGTTAGGTACACTAGCTGGGAAACGCCTCCTGGATGATGGCCTAAAATTTCCTTGACGCAGCTGACGGCGTCGGGAACGTCCTTCTTGGTACCTTCGGTGTTTCGTTCGAAGACGTCCTCCAGTAGCCCTCTTGGAGTTACAAATTCGTCTCGTAACTCTCCCACATCGACGATTCGCTCCGCCAATTGCCGGACTAATGCGACTCTGTTTTCCAGCCACTCGGCTGCTGGGATCCAATCGCTGTCTTCTCGAACCGAGACGTCACCCTTCGTTACAGTGGTCTCCCCCGAGATGACTTGACCTCGTACTTGAATGGCGAAATGTCCCCGTTCGCTGTCCATGTGGGAATCTTGGTCTGCAAATGCAAGCGCTATTCTTCGAAATGTCTCGTAGTCCATCACGTTCCTTCAAATCGAGCAGCAGGAGTAGGCCCCTCTCAGGTTGGGTCGATACAGCGAATTTAGTGTCCGAGTCGAGTTCGGATAGACGTGCAGAACGCGCCCTCCCAATAGGAGAGCGTATTGTACCATTGGCAACAAGTCGTCGTCCTCAGATACGAGAATCGTGTCAGTTGAGGTAGCCGCAGCATGAACTAAATCTACTCCAAGCATGGAGTCTACGAGTTTCTGTTCATGCTTTGTCAGAATGTCCGTTGCCATTACGGAGCATCCCTGGTTCGGGCATCTCTTGGAATCGAAAAGCTGATGCAGGGCGAGAGCGAAACAACCTATCCGCCCACACCCCTTCTGATATGTGTCGTCGACCCTCACCGGACCCGGGCCACGCCGTTCACGGTAGGTGTGGAAAAGATGAGCGTTCGGCGAGGCTGAGAGGGAGTAGGCAAGCTCGGCGGCAGCCGATAGTTGTTGCGGCCCGCTCTTCGTGGGAACTGCAAGTACTGTTGGGAAGTTCTGTTGTATGTCAGTGGCTAGGAGCTGTGCACGCTTCGTGAGGCTCGATAGCTTGTACCACCCCCCGTAGAGCCGCACAGACACCTGCCTGGGAAGGGACGGAAGTCCTGGAGCCACTGCGAGAAGAACCTTCTCGACGATGTACTTTACGCCTTTTCTGCACTCAGCACGATTCATGTTGTCCCAATCGATCAAGATATTCACATCTCCTCCTATGCCACCAAACTCTCTACCACAGCCTGCATCAACCTTTGTCCGTGTTCCCGATGCTGCGCCAATTTTGCTTCGAGTTCATCACAAAGGGCCATGAGTTGGTCGACTTTATGAACGATGCGTGCTTGTTCTGGTCTCGGAGGCACTGGCACTAAGGACGATTCGACTCCACCTACCCGGAGGTGCTGCACGGTGGCCCCCACGGGTTTATCCTGGACTCTTTCCATGAAGTCAGGAGCCATGATCGAGTAGAGAAGATATTCGGGGACGATGGTTTCGGGCACAAGCCGAATGAGCATCATCCGTTGTCCCATACAGAGGCGCATTCCCTTCGGAATGATGCAGACCTCACCCATCGGCGCTTCCCTCGTAATCAGGAGGTCCCTCTCCTGTGGAGGGCACCGCGCTGCCCAGCGATCATACGTCTCTTCAGTCACAAACTTTGGCTCTGTAAAATTGAGCTGGCCGTTGCGCACGTTCGTCGTGCGGACCAAGCGTACGCCTTGCCCTGCGTAGGGGGCCGTCTTGTTGTGACAGTCCACCACTAAATGACTGACCTGCATGAGCGTTGCCCACTCCCACCCCTTTGGCAGCCCCCCAAGGTCGCCCGGAAGACTCTGCCCCGACTGTTTTCGCAGCTGGACCTTGGCCTCGCTTTCATTCGGCAAGTTCGCTTCGAGCAACGCAGAACGCTCATCAGCTATCCGACCGAGCAGGCTAGCAGCGGACTCATCCCCCTCCTCCTGCCTTACCAGCTTCCCCATCACCGCCAGCTGAAGAATCGTCTGCCGCAGTTCCTTCACGTTCTCAGGAAGCTCGTACAGCACCTCGAAGTGGTCCTGGACCCGGGACCAGCTGCTCTTGAACTGGGATTTGTCTGGAGCGTGGATGATGGCATGGAGGGCTGCCTTGTTGAAGGAGACGGACTTCTCCCGCTTCTGCTTTTGCTTGGCCTCCAGCTCATCGCAGAGGGCCATGAGTTGATCGACCTTTTCGACGATGCGCTTTTGCTCGGGGAGGGGGGGAACAATGATTTCTAGGCCATTCAGGATACGCTGATTGAGGTTGCTCATCGTCGTGCCAACGGCACCCCCTGTTAGCCTCAATCGCACCCCAGGTGAGCCGAGCCAAAGCGCTAAGTATGTCGATGAGATCCCCTCGGGTGATCGAAGAAACATCGATCCTGTTCCGCAGAGCCAACCATCTTCAGTCTTAGTGACCACAGCAGTTCGTCCCATCTCCCCCCTACGGGCCAGCATCACGTCGCCCGTCGCGACACGGTACAGAGATAGGCGGTCTAGCGTTTCATCCGAAACAGCCTTGGTTGCATCGGGCACAATGGTGCCGTTCACCAAATTGGTAGGGTTGATCAGTGGAGTGCCACCTGAGATGTAGTCTGACTTGTGCAGCAGACTGCCGAATGGTCCTGTTTGGATCAGAGGAACGGTTTCTCGGAGCGTCCGCGGCGTACCGGTGAACTGGCATCCTTCAAGACGTCCCGTGACGGCCATCTCAACGACCAACGCTCGGAGCTGCCCAATCCCCCCCTCCGTCTCCGCCAACCCCCCAAACTCCCTCAAAAACTCCTCCGGGCTCACGATGCCGACTCCAACGCCTTGCCCAGCTCGGTCTTGAGCTTCTCCTGAATCTTGGCGACCTCCGCCTTCAGCGCTTTGAACTCGGCCAAGAGTTCATCGGGATCACCCAAGCCTGCCTCGACGGCGTTCGGATTTTTGATGTCGAGGTTGTACCCATTCGCCTTGATGTCCGCGGCGGAGACCTTCCAGGCTCGCTCGGATTCCTTGCGCTTCTTCCACCACTTCTTCTCGGGCTCGAACTCCTCGATGCGCATGGGCTTGGTTTTGGAGTAGCTCTTGGCTCCCTCGGGATAGGGGTGTTCGTAGTACCAGACGTGCTTGGTGGGGCCGCCACGCTCGAAGAAGAGCAGGTTGGTTTTGATGCCCGTGTAGGGAGAGAACACGCCGTTGGGCAGGCGCACGATGGTGTGGAGGTTGAACTCCGTGAGGAGCTGCTCCTTGATGCGGGTCTTGATGCCTTCGCCGAAGAGGGTGCCATCGGGGAGGACGACGGCTGCCCTGCCGGTTGGCTTCAAGAGGTGCATGATGAGCACCAGGAACAGGTCCGCCGTTTCGCGCGTGCGGAAGGTGGCGGGGAAGTTGTTCTCGACGCCGTCTTCTTCCATGCCGCCGAAGGGCGGATTGGTGATGATGAGGTCGACGCGATCCCTTTTGCCGTAGTCAGTGAGGGGGCGGCTGAGCGTGTTGTCGTGGCGGATTTGATCGGGCACCTCGATGCCGTGGAGGATCATGTTGGTCACGGCCAGCATGTGGGGCAGCTGCTTTTTTTCCACCCCATAGATGCTGCGCTCCAAGGTCCTTTTGTCCTTGGGGGTTTTGGCTTGTTTGCGCAGGTGCTCGATGCCGCAGGCGAGGAAGCCTCCGGTGCCGCAGGCGGGGTCGAGCACCGTCTCACCGAGCTGAGGGTCGACCATGTCGACGATGAACTGCGTCACCGCGCGTGGAGTGTAGAACTCGCCCGCGTTGCCGGCGCTCTGTAAATCGCGGAGGAGCTTCTCATAGACGTCGTTCAGCTGATGGCGCTCGCTCTGGGTGTGAAAGTCGATCTCATTGACCTTGTTGACCACCTGCCGAATGAGCGTGCCATTCTTCATGTAGTTGTAGGCATCCTCGAAGATGCTGCGCACAACCAGGGATTGCCCATCGGTGGCGGACAGCCCCTTGAGCGCCGGGAACAGCTGGTTGTTCAAAAAGTCCAGCAGGGCGTCCCCGGTGATGCCTTCATCATCGGCGGCCCACTGTCGCCAGCGGTATTTCTTGGGGATGGGGGACTTGTAGCTCTCGCTTTCTAGCTCCCACTCCTCCTCCCGCGCATCGAAGATCTTGAGAAACAACATCCAGCAAAGCTGGCTCATCCGCTGAGCGTCCCCATCGACCCCAGCATCCTTCCGCATGATGTCCTGGACGCTTTTGATGACTGTCGTGATGCTCATGGTGCTATTCTTAGTATCGGGTCATTTGCCGCTGAGGACGGACCAATAGAGGAAGGGGACGATCTTCACCATTGAAGCACTCGTCGCCTGATCAACTTTCATTGTCACCCGGAGGAGGACGCCGACCCTCGTGAACTAGGTCGACGATTTCTTCAGGTGAGATATCCAGGTGGATCCCTTCGAGGCTCACAAGAATGAGTCGGAGTTGTTGGAGAAGGCGAGGGGCTTCATTTTCAACCACGATCCACACCATCTCGATGTCGACGCCAAAATAGTTGTGGATGAGTATGTCGCGCATCCCAGCGATACGGCGCCAGGACACCTCGGGGTGCTTTTGTCTGAGCGGTTCATCGATCTGTTTGGCTGCTTCGCCCACGATTTCCAAGTTCCGAATGACCGCATCGCGGATCAGACGGCTCGCCTGAAACTCATCCTTCCCGCCGCAGGAGTAGTCGACGATGGCTTCGAGCGCCTCGATCATATGCGTCAGCGGGATCTTTGGATCATGCCAGCGAGCCATCAGGCCAAGAGCACCGCTTCTGCGAGGATTTGATCGCGCAAGTACGGCGAGAGGGCTCCAGCAGTGACGACATCGGTACGCAGCCCCAAGGCATCCTCGATGTCCTGTTTGATAGCAACTAGATCCAACAGACTACGCCCCTCACTCATGGTCACCAATAAATCAATGTCGGAGTCTTCCGTGCCCTCGTCGCTCGCTCGTGAACCAAACAATCGCACCTCGGTAGCACCGTGCGCCCGCACAATGCGGACGATTTCGGAAGCATCGGAACTGCGCAATTGCATAACAGTATAATTATAGAGAGTTCGCGAAGCTTGTCGACCCTGGATTCACCCTTTGCGACTGCTCTTAGGCACAGCATCATTGGCCGGAGGCTCGGAATCCCCCGTGAGGTAGAGCGCTCGCTCGATTTCGCGAACGGCTGCTAGGTAATCTTCTTTGCCGCCAAACTCTTTGACGAGCTCGATGGTGGTGCCGAGCTCGGCTAAGGGGTTGACGCTCAAGATCTTGATGTCCGCGATCTTTTCCAGGCCTTCGTCGGCGTACTTGTCGAGGAGGGCTTCGAGCACCTTGCGTGCCTTCTCGCCGTATTTGGTGAAGTAATTGCGCTTTCTGACGTTTTGGGCGCGCTCCTTGCGGGTGAGCGGCGGTCGATCGAAGGCGACGTGGCAAATCAGATCGAAGGGGCTGTAGTCCTTGCCCACTTCGTCGGCCAAGGCCTCAAAAAATACACCTTGCTCAGCCAGCCCAGCTACCACTGATTCACGACGCTCCGGCGCGCGCCACGCATCGAGAAACTTCTTCAGGGTTTGGTATTCCCCTTGAATCGTCTTCTTCGTGTAGTCCTTCAGGCTCTCCGTGATGAGCTTGCCGTCCTTGTCCAGAAACTGCACTCGCTCGGCGAATATAAGCACGCGCACATCTCCGACGACGTAACGGGTCCTTCGCCCAGCGCCGCCTCGCACATCTCCATCACCAAAGGGGCTCTGCCCACCATTGCGATCTTGGCCGACATCCGCTTGATCTCCCGTCAGCCAGTTGGTGTCTGCCGTTTCTGCATCCACGGGCACGACTTCTTCCTGATCTTCTGGAGGAACCACGGATTGATCGGGGCGCGGATTGTAGATGACCACCGGATCCCCATCGAAATCAGGATCGGCGAACAATTCTGTCGCCTTCTTGAAGTCCATGATGGTGAAATAGTGCTTGTCGTAGTCTTCGAGGATGCGGGTGCCGCGCCCGATCATCTGCTTGAACTCGGTCATCGACTTGATCGTCTGATCGAGGACGACCAGCTTGCAGGTCTTGGAGTCCACACCTGTCGTCATCAGCTTGGAGGTCACGGCGATGACGGGACGGGGCTTTTCGGGATCGATGAAGTTGTCGAGCTCGGCCTTGCCCTCGGGGTTGTCTCCCGTGATGCGCATCACGTAGCGATGGTCTGTAGCCGTGATGTCGGCGTTCTCGTTCACCAGCGCCTGCCGCATGCGCTCGGCGTGGTCGATGTTTTCACAGAAGACGATGACCTTGGATTCGCGGTCGGTGCCCTTCAAGAATTCGGTGATCTTCTGCGCCACCAGCTCCGTCCGCTTTTCTAGAATGAGCTGTTTATCAAAGTCCTTCTGATTGTAGATGCGGTCTTCGATCTCCTGGCCGTACTTGTCGCGCTGCCCCTTGGTCGGCCGCCAGCCTTCGAGGTCTTTGTCGATATCGATACGAATGACTTTGTAAGGCGCGAGAAATCCATCCTCGATGCCTTGCTTGAGCGAGTAGGTGTACACGGGCTCGCCAAAGTAAGTGATGTTGGAGACCTCCTTCGTTTCTTTTGGTGTTGCCGTCAGACCGATCTGAGTGGCCGATGAAAAGTAGTCCAAAATCTCGCGCCAGGCGGAATCCTCAGCGGCGGATCCTCGGTGACACTCATCGATCACGATGAGGTCAAAGAAGTCAGGTGAGAACTGTTTGTAGATGTTCTGCTCTTCTTCAGTACCCGTGACGGCCTGATAAAGGCTCAAGAAGATCTCATAGGATTTGTCGACGGTGCGGTTGGTGACCTTGGTCATCGCCGTGCCGAACGGCTTGAAATCCTGGCGCATCGTTTGATCGACCAGGATGTTTCGGTCCGCCAGAAAGAGGATCCGCTTCTTCGCGCCGGCTTTCCACAGCCGCCAGATGATCTGAAAGGCGGTCATCGTCTTGCCTGTGCCGGTGGCCATCACGAGCAGGATGCGATCCTGACCTTGGGCTACCGCTTCGATTGTTCGGTTGATGGCCTTTTGCTGGTAGTAGCGGGGAACCCGCCCCGAACCGTCCGTGTAGTAATCTTGGGTGACGATCTCCTCGACCTCGGGCCTGATGCCCCGTGATGCGACCAAGCGGTTCCAGAGCTCGTCCGGACTCGGAAACTGATCGAGACTGAGCTCCGTTTCGACCTTTGCGCTCTTGCCCGTCTTGTCGTGAAAAAGGAATCCATCGCCGTTCGACGAGAAGACGAAGGGAACGTCGAGCATCTCGGCGTACTCCAGCGCCTGTTGCATCCCGTCGCCGATGCCGCGCTTGTTGTCCTTGGCCTCGACAACGGCGAGCGGAATGCCAGGTTTGTGATATAAAACGTAGTCGGCGCGCTTCTGCTTGCCGCGCGTGTGGATGCGTCCCCGCACGATGATGCGTCCGGCCGTGAGCTGAAACTCCTCGCGCACCTGAGTCGCGAAATCCCAACCCGCCGCCTGAATGGCCGGCGTGATATACAACGTGCGGATCTCCTGCTCACTTCGAGCCGACTTATCGATCACAGAGTCCCCCATCGCCCTACCGCTATACCGACAGGTTCGCCGTCTCGACAACCTATCCCGGCACACCTCTTGCTCTAGATTCCTGGTGTCTCGACGCGGTTTTGGCGGAGTGGGAGGAAAAGCTATGAAACGATGGAGCGCATCGATGGAAAAAACCCTTTGGACAGCGTTTCTGTTGGGCCTTTTGGGGGCCTGCTCACAGGCTCCGGAACCGGGCGAACCGCTGGTTCCGGATGTGCCAAGTGCGCCAGATCCGGGCATTCTTGTCGCGGGTGTCAGACCGCCGGCCGCCCTCGATGACCTAAGCGCACAGGCCGAAACCGCGCGTCAGACGACTCCAGACGAACTGCGGGAATCTCATGCCACCCTGTACGCCACCGAGCTTGGTTATGACCCCCTCACGGCCACCGGGCTGAACACCATCTTCGAGGAGCTTTTTTGGGATGATGGACGTCAGCGAGCAGAAGAACAGCTGGCGCTGACCGGATTCGCCCTCTCCGCAGAGAAAATGTACCCCTCCTTTGCCTCGGGATACGCGGAAATCTACATGCACGATCTGCCCGTCTACATCACGGCGGACATGATCCTCGAAGCGCTGCATCGTTCGTACAGCAAGATCTTGCAAGCCGTCGAGAAGGACAAGCTCCGCCCCAGCCTCAAGAGGCTGCTCGCTTCGACCCGGGATCGACTCGTCGAGCGTCAAGACACACTCTCGCCAGAGACAGCTTCCGATCTCAACTTCTACTTGGGTGTAGCGATCTCACTCCTCAATCAAAAGGTCGCGTCGACAGAACCCGAAGGCGTGTCTCAGTTCGTCCAGGCAGCCCAGGCGGCACAGGGGATCCATGAGCGCGTACTCTTTGGTGTACCAAGGAACATCGACTTCTCTCAGTTCACTCCGCGCGGGCACTACACCGGAAGCGAAGAGCTCAAAAGCTACTTTCAAGCGATGATGTGGCTTGGCCGCATCGACTTCCGTCTCATCGAGACACAAGAAGATGGAAGCCAAATCTTGCGGCGGCGACAAGTCGAGGCCAGCTTGGCGTTACGCGACTTGGTCGCAAGTTCTGCACCAGACGATTACGCGGCCATCGACGACACCATCAGCGCCTTCGTCGGAGAGCACGATTACTTCACTCTGACCGACTTGAGCGCTTTCCTCGATTCGCTCGACAATCCTGCATCTCTGGACACCGTGAGCGACTCCGCACTCGCTCAAGCGCTCGTCGATGGACAACTGACTCAGCAGCGCATCGCCAGCCACGTGATGGAACGCGCGCCCGGTTCCGACACCTATCCCTTGAATGTCAGCTTTGCGCTTTTGGGGCAGCGTTACACGGTAGACAGTCATGTCCTTTCGAACGTCGTCTACGACCGCTTGCCCACGCGAGTCGTCCCGGATGCGCTCGACGTCGCGTTTGGAGCGCTCAAAAACGATCAAGCTGTTCATCTTCTGGGTTCGGAGCTCGACGAGGAAGCGGGGTTTTCGGGCGCGCTCGCTTCCATCCGCTTGCTCATCGACGAGCACCCCAGCGAGTACTTTCAAGGCAGCCTGTACACGTCTTGGCTCGAAGCCTTGCGCAGTCTCTCGGCCCCTTCGGGTGGGCCGACTTCGGATCTGCCGGCCGTGGCCCGTACCGATGCCTGGGGACGTCGAGTGCTGAACACTCAGCTCGCGTCCTGGGCAGAGCTCCGCCACAACAACGTGCTCTACGTGAAGCAGTCGTACACGTCGTCAGCGGCTTGCGAGTATCCAGACGCCTACGTCGATCCTTACCCGGAGTTTTTCAACAACGTCGTGCGCCATGCCGAACTCGGTCAAACGCTCATCGCTAGCCTCAAGCTCGATGAGCCACTCGACACCAAGATTCAAAACTACTTTGGCGCGGTGGCTCATACGGCCACGGTCCTCCGTGAGATGGCAGCGCATCAGCTGACAGGAGCTCCTCACAGCGACGAGCACCTCGCCTTCATCAATCAGGCCGTCACGACCGACATCAACTGCGACGGGACGATCCTCGGTCACTCAGGCTGGTACGCCGACATGCACTTTGACGCCCTAGGGGCCGTCAAACAAGACCCCATCATCACCGACGTGCATACGGACATCGGTGGCGATCTCCCGGTGTCACGCCCGGCAAGCGTACTTCACGTCGGGACACACCTGCCGCGTCTCCTCCTCGTCACCGTAGACACCTGCTCGGGTCCCCGCGCGTACGTCGGTGTCGCATCTCTCTTTCAGCAAAAACTGGAAGAAGGACTCGTGCGCCTCACCGACCAGGAGTGGAACGACGACATCTATGGAAAAAGGCACACGCCTGCGTGGCTTGAGCCGGCTCTCACCCGATAGCCCTAAGCAAGCAGAAAACGCACAGAGGAGCGCACATCGGGTTCTGATCTCACAATGCTCTCCCCCATGCCTGCACCCCTCCTGCCTGTACTCTCCCTTTCTCTCTTTGCCGATCTCGTCTTTCACGTGCTCGCCCATGTGCCAGCGCGGGGGCGCGTAGCGGCGAGCCTGTATTTTCCAGAGTACGTGGCGTTTTGCGAGAGGCACTTGGGGCCGAGCGAGGAGCGCGCCTTGGGGACAGACGCGGTGGCCCTCGCGGCGTGTCTCGACTCACACGAAAAGCTCGCGCGCGTACAGCTCCTCGCTTGGCTTTTTGACGGTGCTGACGAGAGCGAGCCTTTCGATGCGCTCGAACTTTTCGACTTCACGGACCCCGCGCAAGATCTGAAGGTTCTCGCGCACCTCCGGCAAATCCCAGCGCAAGAAATCGAACTGCTCCGCTGCGCCGTCGCCCTGGAACGCCAGCACTGGGAAAAGCTCCCCCCAGTTGCGGCGGCTCCGCCAGCGGAGTTCCACGCGCAATTACGATCCTTGAACACTTGGGTGCCCGGGCTCTCTCACGTGCACGTGACGTGCGCGCGTTCTCTGGGTTACCGCGGCCGCGCTTTCCGAAACTCCGTCATCGTGGGCACTCCTCGCGCGAGCTGCAATGAACCTTGGTGTCCAGACACCACGCACGCACTGCTCCAAGCCGCCCACGAGGCCACTGTGCTCGAAGTCTCGCGCGCTGGTTCCCTTTCCTTTTTCGATCAAGAACACGCCGCGCTCACGGTGCTGCGGGCGCGCGTAGCACAATCACCCTGGAAAGAAGCGCACTCCCGCTGGCTCGAACACCTGCACCTAGGCGATTTCGGTGGCGTCGATGGGCTGACTCTCGACACACTGTCGTCAGCGGCGCGCGCAGCAGCTCTCTCGGTGGAGATGTGATAAGATCGGACGACGATGGCGCAGCTTGAAGGAGCGCCTCAGCTAATCGCTTTCCGGCTTACCCCCACTCCCATCAGGTGCATCCTCGCTCTCTTCGTTTTCGTATTCAGCGCCGCCGTGCCCGCCCCATGGGGGCTCGAGACAGGGCGCCCCGAGGCAAACCCCAAAGCCCCCCGTTCCATAGGGATCACAGTCATTGTTGTAATCGCAAGGAGGCTGCAAACAGACTCCGAGGCAGATGCTGAGACATGTGTCGGGCCAGGTGATACCGTCGTCATCATTCCCTCCCCGCGTGCTTTCCTCGACCTTGCCACCGCAAGAAGCCGTGAGCGCCGCACTCCCTAAGGCGGCGGCAATAAAACGTGCCCGTCTTGCCAAGATCGCATTCCTTGCGCGGATTCGTTCGTCTTCGCTCACAACATCACCTCCAAATGACGTCGCCCATCGCCGCGCTGCTTCTCGAAACGCGCCGCCAAATCGTCGTCGGTGTATTGAGAAACAAACGGATCGACGTATTTGCGCGCATGCCCGAGCACCCACTCTGCGGCAGCGCCGCAGCCTCCCGCGCACGAACGTTCGTGTTCGCACCCGTGACAAAAATCTGGCGTTTGCTTTCGATACTCGGTGACCTCCGGAGCTTTCAAAAGCGCCAATGGATCCACGTCAGCGGCGAGGACATCCGAGACCCCACCGATCGCCGTGCGGTGCAGGGTGCAATTGCGCAGCGTACCGTTCGGTCCGAGCGCAAACTCTTGCATGTGAGAACCCACGGCGCAGCCCCCGAACCGAATGGGCGCGTAATCTTTCGTTTCGATCGCGCAGGGAGGGATCGGCATCGTACAGCTGATTTCCATGCCTGACTTCGCAAACGGAAGAGCCTGCTCAAACGTCTCAATCATGTCCTCACGGCTCGGCAACAACTCTGCCGCGTGTGACGCAGCGTAACCAGCCGGGCTGAACCGACTGAGCGCGACGTGAAAAGCCCCGAGTTCTTTCCACAACTCCAAGATCTTTCCCACCCGGCGCGCGTTCTTGCGGGTAACGACGATGCAGCCCACGAACGGAACACCCGCGGCCCGAAGTGCATGGATCCCGCGAAGAGTTTTTTGAAAGTGGCCGCGCCCCACGTGCGCTTCATGGAGCTCTGCGTCGTCACCGTTGAGGGTGATTTGAATGAAACGCAAACGATAAGGACGCAGCCTCTGGGCGATCTTGTCGGTGATGAGCCCGCCGTTGGAAATCATCTGCACGCCAATTTTTCGGCGGTGCATCTCGTCCAAAAGAGGAAACAACCCCGCGTGACTGAAGGGCTCGCCCCCGGTGAGCGTCACGTGATCCAAATTCCATGCATCCGCGAGCTTCTTCACGCGACCAAGGAGCTGAGCGACATCACCCGTGCTCACCCGCCGACCATCATCTTCGCGCCACTCGTTGTAACAGTAGTCGCACTTTTGATTGCAGTGGGCCGTCAGCTCGATGGCCAAGCTGTTCACTTTCGGACGCGGGTCGATTCGGACAGCACTCCCCATCATGTCGAACTCCTCTTCGAGTCTCGGCGCCACCAGCACACGAGCCCTGATGATTGAAGCTGAGTATTGCATGATTCGTGCCGAGCGAGCGAGGGCGAGAGTTCGCAAAATGAAGCGCGCTCTTGCCGCAGATGTGCCGGCATGTGCCACACCGAGCGACAACTCCCGCCAGAAATGTCAGGTTTCGGGGGGCGTTCCGAAGGGAATTGCTACAATCGAGTTTACCGACGGACGAATTCGTACGGTTGAGTTGCACTGGTACGAAGGCCACGGCGTCGGTCGTAAGATGTCCCCCTTCACGTAGCGCGCGCACTCGCAGTGTCCGCTTAGAGCGCTCTAGGCAGAGACGTCCGTCTTCTGCCTAACAATCGCCCGTGTGCCGCAAAGCAGCGTCGGCTGGACGAATCGTTCGTGCGTCTCCGGAGAGCTATCTCTTACAGCTCATAAGTGAACTCCACATACTGATCGGACTCACGCTCAGCCCCCGTGCTGGCCCATAGTGCGCAGGCAGCATGGTTCTCGCGGCTGCTACCGACCCAGATACTATCAACGCCTTGCTCGCGGCAGACTTCCTTGAGCTTGGAGACGAGAGCCGTACCAATACCAAGGCGGCGCTTCTCCGGACTTACCTCTATGTCGTACAAATAGACGAGCTTGTCTCCCGAAAGACTTGGAAACTGATGAGCCACGAGATATCCGACCGGAGTGCTCTCCTGCAATGTAGCTAAAACGATGTTGCGCTGATCTGCGAGAAGCTCAGCGAGCTGCGCTGCCGTAGCCGTGCCTTCCCCGGCCACTTCTTCAGCCAATCGAAGCGCAATGTGCAGTTCGCTTTCTAGAAGACGAATGGTCAGAAAACGAGTCATAGCGCCCAACCACCTTGTCATTCTGCCGCACGGTCGTCTTTCATTTTACACCAACCGGCCATCACGACCAAAGGAGTGAACTGAGCGGCGGCAAAAACTGAAGGACTCAGAGGGATGGCTCGTTGGCAATGGGAAGCCCCCGGCGTCTATTTCGACTGGGTTAGGAAAGAGCCCATCTAAACACCCGGTCTGCGGGTCGGTTGCAGCCGTACTCGAATAACACACAGTAACGTCGTAAGTGTGCCGTCTGTACGAGAATAACCAACAAATGTGACTCCGATCTGCGCGGCAAACTATCTGCTCATGTGGGAGCATGTACGAGTGCCGAAGCGACGTTTTCAGAATCCGGTGAATGAATCCTGGGAGGAGGATTCTGAGACCGTGATCTACGGAGACGACCTTCTTGAAGAGGTCAGTCATGCAGAGGCGGTACGGGCAGCGATGCGACGGCCTTCGGTGCCGCCTGCTCCGCTTCCAGCGACGCGACGCCCACGCTTGTCCTCACGGAAGGACACGCAGCGTCGAGCGCCGCATCGTCAGGAGATGCCCACTCCGGTCATGACCATTCAGCCGGGACCCGCAGCATTTCGCCCCGAGTCGCGGCCTCCTCCATTTTCGAACGAAGAGGCTCTTTCGGCGCTGAGCATTCCTCGCCCGCCGCGTGTCCCCCAAAATATCGGTGCGCCTTCGCCAGCTGACCGGACACCACCCGAGCGACGGGCCACCTCACGGTCTCCCGCCGCCGTGAGATCTGAACAATCAAATCTCGATACGCTGCGTCCGTATGTGGGCACCCTCACCCCAGCATCTCACGCACATCGTCAACAGCCTTTTCTTTTCGACGTCAGCCATTTCTCCACGAAACACATTGCAGCTTGGGGTCTAGGTTTGGTGGTCGTGCTCTTCGCTGTGATGGCATTCGATCGTGAGCCTCAAGTGAACGCCACTCAGTCTCAAGAGATCCCTGCTTGCAACCTCATCATGCTCGATGGAGACGCTATCGAGCCGATCAAGCAGCCATCCCTTGTCGAGCGTGTCCGAGCGTTCGATCAGGAAGCACTCGACGAATTGAAAAGCCGCGAGCCGATGTCCCTTTCGACGGAAGAAGTCGAGGCTTTGGCCATGGGCCTTGAGCAGCGTGCGCGGGAAAATACAGCACAGATTGTAGGTGATATGGCTAAAAAGCCCCAGCTCACGGCCGCAGATGAGGCAATCTTTCTGCGCCACGCGGGAAGCCTACAGGCGTACCGCGAAGCATTTTTTCAGATGGCGCAGAACGAGAGTTGGCAGGGGCCCGACCTGATCTACGCTGCGATGAGACGTTACAAATCACAGCAGGAGATTTCTGATTTCGCGCATGCGTTGCTCGTGACTCACCGCATCTACAAATACGCGAGCCCCGCTTTGAGGGTGGTGATCGATGCCGAGACTTTGACGGAGTGTGAGGACATCCGGGACCTCGTCGAACGAGCGCACGAAGACAGCGACAAACGCGCTGTTTCGCACCTAGTCAAGTTCGCCAAGAAGACCGGTTGCGGGGCAGGAGGCAAAGAGGATTGTTACCCCTGCCTTCGCGAAAACACTCATGCTCTCACAGATGCTTTGCGCGCAGCCCAAGGCCGGATGCCTCCCGCCTTTTGAGGGGGAAGAGTCAGCGCAGATGGCCGCTGCATCAAACTGAACGAGTCGTCCATCAGTTTGATGCAGTGCGGGGGCGAGCTATGGACTCGTCGAATTCCAACCAAAGCGGCGTGGGCGTTGATTCAGGACGCCTGCTCGGCGTCGCTTCCCTCTGGTTTCATGGTCCACTCCCGCATTGCTTGGTCTCCAGGACGATCAATATGCACCTTGTCGTCCACCTTCGTGACCCAGCTCAATGGGATAAAATGATGCTGACCTTCGTCGTCCTTCTTGAGCTTGATGCTCTTCGTTCCCTGGATATGATCGACGATGGCGAATTGGCCGTTCTCTGAACACACGACTGGGGTATTAGGCTTGATTTCATTGGGATTGGTCATCCCATCCTCCCTGCAAAGTCCATACCGTTGATGCCTAGGTGATGGCGCCCAGTTGCTGCCAGGGCCATGTGTAGCGCATCCTCCTCAGACCCTTTATCGCGACGCCAAGTCGTCGACGTTTCCCACCGTCCTACTCACAACCCCTGAGACAACTCTCTGAATCCTCGCCGCACACCGTCCGGCACTGGACGAACTCGTCCGTTTCGTAGCCCAAGGTTTCGCACTGGGAGCGGCAGAAGGACGTCTCCTGTTGGCAGGTGAGCGAGCATTGGTAGGGAGAGTCTGAACCTGCGCAGCTCACATAATCGTTGGCGCACGCCACAAGACAATCTACGTCGTCTTCTGGGCAGTTGCGGGAGCACGAGACGACGTCGCTTGCGCATGGACAGCCACCGGAGCAGACGTAAAAGTTCCCGATGCAATCGAACTCGATGTCTTCGCAGTCCCAAGTGCAGTCGTAGTCGTCGAGACCGGCACAACCGGAAAGGCATTCGGCCACCTCGACTTCGCATGAGGCCACCTTGTCGGCGAGTTTCCCTACGCACGACGATTCGCATTCTTGGTTGCCTTCCTCCTTCTTGCAGCCCGCGAGGGCGATGGAGAAGACGAGAGCGAAGGCAATGGTGCGACTTGATCGTGAAAGCATTGAGAAAAACCTCCTCTTGTGATGGTAAGGAATTCCGCTTCGTTGCGCCACGCCCAACTCTAAGCAGTCAGGTTCCCCAAAAAGTGCCTGGTGCACTCTTGCTGCCTACTGTCCTGAAACTCCCAAGTCCTCGTAGAGGCTGAGGGTCGCTGCAAAAACGGCGGCTTGAGCGAGGTGCGTGCGGGCAAAGCGCGCCGCGGCCTCCGAACGTTTGAGGAGTTCAGCGGGATCTCTGAGCGCGTCCATGATCGTCTCGGCCAGGCGCTCTGCCTCTCGCGCAGGCACGAGCCATCCGCTCTCTTCTGGCAAAATCGCATCCTGACATCCGGGGACGTCGGTCGTGACGCACGCGCGCCCCCTCATTTGTGCTTCCGCCAGCGCCAGAGAGAGACCTTCACGATACGACGGCAAAACGACGAGATGCGCC
>CAYMQT010000002.1:0-654 GCA_964392575.1 uncultured Polyangiaceae bacterium
GGGCATGATGCCGATCTTGCATTCGCCGGGGGTGATGATGCCGGGGCAGTTGGGGCCGATCAGCGTCGACTTGCTGGTTTCGAGAGCGCGTCGCACTCGGATCATGTCCATTACCGGGATGCCTTCGGTGATACAAACGATGAGATCGACCCCCGCGTCCATGGCTTCGAGAATGGCGTCGGCAGCGCCCAAAGGCGGAACGAAGATACAGCTGGTGTTGGCGCCCGTGGTCTTTACCGCTTCAGAAACGGTGTCGAAAACCGGTACGCTGACTGCGCCCTTGGGACCTTCTCCCTTGAACGTTTCACCGCCTCGGTTGGGCGTTACGCCGGCTACGACTTGAGAGCCGTAGGCGATGCACTGACCCGCATGAAAAGAGCCGGCTGCGCCGGTGATGCCCTGGAAGACGATTTTTGTGTCTTTTCCGACGAGAACTGACATTTTTTGATTCTTCTTTCTCTGGGTTTCTCTGGAGGGCGGGTTAGGCCGTAACGGCCCGAACGATCTTTTGAGCGCCGTCACCCATGCTGTCGGCGGGTTCAATCTTGAGCCCGGAATTACGGAGGATTTCCTTGCCGGCTTCCACGTTGGTGCCTTCGAGGCGCACGACGAAGGAACTCGGTCTCACGGTTCCCCTCGTCGTGCGCCTCGAAG
>CAYMQT010000002.1:664-18233 GCA_964392575.1 uncultured Polyangiaceae bacterium
TTCGAGGCGCACGACGAGGGGAACCGTGAGACCGAGTTCCTTCGTCGCAGCGACGACACCCTCGGCGACGACGTCACACTTCATGATCCCACCAAAGATGTTGACGAAGATCCCCTTCACCTTGTCCGAGGAAAGGATCATCTTGAAGGCTTTGGTGACCATTTCCTTCGTGGCGCCTCCTCCGACGTCGAGGAAGTTGGCGGGCTCGCCGCCGTAGTGCTTGATGATGTCCATCGTGGACATCGCGAGGCCCGCTCCGTTGACCAGGCAACCGATGTTGCCGTCCAAGGAGACGTAGGAGAGGCCGACTTCTTTGGCTTCCATTTCCACGGCATCTTCTTCGTCGGTGTCGACAAACTCAGCCCATTCTTTGTGGCGGGCTTCCGCATTGGAGTCGAAATTGATCTTGGCATCGAGAGCAACCACGTCCCCATTGCCCGTGATGACCATAGGGTTCACCTCGCACAGAGAGCAGTCCTCCTTCACGAAGCACTCACCCAGCTTCATCAGAACAGACACGAACTGATTGATCGTCTTTTTGGGGTCGGGTGAACCCTCACCTACCTTGAGCGCATAGGCAATTTTCCGAGCCTGGAAGGGCGCCAAACCCAAGAGAGGGTCGATGTGCTCATTGATGATCTTTTCAGGGGTCTTGGCGGCTACTTCCTCGATGTCCATGCCGCCTTCGGTCGACGCCATGATGGCCACCCGACGGGCGTCCCGGTCCACGACCAGTGCGACGTAGAGCTCGCGTTTGATGTCCTGACCTTGCTCGATATAGAGCCGATTGACCTTCTGACCTTGAGGGCCGGTCTGGTGCGTGATCAACTGCATCCCAAGAATCTCGGAAGCTTTCTCCTTGGCCGCGAGAGCGCCTTTGCAGACTTTGACTCCGCCGCCCAGCCCGCGCCCGCCCGCGTGAATCTGTGCCTTCACGACGACGACTTCGTTTTTGGTTTCGGCGATGATTTTCTCGGCGGCAGCGACTGCTTCGTCCACGGAAAACGCCGGGATCCCCATGGAGATCGGGATGCCGTAGCGGGCAAAAACTTGCTTGCCCTGGTATTCATGAATGTTCATTTGCTACTTTCCTGAAGGTGATTCGTGAAATCTGAGTCTCAGGCCGTCTTGTTGACGACGTCGACGACGCTCTGAACGCTGGCAGCACTCTTCTTGAGCATTTCCTTCTCTTCCGCGTTGAGCTCGATCTCGACAATTTTCTCGATGCCGCCAGCGCCGATGATCGTGGGTACGCCCATGAAGAAACCAGAATAGCCATACTCACCGTTCAGTTGAGCGGCTGCCGGCAGGAGTCGTTTTTCGTCATTGAGATAGGCTTCAGTCATGCTGATGGCAGAAGCTGCCGGCGCGTAATACGCACTGGTTCCCATCAGCTTCACGATCTCACCGCCGCCCGCCCGCGTGCGCGCCACGATGCCGTCGAGGGTGTCCTTATTGATGAACTGAGTGACGGGTACGCCACTCACCGTGCAGTAGGAAAGTACGGGCACCATATCGTCGCCATGGCCGCCGAGCACCATGGCTCGAATGTCTTTTACGCTGCACCCAGCCGCGCGAGCGAGGAAAAGGGTGAAACGCGCGCTGTCGAGGACGCCCGCCATTCCCGCGACCATCGCAGGCTTTGCGCCGGTGACTTTCTGGTACTCATAGACCATCGCGTCGAGCGGGTTCGAGATGATGATGCTGAAGGCATTCGGACAGTATTTTTTGGCGTTCTCAGCGACGTTGCGAATGATGGGCACGTTGATGCCGACAAGGTCGTCGCGAGACTGGCCCGGTTTGCGGGGGACGCCGGCGGTGATGATCAGGACGTCGGCACCTTCGAGATCGGCCCAGTTGGACGTGCCGATGACTCCCGCGTCGGATCCACTCTGGGTGCTCGCCTGCTCTAGGTCGAGGGCCTTGCCCTTGGCAAATTCTTCCTTGGCGGGGATGTCGAAGAGAACGACATCGCCCAGCTGCTTGGTCATCGCGAGATTTGCGAGCTCTCCGCCAATGTTGCCTGCACCGATGAGACCAATCTTATTGCGTTTCATGACTAAACGATTCCTTTGCTGTCAGAGAAGCCCCCGGGCCGTAGACCGAAAGGCCGCTGAAAACAACCGGATCGCGTTAGAGCGCACTAGGTTGGCAGGGCTCGCCCAGGGCCTTGCGTCTGTTTCGACCGGAAGTCGACAGCGGACGTCCTTGAGCGTCAAAAGATCTGCGCACCTGATCAGAGAAATATCTTCGAACCTGGACGCATCGCACCTGGACGTACAACGCGGAAGCGGTTCGCGGAGGTCAGTGCCTGCGCTCAATCGGCAATAGGCGCTTAATCGGCAATAGGGGGCGTCGGACTATGGGGACGGGAGTAGATGCCGAATTCGGTGGCGAGGACGGTCGCCGCCTGCCGACCACGCACGGAAACGGGCTTGTAGACGTCTGGGTCGGGACAAGCCGGGTCGGGAGAAGGGATCACCGGGGGCAGACGTCGGCTGGAGGGTGATTTTTGTTCCCCGAAGATTCCATCGATGGCTTCAGACATCTCATGCATGTCTTGAAAACGGGCGGCCGGGCACTTGCGGGTCGCCTTGTGCACGATGCGATCCACCGCCTCGGAGACTTCATCGTGCAGCCAGCTCACGGGCGGGACCGGAGAAAAGAGCTGATGGCGGAGCAGATCGTGTTTGGTGTTTCCCTCGAAAGGCAGGTGCCCGGTCAACATACGAAACAGCACCACCCCGAGGGCGTAGATATCCGTGCGCGCGTCGACGGGTTCCACCAAGATTTGCTCTGGAGCCATGTACTGCGCCGTCCCCAAGATACTGGTGGACTCTTCGTCGTATTCTTCAGACTTGAGGCGCGCCATGCCGAAGTCCAGCACCTTGACGCTTTGAGCTTCGCCGACAGGCCCGACAAGGAATAGATTGTCGGGTTTGATGTCTCGATGCACGACGCCGGCTTCGTGCACAGCCTTGAGCGCGACTACGGCCTCTCGAATCAGAAGCAGGCTTTGATCCACGGCCATGACTTCTTCGCGCTTGAGATAGTCCCCGAGAGTTTCTCCACGTAGAGCTTCCAGAGTCAAATAAGGAGGCTCGTTCAAAGGCTCACGGATCCCTTTCACGCGGATCACGCCGGGATGATCGACCACAGCAAGCGCGCGCGCTTCCATTAAAAAGCGCTCACGGAGTTCAGGCGTCTCGGCGACGGACGCCTTCATCCGCTTGACGACCACGATTTCGCCCTCTTGCTCATCCCGCGCCAGAAAAACTTCTGCGGTCCCTCCTTCTCCCAAAAATCCCTCGACCCGGTAGCGCTCGTCGATGTATCGGCCGACAGCAGGCGACGGACGCAGGGAGAAACCATGCAAGGAAGGACTCCTCCGAGGCGCACTCGAGCGCGGGGGCGGAGGGATCTCCTCGTAGCTCGGAGTCTCGTAGCTCGCGATAGGAGCTTCGTCTGCGGACGGCATGACCCATAGCGTCTACCACTCTCGGCCACTCTGCCCAAGGATCTGTCAAACCCGGCCCAAGAATCTGCCAAACCCGGCTAAACTACCGGGAATTTCGCCGCCCTTGCCTCGCACCTCGCCTTGCACTTCTCAGGCACCGTGGGCCGCTTTGGGGCAGGACACGGTTTTTGGGCAGGATACTGTCGTTTGGCGCTTGTTTTGAGGCGCGTGAATGCTTGGATTGTGGCGTCCGGCCCGAGCCGACAAAACTCCTTTAGCTGCAAGATCATGCGTAGAGTCGTTGTAACCGGTATTGGCGCTGTGAGTCCGTGCGGACTTTCGGCACAGTCTTCTTTCGAAGCCCTCGTCTCCGGCAAGACGGGCATCGGGCCCATCACACACTTTGATGCATCTGCTTACTCCGTGCAGATCGCTGGCGAGGTGAAGGGATTCGAGCCCACCGACTACATCGAAAAGAAGCGACTACGGGAGGGTGACACCTTCATCCATTACGCCATCGCAGCCGCGGACGAGGCGGTGAAGGCTTCTGGGTTCGAGCCCAGCGACGAAGAGAAGGAGATGGTCGGCACCATCATCGGAGTCGGTCTCGGTGGCTTGCCCATGCTGGAGAAGATGGGGGCGACTCTGGAGACCAAGGGGCCCAAGCGTATTTCGCCGTACTTCATTCCGGCCGTGATCTCCAACCTGGCGCCCGGTCAGCTCAGCATGCGGTTTGGATACAAGGGCTCTTCCTTTACGACGACGAGCGCCTGTGCGTCCGGAGCTCATGCTTTGGGAGAGGCGACGCGCGCGATTCGTCTGGGGGAGCTGGATGCCTGCCTGACGGGGGGTGCGGAAGCTTGCGTGACGGGTCTCGGCATCGCTGGTTTTGCGCAAATGCGCGCTCTTTCGACGCGCAACGACGCGCCCGAGAAGGCCAGTCGTCCCTGGGACGCGGATCGCGATGGGTTCGTCATGGGAGAAGGCGCGGCCATGATCCTACTCGAAGAGTATGAATCGGCGAAAAAGCGGGGCGCGCACATTCTCTGTGAGGTTGCCGGCTACGGAACGACCGCGGACGCTTATCACATGACTTCGCCGTCTCCCGAAGGAGAAGGCGCACAGCGTTCGATGCGAATGGCTCTCAAGAATGCGGGGCTCGCCCCGGACGCCATCGGCTATATCAATGCGCACGCCACTTCGACCGGAGTGGGCGACATCAATGAAGTGCTCGCCATGCGTCACGTCTTTGGCGCTCATGCGACCGCGGGACTCGCCTGTTCCAGCACCAAGTCGATGACGGGTCATCTCCTCGGCGCTGCGGGCGCCCTGGAATCCGTCATCAGCATCATGGCCCTCAAGAGCGGTCTGATCCCTCCGACCCTCAATTTAGAAAACCCCATCGATGAGGCAAAAGGCTTCAACCTCGTCCCCCTGACGGCTCAGGAGAAGCGCGTGGACGCCGTGATGAATAACTCCTTTGGTTTCGGTGGCACCAACGCCACGGTCATTTTCAAGCGAGTTTGAAGCGTTTGAAGCCCTGGCCCTCGCTCCATCGCGGCGGAAGAAGAACGCGGAGGAAGGTCAGTTGAGGCGTCGCCAGGACGCGCCCCGGAGCAGAGGAGCTTCGACGCTGAGGATGTAGTCGACGCGCCGGTTCTTCGGTTCGTCCACCTCGTCTCCGGTCTTCACTTTGAGGGAGCTTTCACCCAGGCCGGCGAAGGAAACTCGCACCTTGAGCTGATTCTTGACGAACCAGGCAGCGATGGCGGCCGCCCGTTTTTCCGAGAGTTGTTTATTGTAGGTCGGGGTCCCCACCGTGTCTGTGTGACCGGCGATGAAGAGCTGGACTCCCTGGATGCTGGAGAAGCGGGTCAGGGCGGAGTTGATTTGCTCAAGGCTGTCCTGGAGCTTGGGTTCTTCGGAAGCGCTGATTTCCGAGGATCCGGAGGCAAACAACACCTCGTCGTGAGGGATTTCGAGCGACCACGGAGTGAGGGCCAGGGCGTTGAAGAATCCGTCTTCGTCCTCGACACGCAGTTCTAGGCGCACCACATCCCTGTCATCGACGGGCGGCCAGGTGATGGTCAGGGGACCTCCCCGAGACGTCTGAGCTGCGGAGAGGGATTCTTGCGCGAGGACGCGGTCATCTAAGCCGATGACCTTCAAGGTACAATGAGAGATCTCGCGTGATGTCGAAAAGGTGAGTTGGCGGCGTTTGAGATCGACAGAAGCGCGGTCGACTGTGATCTGAAGAGGAGGAGCGACCACGGTCACAAAGGAAAGCGGTGAGGTCATCGTCTCTCCCTCGACGATGGCGCTCATTTGCCCTTCGTAGTTGAAGCGCCCAGGAGTCGAGTCCAGATGAATTTCTTTCACGAACCCCGTGTTCACGTTGCCGAGGAAATACGAAAAGCTCTTGCCGTCACTTCTCTTGAGGGTGACCTCCGCTCGTTGCGCAGCGCCCACGACCGAAACGATCAGGCGGGGGGAATTTCCTTGCGCTACTTTTCCGATGATCTGCACTTCGGCCGGGAAGGCGAAGGTCAGGCTCGCCATCAACACGCAAGCGGCACTGCTCGCGAGTACGCTCACCATTCCGCCAAACCCCAAGTCTCTGAGCGCCAAACCCCGCACCTCCGAATCACCAGTCTATCGCAAAATCCAGGATCTTGGGGTCGACGGGTATGTTTCCATTTGCGAGGAGTCCTACGTGCGCGACTTCGCTGGTCTTCCTAGGATTTTCTCCGGGTCTTTCCAGGATCCAGAGGGTCTTCCTTTGCGGGACGCAAATAGGGGCAAAATGCACAGAATGACCCTTAAAATGAGCATTCTGCCACGCTTTTGCCGCCTGATTGTCTCATTAGGCGCCGCCACGGCTCTAGGCCCGGCTGCTTTTCGGTCAAGATGAGGGGGCCGAAAGCGCTGCGGGTTGAACGAAGGCTACGTGCATGACGCTCTCCTCTCCCGGCACGCCTAGGCGTAGAGGGTACCCGTAGTGACCAGTCCCGCGGTGAATGTAGAGGCGGTTGGTTCCGCTGGCCCAAAATCCATGATCGGGGATCTTAGCGATGGCGTGGGCCAGGGTGAAGCTGCTGCCCAGGCTCACCAGACCGATTTGTCCCCCATGGGTATGTCCGGACACGACGAGATCCGCCGCGCCGTCGGGCAAGTGCTTGAAGGCGCCGGGATCGTGAAGCAGCGCCAGGCGCGGTACGCTGATCGCCCGCGGGTGAGCCTCGAGCACTTGGTGCATCTTCTCCTTTCGTTCCCGGAAGTGAAAGTCAAACCCCAGGATCTGTACCGGGCCGACCCGGGTCTCTAGGGTGACTTGATCGTCGACGAGCAGGATGACGTTGTTGTCTGTGAGGGCCTTGGTCACATGATCGAGGGCTTCGTGATCGTGATTGCCGAGACAAGCGTAGACACGGCCCTTGAGCTGAGCCAGAGGACTCAGGGCCAGGGTGAGCGGATGCGCGCTTCCTTGCGACTCCATGGTGAGAAAATCCCCGGTCAAGAGCACGAGATCAGGGTCTTTTTCGACGGCGCGAGCGCAGATCTTCTTGAGCCTACCCACGCTCATGAACGGACCCAGATGAGGATCCGTGATTTGAATGATGCGCAGACGGGGCGATTGTGGGGCCGCGGGATTTTCCTGGCCGACGCTAGACTTCAAGAGTGAGCGCTTCTCTGTCGACAAGAGGCGCACCACGCCGTCCTTGGGCGGAACGGCGCCGACCTCCAGGAGGAACTCCTCTTCCTTCAGAGTGACTGATTGATAGAGCCCCACGAGTCCGAGCAAGTAGGGCAGGAAAACTCCATGTGGGGTGACACCGAGAAGGGTTCCGAGTGCCCAGGGAAAAGCCAACAGGGTACTGGCCCCGAAGTATTGAGCCGGCAGACTGATCGTCGCCCGGTACCACCAGGGGCGGGGACGGGGGCGGACAAGGAGCACGGCGTCGAGGAAAACGGTCACATGCAGGTAGAGCAAGATCAGGCCGGGCCCATGAGTGAGCGAACTCTCTGAACCCGAAACCCACCCCAGCGTTTCAGCAAGGCTCGGCAAGACGGCCGTGGCGATCAGGGTGTGCAGGGAAAGGAGGACTGCGCGGAAGGTGCCGTACAGACGAGAACGAAAGGTAGCGCAAAGGGCGACGGTCACCGCGACCGCGGTCCACGAATGTAGGGCGAACTGGCTCATCCCCCCCGTGTTAGCAGTCCTTGTCGCGCGCGCATGTGAAGAAATATGGTCAGGATCGTGAAGAACGTCCCCGGGCGGCGACGGGGCGGATACTGAGGTCACCGCTCGACACGAAGGCGACGTGATCTTGTAGGTGAACGGAAATGCACACGTGGTTGGGGACGATGCGGACCCGGTCGCCGATTTCTGGGCGCCAATCCGTGTCACTGAGATCGAGAATGCCGTGTTCTTCGCTCATGCGACAAAGCACGACCTCCGGTCGGTCGAGGAGCGCTCCGTAGCCAGAGAGACCCGGGACGGGCTCGCGGCCGATGGCTTTGGTCCCGGCGTCCACGACGGCCTGTCCCGGAACTGCCACACTCACCACGGTCGCAAGGACGGAATAAGCGCAGTCCTCCCAGGCGAAGACGCCCTGAGAGGCGATGTCCCGGTCACAGTAGACGTAGGTCCCGGGTCGAATTTCCGTGAGCGACGTCATCAAGTGACTACTGAAAAGGGTGGGCGTGTTTCCGCCGCTGATGGTCGCGCAGTCGAGCCCCGCCGCCGCCAGGGCTTTGACGTATTCTTTGATGCGCTCGTCAATGCGGCGGAGTTCGGTTTCAAGTTCAGGAGCGCTCTCGGGAGCAGATGAGTCCGTGGTCGTCGGATCTCGGAAGGAGCCGCGCAAGTGTCCGGGATGCACCATCAACCCTTCAAACGTCGTTCCGCGAGCGCGTGCCGCCGCCTGGGCGATGGTGATGACGTCTTCGACGCGGGTCACCCCCGTCCGTTTGGCGCCCAGATCGACTTCCACGAGCACTCCGACACCGCGTTCTTTGGTGACACCGCGTTCTCTGGCGACACCGCGTCTTCTGGCGGAAAAACCAGCCGAGAGCCGGCTTACGGATTCCTCGGAATCGAGCGCCACTTGGACGCTGATGTCTTCGGGAATTTCGGCCAGGCGCGCGATGCGTCCCGGGTCAACCGGGGGGTAAGCGACCAGGATGTCCTTGGCCACGTCTGCCATCACCTCCGCCTCCCGAGCCGTGGCGACGGTCACCCCGAGAGCTCCATGAGCCAGCTGACGCTCGGCGACGGCGGGGTCCTTGTGGGTTTTGATGTGCGGGCGAAGGCCGAGCTGATGTGCGCGGGCGTAACCGGCCACGCGGCCCAAGTTGCGCTCCATACGGCTTTCATCCACGACCGCGTGAGGTGTCTGGAGTTCGAGCAGAGAAGCGAATCTGGCAGAGTCCACGAGGTATTTCATGTCTAAGAATGTTTCGTCGAATCTTGAGCGAGTTCGACGGGCCAGGGTCCTAGCAGATCTCTAGTGCGTGAGAGTGACTTTGTTCAGACCGCGCGGCTGATCCGGATCGAGTCCGTTCACGTCCGCAAGAGCGCCCGCAAAAAGCTGTCCCGCCACGACTCCCGGGAGCGGAGAAATCCACTCGGGCATTTCGGGAAGCTCGATGGCGATTTCGGCCTGGCTGAGCACATCGGCGTCGTTGGAGATGGCGATCAAGCGAGCATTGCGCTCTTTGACCGTCGCCAGGATCTTCGGGACGTCCACATGCGTTTTGCCCTTCGGAGCCACCAAAAGTACGGGAAAGCCGTCTCCAATCATGGCCACGGGGCCGTGGAGCAGATCCGCGACCGAGTAAGGTTCAGCCACGAGATAGTTGGTTTCTTTGATCTTGAGGGAGGTCTCGAAGGCGGTGGAATAGTTGTAGCCGCGGCCGATCACGACCAGGTGCTTCATCTCTCGAAAAGCATCGAGGCCTGGGATGAGGCTGTTTTTTTCGATGGTTGCTTGGACCAGATCCGGCACCTTCGCCAACTCCTCCCAGCGGGACTCGTCACCGCTCATGGCGCAGCTGATCATGGCGAGCGCCATGAGCTCCGTCGTGTAGGTCTTGGTCGCGGCGACGGCCGATTCCACACCTGCTCGAAGGGCAATCGTATGCGCGGAGGCTTGGGCGAGAGGCGATCCAGGTTCGTTGGTGATGGCGACGGTGAGAGCGCCTTGCGCCTTGGCTGCTGCAATCACGCCGACGATGTCCGGCGACTGCCCGGATTGACTGACTCCGATAGCCAGGGAGCCTCGCATATTCGGGTTTGCTCCATAGAGACTGAAGAAGCTGGGCGCGGCGAGGGCGCACGTGAGATTGTTGCGGATGCCGTACAGGTACTGAGCGTAGCGGGCGGCGTTGTCTGAACTTCCGCGGGCAGCAAAGAGGCCGTAAGTGGGCGCCTTGGCTTGGATGTCCTGTGCCAGCGCTTCCACTTCCTCTCGTCCTTCGAGGAGGAGCTTCTTGAGGGCGTCAGGTTGTTGACGGATTTCTTTTTTGTAGTTTTGGCCGAGGCTCATGTCTTAGATCTGACGCTCCGGGGCCCGGCATGCTTTACAAAAATGCTCAAACTGGAGCCCGGATGGAGATTTTTGCCCTTCCGTACCTTCTGGGAAGCCCCCTCGCGGCAAAGCGCGAGGCGCGAACAGCGCCGAGAATGGAGAGGTCTTGGCAAATGTGACGAATGATCAGCGGGCTAGCGCCCACAGAGCAGCCGGCAGGTGAGTTTGAGCGAGTCCTCAAAGGCCATGAGCAGGTCGCTGGTGATGGTGAGGGGGGGCGTCAGGATCAGCACGTCCCGTCCGCCCCCACCCGTCGAGGTGATGTAACCCCGTTCGAGCAGAGCCTGCTGAAGCGCCGAAGCCCCGCCCGGGATCTTGCGGGTCGACAGACCGATCATGAAACCGCGCCCGCGGACCTCCTCGATGGCGCTGTCTTTGAGAAACTCGCGCAGGTGCGCGATCCAAGCGTCACCGCTCTCGCGAGCCCTTTCGACCCAGCGGCCTCGACCGAGCACATCCAAGGTACAGAGGGCTGCCGTGCAGGCGAGGGGTGCCCCGGCGAAGGTGGACGTGTGCACGACTTCTTCGTCTCTTTGCCAGACCTTCATCAGTTCTGCTCGCCCGAGGCACGCGCTGATGGGAACACCTCCGCCCAGGCCCTTGCCTAGGCAAATGAGATCCGGAGAAAAGTCCTGATCCTCGGAGCCGAAGAGCCACGCGCCCGCGCGTCCCAGACCGGTCCAGATCTCATCACTGATGACGCACACGTCGTACTCGTGGGCCAGGGCGGAAAGACGCCCGAGGAATCCAGGCGGGGGCACTAAAATGCCGCCTCGTCCCAAGATGGGTTCGATGATGAGCGCGCCGACGTTGCCCCTTTCAAAGGCAGCCCTTGCGGCCTTCAGGCAGCTTTCGGCCTCTTCTTCCGTCTCCGGATAGGGAGCAAAGCTCACGTCCTTCGCCAAATGCTCGCGGAACGGATCGCGATAGCTCGGCCTCAGATCCGTCACGGAAAGGGCGCCATAGTCGAGCCCGTGGTAGCTCTTGGAAAATGCCAAGAGTCCCGACTTTCCCGTTTTGAGGACGGCGGTCTTGAGCGCCGCGGTGATCGCGTCGGCTCCGCTCTGGCCCAAGATGGACTGAGCATCAGGGAAGGGAGCGAGGCGAGCGAGCCGCTCCAAGAGGCCGATTTTCGCGTCGGACGGATAGACATCGCCGAGCCCCTGCACGAGTCGTCCTCCCTGCATGGCGAAGGCACGTTCCGTGGCTTCAGGGCTATGGCCAAGCAAGAGGGAGCCGAACCCTGCCGCCATGTCGACGTAACGGTTCGAGTCTACGTCGATGATGTTGCAGCCCTTACCCTGGGCGAGCACGATCGCTCCGGCGGGTACATCTGCCTCTACGACGGACTGAGCCCGTGAGCGTTTGGGCCCCATCGGGGCTGCGTGCTTGGTAAAGCGGGTGAGCCAGGTGCGGGACTGTGGTCCGGGCGGGCGTACCAAGAGTTCAGGCAAGTCGAAGCCAGGGGTGACTTCAGGGGGCGGAGGGATTTCGCTGAGGCCCATGGGGAAGAGAGAGCGGCGGGCGCGCTCAAGAGCAAACGCGATTGCGTCCGCCGCGCTTTGCTTCATAGAGCTTGGTGTCGGCGGCGGTGATGAGATCCGTTCCCGTCATCTCATCTTTGAGCAGCGCGCACCCCATCGAAATCGTGACCGCGATCTTTTCTCCCTGGAACTCAAAATTGTGGGTTTCTACTTTTTCGCGCAAGATTTCCGCCAGCTGGACCGCTCCCGCCAAATCCGTCTCTGGCAGAATGATCGCAAATTCCTCCCCGCCATAGCGCGCAAACACTTCATCCCGCCGGATGCGGTCGGACACCACCCGGGCCAGTTCCCGCAGCACGTGGTCGCCCGCGAGATGCCCATACTGGTCGTTGATGCCCTTGAAGTGATCGATATCGAACATCATGGCGCAAAGTTCCCGCTCATGGCGCCGGGCGCGCATCACGTCGCGTTCCAGGGCTTCGACGAGAAAGCGCTTGTTATTGATTTGAGTCAGACCATCGATAATGGTCATTCTGTAAATCTCTTCGTGGTACTTCGCCTCCGCGTCTGCCCCGGATAGGAACTTGAGAATCGTGGGGCCGACTTTGATGCGATCGCCGTTTTCTAGTTTTACTTCGCCGGGGATCTGATCCTCGTTGACGTAGGTTCCGTTGGTGCTCCGGTCATCCACCGCGTGCCATGTATTGACGCCACGCCTTTCTAGGTGAGTATGGCGTCGACTCACGCTATCGCCTTCGAGAACGATGTGGTTGTCGGGCCCACGCCCGATGCGCAGAGGCGACTCCTCCAAGACGAAGCGCTTACCTAGGAGCGCTTTCTCGGTGGTGTAGATCACGACGAGACAATCAGTGCCCGAGCCCTTTTGCAGAGCGGAGGGTTGTACCACTTCTGTGACGCGTGTTTTTTCGTCGCTATCGTTCAAGTAACTCCCACCCTTGGGTCCCAGAGCGGCCTTCCACCGCCGGGCGGACTCTGCCAGATGTACGTAACCTAAAAAACCCTGCCTTTCATGTCCCGTTCAGTCAAGCGGCCGGATCCGAAAAGATCGTAAGATCTCAGGTATTTAAGGAAGTGAGTTTAGTCACTTTAGAAACCTGGGAACCTCCCAGGGGCCCGAAGGACCGGAAAGGTCTGCACGGATCAGCGCCAGGCGGCGAAAAATGGGCTGGACGAGCAGCACTGCGCGCTTCCGCGGAGGGGCACGTACCTTTCACGCCAAACGCACCTGCTCGCGCTGGATGTGCGCGTGGGTAAGCGATGCAAAAAAATGCATCTCATCACGGACAAGGGCTTCGCTTACGCGCTCAAGAACGGTGCACGGGTGGCTTCACCACCACAGGCGCTTCACCACCACATGGCGGCGTTGAGCATGATCACGTGCTTGTCCGCCGGGGCGAGGCTGAGATCCTCCGGGTCGTACCCGGGACTGCGTACGGCCACTCGTGAACCGTAGGAGTAGTTCGAGTACTGAAGCGTGATTTGATCCTGGGAGTTCCAGTCACTGGAGAAGATCAGGCGCGGTGAGATGATGGTGAACGACTCCGCGCCGAAGACACCGCCGCCGTTCCCGCTCCCGAGGTACTGATCCACCTGATCGCCACGTACGGAAAGCGCCAGGAACGAGAGAGGCTTGTAAGTGAGTTCAGCGCCGTACTTCACGCAGGAATCGCTGCAGATGCCCGGGCGATTGAAGGGCGGCGCGCGGTTGATGTCGCCGTCAGGATCGGACACGGTGAACATGCCGAACAACCCGAGGCGGAGGTCGGGGGCGTTGCCGCTGAAAGGCTCAGGAGCCAAGAGGGCGCTCGCGAGGCTGAAGTCGTATTGCAGGGCAAACGTCGTCAGCGAGCCGTTTCCGTCGGATTCTTCACCCAGGTAGTTTCGGATCAGGTCGGGGCCGTTCTCCGTGTCCAGGTAGTGCACCACACCGCCGAGCGAGCGGATGTCCTTGGCAATGGCGTGAGACATCCCGAAGAACAGGTGGCCGAAGATACCCATGGTGACGTGGGCGTCTGCGCCGAGAACCGTGAAAGCCGCGTCCGGCTGCTGCTGGACTCCCGCTTGATCATCCTTGGCGAAGCTGTGGAGAGCGTGCACCCCGAAGTTGATGAAGTCCCCTTGCGCTAGACCCAAATGACCGTCGACGGCAAACGTCGAACCGATGTTCGCGTCGGCGAATCCGTTCCACCCTTCGGGGACGGTGCCGAGGACAGGCTTGTCGATGTTTCCACGCATGCCGGCCTCCGCCAAAAGGTGTAGGTCATCGGAAAGCGCCCAGCGCCCGGATCCGACCACGCCAGCGCCTTCGACCCGCGCGATCATCGGCGTTTGGTATTGCCCCTCGTCGTATTCCCCCATCGTTCCGTAGCGGCTGCTGAAGGCACCCGCGTGAACCGTGATCTGACTGTCTTCATCGGCGTCGAGATGGAGGGAGATGAACGCATCCTGGATGCCGATATGGTCGGGTGGATTGAAATACCCTGAGGCGCTCGATGCGGTTTTTGCCGCGAGGATGACCGTCGCCGTCACCTGACTGGTTCCGTAGGAGAAATTCAGCTGCGTCCAGGGAGGGGGCAGGATGTTGGTGAAGGCAAAGCTGCCGCGCTCTCCCGGAACTACTGGAGGCGCATGCATGGTGGCATCGCCCTGGCTGAACCCGTTGCCGTCGGTCTGTCTCTCTCCGATACCCATCCAAGCAGGCATGCTGAGGAAGCCATTGAAGCCGAAGCGCCAGTCATCCTTGTTCTGGGATTCTACCCCGGGGCTTACACCTCCGGGCATGGTGGCAGCTCGGGGTGCTCCCGGTTCGAGTCCCATCTCGGCAAACGCGGGGCTTGCTGCGAAAACGGCAGTGGTGAGGGCAAAAAGGGATACGATGCGGCGTGTCATTTGAAACCTACTGTGTGCTGCTTTCATGTCACCAATACATGTTCGCCTGCAGGGCGAGCATGTGCTCATCGAGTCCCTGAGGATCGTTAGGAGCTACGGTCTGGATGAGGACGTGATCCCCGTAGAACCAGCGGGTGTAGCGAATGTTGATCTGCTCGTGCGCCAAGAAGTCGGTGCGGAAAATGAGGCGCGGTGAGAGGATGTGGTAGGAGCGCTCGGAGTCACCGAGGTCCGGGCCGACGAAGTCGTAACGAGTCGCGAAGCCGAGCCAAGAAAAGGCATTGTAGACGATTTCTGAGCCGATTTTGAACTTGTTTACGTCGTCGAACTTCACTTCGAAGCCGGGCAGCATGCTCGACTCTTGTTGTGAATTGACGTGTACGTAGGTAGCAAAGAAGCTGCCGCGTACATCCCAGCTGTCGCTGCGGAAGAAGGTGGGATATTTGAGCCAGGACTGGAGACTCGTGTCCCATTGAAAGCCAACATGAGTGAGGTTGCCGTTCCCCTCGCTCCGCATGCCCAGATACTCTTCCATCAGCCCGCGACCGCCACCGGCGTTGAGGATGTTGATGACGCGCGGGACGCTGCGAGCATCTTTGGCGCGAGTGTGCGCGCCGCCGATGAAGAAGTGTCCGTAACGTTGGCCGATAGCCCGCAGGGTGAGGCCGGCCGTCTGAATGTTGCCTGGCGGCGCGTAAGCGGCGACGGGCTGACCGGGAACCACAGGCACCGTGGGCAGGCGATCATCCTTGGAAAACGCATAGAGATAGTGAGCGGACACGTCCACGTCCCCCACAGCGACTCCAAAGTGAGCGTGCGCGAGATACCCCGCTCCATCCTGAGCGTCCCCATACCCGGTCGCGTCGGTGGGCTCGATGCCGACGGGGGCTTTGTCGAGGCTTCCCTTGAATCCGACTTCAAACAGGCCGATCACCTCGCCCGCAAGATCAAAATCACCGATGACCGTGGCGCCTGTGCCGCGCGTGGATGCGATGATGGAGTGACCGTAGTTTCCGTCGGAGTACTGAGCCATCGCGCCATAGCGGTCTTGATAGGCTCCGGCCAAAGCGCGCAGTCGTAGGCCGGGGGTGTCTGGGGGCCTTAGACTCAAGAATGCGTCGTTGATCCCGAGCTGCGACGACGGATAGTTGTAGGAAGCGCCGGCTTGCTGATTGAAGCCAGCGACGATCACGGTTCCTGTCACATACGGGTTCCCGTACGAGAAGTTCATCTGGGTCCAGGGTCCTGGTACGGCCTGGGTGGCTTCGAAATCAGCAAAGCGTCCGGGTACGATCGGCTGAGCGTGAACGACGGTCTTGCTTTGTCCCTCCGCCGGGTCGGGCCGTGAGCTGAACCCTGCTTTGATCGTTGACTCCAGGTAGCCGTGGAAGTTGAAGGTCCAGTCTTCGTCCCAGGTGTCCGAGTTGGCCGGCGCGGTCGTCCCGCCCATCATGGCGCCCGTGCGCGGCGCGTTGGGATTCATTCCTAGCCCGCGGTAGCTTCCAAATCCCGGGACATAACCGGCGTTGTGGGGATCGGCATCGCCTTCCCAGTACACCTCGGGCTCGAGCGCCGGATCGAACTCGGGTTCTGGCGGAAGAGCCATGAGCTCGCCCTGAGGCCCGGCCGCCTTTGCGCCACCGCCTGAAGGGCCCCGGCCGCCGTCGTCCTCGCCGAGATCCACTTCGCCGATGTCGACTTTCTTCTTCGCGTCAGTGCCGGCAGCTTCGCCCTCAGAGCCTTGCTGCTCTTCGCTCGATCCTGCGGCCTCGTCCTCGCCTTCGGCGCTCTCGTCTCCGCCTTCGGGAGTGCTTTCGGCTTCAGGGGCAGCTTCCCCTTCAGCCTTCGGATCCTGCTCGGGATGCCTGTCTTCCGTCGGCGCGGTCGTTTCATCTTGAGCAAAGGCGAGCGACGGGAGTGCTATCGCCGTCAGGAGCACCTGGGTGTAGAGGCCGCGCTTCATTCGCATCGTACTTTCGTGTCGCCGGCATTCTCGCCACCGGTCTGAGGGAGCCCGTGCTCCATCGGAAAAACCTGTGTGCCGATAGCTCGGTACCCGGTCGGCTTGTCGGCGCGAGGGGGTGAGTGAAGTCTAGTCGGCATCGTTTTCGTCTTCCTCATGAGTGGTATCAGAGCCTTCCGGATTGCACGTGTGCGTTTATGCTCACTTTCATGATCAAAAGCCGGGAGCCTCTGAGCCCCGAGTAGGCCTCTGATGCAAGAAAAGAGCAAGTTTTGGCTGGATCCTCCGCTGAAGGGCCGGGTTTCCTTTTGTACCTTGGGGCCGGGCGGGGGGAGGATAGCCGTTGCTACTTGTGTGCACGTGATTCATAAAACGAAAGACACAAGCGTCCGAGAGGCGCGACGTTCATGACGCACTTTCTCACGAATGAATCACTTTTTGATGACGCTTTGCCGCGTTTTTTCAGGTCCCAAAGGGAGCGGGCGGCGGTCAGGTGCGCGCTGGGTGTGAGTGCGAGAGGTTGTTTACGATGAAGTTTCTTCTGCGGTCCTTCGGGTTTCTTTCGCTCACGTCTCTCTTGCCGCTGGGGTGCGATACGCACACCTCGAGTTTGCCCACGGCTCAGAACCTGTGTGCCGAAATGGGGCTGGGGGTGTACGAGTTCGAACTCATGGAGGTGGCTAGCTTTCCGGGAGATTCCGGCAGTTTTGAGATCGAACAAACGAAACTCCTCGTTGACGATGACGACCAGACCGATGACTATCCCGATTTCGTGCGGGTCACGGAACTTGCGGAGGAACTCTTGGGGAAAGACCCGGACGCGGTCGCCCTCTATGCCGCGATCGAGGATGAAGGAGATCTCAGCGCAGAGGAGCAAGCGGCGATCGAGTTTGTCGACGGTGTGTTCAACGAACTAGCAAAGATCTGTTGGCGCCTGGATCCCCTAGGGGGTGATTTCGCCCCGCCTGCGACTAAGTCCGCCGCGGACTTCTTTCCCCGGCCGGGCGAGGATGTTTCCGTCGGGGTTTATCCGTACTTTTCTGCTTGCAAGGACAAGTTCGATGAAAGCGGTGACGGCGTCATCGGGATCTTCGATCTGGATCGGGAGGGGGGTGCCGCCCAGGATGCTGCCCTCTCCGGTTGCGTGACTCTCGACGGCAAGGAC
>CAYMQT010000002.1:18243-92655 GCA_964392575.1 uncultured Polyangiaceae bacterium
GCGCCGGCCGGAGGAGCTGGCTGCCTTCCACTGGACTCTCGACGGCAAGGACAATCAGAAGGCCGTCAACCTTTGGGGTCCCCTGACGACCCGACCGTCAGCCTTTGAGGGACTTCCGGCCGATGTGATCGACGGCTTTACCTACTCGGGGCTCACCGTGGCCGTTTACGAGTCGCCCTGGAAGCAAGTCGACGACAAGAGCGACTGGGAAGGGGTGGCTTTCTGGGCCCGCCTTGCGGAAAAGGAAGAGGCGGTTGCATTGCCTGGAGATGTCACGCCTCTGGCTGGAGCTGCGATGCCCCCCGACGCCCGACCTCAGGACGGGGTCGGACAGATCGGGGTCAGTATCCAGACGATGGATACGATCAGCGTTGCCGACGGCAAGGGCGCGACGACTGAAATCAACGGATATGGTGTATGCACCGGGGCTGAGCCCTTGTGTTTCGAGGATCAGGCAGCGTTTGATGCGTTTCCTGGACTTGTCGTTCCGGGGACAGACGGGCAGAGGAAATACGCCTTTTCTACCGACACGGGAGAGCTCGACACCCCGGAGGTTCCCTTCTGTGAGGACTATGTGCCGACCGAGGTGGTCGTGGGACAGGAGACTCCTTACCGCGATCAGTGTTGGGACGCGTTTCGCAGTCTCAGGGACGTGACTCCCGAGTGGCGCTTTTACTTCTTCCCTTTCAGTGAGATGAGGCAGGCGGGCTGGGGTCGAGTCGGCAAAGAGTTTCGCACGGACCGCATCAAGAGCATCAGCATTCTCACGAGCGCGTTTCAACCCATCAACATCATGTTTGATGAAGTGGCGTTCTATCGGAAGAAGCCGGCTGAGTGATCGCGCGTCCTTTACAGCCTACACGGTAAATTCCGGAATGCGGCGGGCGTGCCCTCGCGTCGCTTGAGACGCTTCGTCACTTTTTTCCGACCGAAAACGGAGGGCGAGACATGCGTGATCGCAGGAGTTTTTAGCTCATTTCTGTGGTCTGCTCTCTTGCCTCTCAAAGACGGTTGAGCAACTCTGTTCCGGCGAGCAGGGAGCCCAAAACACGGCACTGCTCTGTGAATGCACGCCTTCGCACGGCGCGCGGTCGAAAACAGATGCACGAGAAGGGGACTTCCGGGGTGGGCTCGGTTGCGCCTTCTGCGTGAAATCTATTTGAGGTTTCATGGAACAAAAGCAAACACACAAGAAAAAGCGAACTCACCTCGGAGTCTCCCTGATGGGTCTGCTCTTGGCCCTGGGCTGTTCGACGTTGCCCGGTGGTTCTCCGGACGATCAGGCCTCAGGTGACGGTGACGGGGACTCTTGTGATGCCGGCTGCGCTCCTTCGCAAAGTTGTGTCGAGGGGGATTGCGTTGATGGGTCTGGGACCGGCGGTGCTCAAGGTTCTGGAGGAACGGGATCTGGTGGTTTCGCTTCGGGAGGCGCAGGGACCGGAGGGGCGAGTACGGGCGGCATTGGATCCGGCGGGGTCGGAACCGGCGGTTCTGGAACCGGCGGTGCGTTCAGTGTTCCGTTCATTTTGGGCGCAGACATCTCCAGCGTTCAAGAGGGGAATGCATCCTTTCGCGACACGGATGGCGTGACGAAATCCATCTTTGCGTTGCTCAAAAACCACGGCTTCAACTACATCCGTGTGAAGAGCTTTGTCGATCCTGATGCAGAGTACGGCTACTCGTCACAAGAAAACGGCTGTAACGGTTTCTCTGAGCCCTACGGCGACCGAGACCACGTCGTTGCCTTTGGCAAGCAAATCAAGGACGCGGGCATGGGGTTTCTCCTGGATCTACATTACAGCGATGTTTGGGCTGACCCGGGCAATCAAATCATTCCTGAGGCGTGGCGTGGAGCAAAGGACATCGCTACGCTGGCGAAATTTGTTCGCGACTACACCGTTGACGTCGTAGCGACGGCTGTAGCCGCGGGCGCGCGCCCGGACATGGTGCAAGTGGGCAATGAGATCACTCCAGGCATGTTGATGCACGTACCTGGCAACAACACGGATTGCTGGGGCAACAATCCGGCAGCTGCACCGTTCGGTGGTCAGGCGTCGACCGGAAATTGGAGCAACTTGGCGACGCTTCTCAAGGCGGGCATCGAAGGAGTGCGCTCGGTCGATCCGACGATTCAGATCATGCTCCACACGGAAAATACGAGCAATCTTTCGGGGGTTCGTTGGTGGCTCGACAATGCTCTTGCGCAGGGGGTCGATTTTGATGTCTTCGGGCTGTCTTGCTACACGGCGTTTCAAGGGCAGCCGAGCGTTTGGCAGACTACGTTCGACGCTCTGGTGAGCGACCCCGACTACAACGGCATCGATTTTGTCATCGCCGAGTACAACCCGGCGCGCACCGAAGCGAACCTGATGATGAAGAACCTGGCTGGCGGGAGGGGCCTCGGGACTTTCTTCTGGGAGCCGACGCGGAGCGGTGAGTGGGGGAGTGCGATGTTCACCTGGCAGGGGAATACGTTGGTCGCAAATAGCGCCGACTTTCAAGAGTACGACAACATGCGCTCACAATTGGGGCTTTAGAACGCCGACCCTCACTTGGGCGGTGGGCGGGCGGCGGCGGAGCCCTCACCATTTTTGAGCCGCTGCTGTAGGCTACGGGCGTGCGTTCACGTTTGCTTTCATGGACCACGGCTCTTTGTTGGGCCATGGGTTGGAGCGTGGCGGGTTCGGCTTCTGCTGAGGACGCTCCGTGGGAAAGTGAGACGCATGCTCCCACCATCATCGTCATCGCAGGCGACGACTACGGACCGCTCGTGACCGAGCTGCTTCAGGCCACCGTACGCGCACGCATGGAACAAGCAGAAGTCCGGTTTGTTCCTGCGACGAAAGAGCGCGCGGCGACTTTCCCACAAGAGTACCTGGTTTTCCGGCTGGACACTCGGGATGCGCGCGCTTGGGTGTTGAAGCTGGAACACCAAGGCCGGAGCTTGGAAAGAAAGGTACAAGGCCCCGTGCGAGATGCGGCGGCCGAAGAGGCCACCGCGCTCATCGTAGCTCAGGCGAGTGTGGCGCTTCTTTCTCCGACGGACAGAAGTGCGGAGTTGAGCGAATGGCAGGAGGAAATAAAGCCCGACGAGCAGCGGCCAGAAGAGGAGCTGCCCGTAACGGATTCTTCAAGTCGCGAGAAGATCAAGACAACAGATCGCGAAGAAGAACGCGAAGCGACGCACTCGATTTTCCTTGTTCCGCGCGTTTCTTATCGCTTAGAGCCCTATGCTCAGGGACTGCTCACTCATGGCGCACACGTCGGACTGGAGGGGATGCATGTGGTGGGCGCTTTTTTTGGTGCTGGGTTTACGCTCGGGCCGTCTTTGACTGTGGCTTCTGCCTATGGAGAGTTTGACCTCGCCCGCCTGCCGATAGACATGCATGCTGGTTGGTGCTTTCGGCGTGGCACTTGGGGTTTGTGTCCAAGCCTCGGAATCGTTTTAGAACCATCCTGGCGAAAGCAGGCGCAAGGTCTCGATGCAGTCGGGGTGGGTAGAGACGCACGTCAGTTCTCGTGGGGCGGAGTCGGGGGCGTGACGGGTGAGCAGTGGTTCAGCAAGCGGGTGGGCATTTTTCTTGGCGTGAGCTTGGCTGCATATGTGGTGTCGCCGGAATTCATAGCGGAAGGGGTCTCAGATCCTGTGCTGTCTCCCTACCAAATTCGGCCAAGACTGGACCTTGGGATGCATTTTCGAGTGTTCTGACTTTTGTTCCGACCGTGTTCTCCAAAAAGTGCATTTATAAATAAGGTGCATGTGGCGAGTTTGGTGGACACGCAGGTTTTAGAAGACCCGGACGTTTCCGAGAATCGGGACAAGGATCAACTCCTGATGCGTCGCGTCGCCGCTCGCGACCGGGAGGCGCAAAAGGTGTTGGCGGGACGCCTTGTCGGTCGCGTGCGTCGCTTGTGCCGCACGCTGATGGATGACCTCAGCGAAGCGGATGATGCGTCTCAGCAAGCCCTCGTCGAGATCCTTCAGTCAGCGGGAAACTTTCGAGAGCCAGGAAACCTGGAAGCGTGGGCGGACACGATCACCGTGCGTACGGCCCTTCGGATGTCTCGTCGCTTGCGCTCCAATCGTTCTTGGATCGAGCAAGTGGCGCTACCGGAAAGACTGGCTCATTTTGCCAGCGACATGAGGAGGAAAGACATCACTTCTGGCCAACTGGAGGCATACCTGGACCGAATCGCGCTTCTGAAGCGCCAGGCTTTCGTGCTCCACCACGCTTTGGGTTACACGGTGGATGAAATAGCCGTACTTTCGGACAGTCCCACAGGGACGGTGAAGGACAGGCTTGTTTCGGCAAGGAAAGAGCTGCGAAAAATGATCGCGCGCGAGATGGCTTCCGCGAGCAAGGGGAGCGCATGAGCCGCGACACGTATCAAGAATTTTGTGGCCTCAGCGACAAGAAAGCCGCAGGAAAGTCTTTGTCTTTGGCCGAGGAAGCGCGTCTTTTGGAGCTGGGGACCACCGACGTTGTTTGTCAAAAAGACCGAGATATCTTTCGAAGGCTGACAGAACTCGACGTGGAGGTGTCGAGCACCCGTGACGAGACAATCCTCTCTCGAGCGCTTTCGACGGTCGCTCACGAGGAAAAAGTGGTGCCTCTTCGTCGGCAGGGGGACGTTCGACAAGCGTCGCAGAACCAAGCGTCGCAGAACCAACCGAAGCACCAAGGTACAGAAAGTAGTGCGCGAGGTCGGAGACGAATGCGCTCTGCGTTGGTCGGTGTGGTAGCCGCGGCGGTCTTGGCGCTTGCCTTTGTTCGCCTTGAAGGGACGAACGACGCAGCGTCACCTCCACAAAAAATGGTGACTCAGGGCGCGCGCTCGGTCGAAACGGTCGAGCTGACGTTTACCTCGGGGGAAGTCTTGGTCGACGGAAAGCGAGAAGTCGTGGGACCAGATGCCCTTGGTCCAGAGAGTGTGATCGAAGTTCGTGAAGGTGGCGCATGCTTCTCGATCGAAAAGGCGACAGACGTGTGTCTTGCCGCTCATTCAAAATTGCGTCTCGACGCGCTCCGAGCAGGAAAGCGTGAAGTCACGCTCCTCGCTGGCAGAGCGGTGGCGGCACTTTTACCTCGCGCACCCGAGCGCGCGTTCAGCATCGTCTCCGAAGGGACCCGAGCCACGGCTATTGGAACGATGTACGCAGTGGAGCGGCTGAGTTCCGCAAAAACTCAGGTCACGGTGCTCGAAGGGATCGTGGAGGTCCAAGGATCTTCTCAGGCGAAACGTATTGCCAAGGACCAAAACGTTTTAGTGAGCGGCGGGGAGGTCGCGGCGCCTTCGCCGACGACGCGCTCGGAACTCGCAAAACATGAAGCGACCGTCGCACCCCGCGCGCTTTGGCAGGCAAAAAGCGTTGGGGTTTTGCACGTTGCGAGCGAGCCCGAAGGAGCCCAGGTTTTCTTATCCGGCGTAGCAGTGGGATCCGCGCCTGTGAGCATCCTTCTAGGTATCGGGGTGCACGAGATTTCCCTCGAGTCCGAGGGGTATGAATCAGCGAAGAGCGCACCGAGACTCACTCCGGGCGAGGTGCAACGCATGGTCGTGCCTTTGAAGAGGACTCCCGCTCCAGAGCTCGCGCAAAAGGACGCTCACGTTGGAGCGATGAATCCAGGCAGTCCCGTGACGGGCAATCCCGTGAATGATCAGCCGGCGACCATCCTCGCGCGGCTTTCGCGGGCCCGCGAAGCCATGAAGGCAGGAAAATGGCAGGAAGCTGCATCGATCTATGAGTCCCTTCGTCATGCGTACCCGGGGAGCGCGGAAAGTCACACCGTGCTCGTCACTCTTGGTCAACTTCAACTCGACCGATTGAAACAGCCGAGTCAGGCACTGCGCTCCTTTCGCGCGTATCTGTCGGTCGGTGGGCCTCTGTCTCAGGAAGCTCAGTTCGGAAAGATCCGCGCTCTCCGGCAGCTGGGGCAGGGCGCGGAAGAACGCGAGGCGATTTCTGAATATCTCTCAAAGTTCTCGGGGAGCGCGGATGCGACGAATCTCCGTGTAAGACTTTCTGAGTTGTCGAAGAAATGAGTTCGAGCGTCCGTAGGCATGGGGCGCGTGTCACGTTCGCTTGGGCGAGTTTGTTTGCTTGTCTTGGGTTCGGGTGCGAGAGAAAAACAGATACCGTTTTTTATCCCCTGTATGTAGGATTTGAGACGAGCACCTCTGAGTCTTCTGAAGGGGCTAGCGACTTTTTGGTAGCGCTGACCATGAACGCGCCGAGCGATGCAGAAGTCGTCGTGCACATCGCTCTCGACGGAGGTACGGCGAGCATGCACGACGATTGTGGAAGTCGCGACTATTCGGCTCCAGAAACGACGGTGGTCTTTGCACCGGGGCAAACCACGCAGACGGTGTCCTTACGGCAACTCAATGATGAGAGCGCGGAAGCGGACGAGACTATTTTCTTGCGCATCGAGTCCGTAACAGGAGCCAGCATTGGAAAAAGGGCCTCTCATACGCATACGATTTTGGATGACGATCGAGGGGTGCTCTTGGACGTCGCGGCAGATTTCGGAGCCGTCGGTGATGGCGCCACTGACGACACGGACGCCATTCAGCGCGCGATCGATCGGGCGCGTTTGAGCGAGAATGCTGTCGTTTTTTTTCCGCCCGGCAGGTATCTCGTGACCCAATTGACGCTTTCGGAAGGGGTCAGTTACGTGGGGTATGAAGCCACAATCCTTCAAGCAGAAGGTCGCCCCAGAGACGCTCAGCTTTTGACCGTATCTCACCGAGGAGCAAGCGATTCGCGCGCGACCCTTGTGCAGGGTTTGACGATCGATGGACAAAGAGACTTGCAGGGTGCGTTTGCCGACAGACAGCGAGAAGCCAGTACTCTCTTGAGCGCCTTTGCTCATCCTGGAGAAGCTGGACGTTTGCGCTTGGTGATGGAAGACGTCACCATGCAGTTTGCTGGGGGGAACGGTCTGGTGCTGGGAACCAACACCGACGCAGTCGTTTGCCGCATGAGCGGTGAGGACGTCTTTACCGATCTGGTGAAACTGTCGGGCGGAAATTCATCGCTGACCGTGCGGCAGCTAGAAGCAGACGGAACGGTGGGCACCACCGGGATTGCTCTCACGGGTCTCATTCCTGGATTTTTAGGCTCCCAGGCGGTGGATGTGACCCTCTCCGGTCTTCTACTCAGGACGGGCGATCTGGAGATCGACGTGCAAGAAGGGGCGTTCGTCTATGGGGAAGACATCGTCATGAGCACTCCCCCGCTTTATTTGCGTGCCGTAAGATCTGAGATTCATTTGGTGGATTCTGATCTGCGCATCGGACCGCCGCGTCTTCGGGAAAATCGTATCGTGGCGCCGTCCAACGTGCTCCTTGAAAATTGCGACCTCACCCTGAGTGAAATCATCGAGCCCAACAGTGAGCCCATCGAAGCCGATCGAGAACTGGTCCTTGCCCACGTCACCTGGGACGATGTTGCTTATGCTTCATTGGAAGGAGAAACGGATCAGATGGTTGAGGTCATGTTTGATCAACGGCTGACCTTTCGGGAGTGTCGCTTTCATCTTGCAGACGACATCGATGAGGAGGATGTGACGTTCGTAGGTGGAACCCAGGGAGCAGCCGCCGATGAAAGCCAGCTGCTGCTGATTGAGGGGGGCACCATCGATGAGAGGTTTTCGGCGGTCTTCGCTCCTGGTTGCGCTGTGTGTCAGCAGACTCCTCCCTAAAAGAGAGCGGCAAGATCACTGGTGAGGGATTGAAGTCTGGCTTTTCCCATGGTTTCGGTGGACGGAAACGGTCGGAAGAAATTTGCACAATCGACCGATGCTGTTCAGATCGACCAAGGTCGTTCAGCAAGATCGTTCAGTAGGAGTAGAGAGTTCTCTTGAGGACGGTGCGGTCCACTCGTTGAGTTTTGTTGCTCGATAAGGCGGAAAAAGCTAAACTCGCAGAGTTCTTCATCGAGTTTTCGTTGTTGCCTCTCCAGTGCAGAACGCTCGATGACAGGGGTTTTCGTCTATCAAAAGACAACATTCCCCTGAACGAACAGGTGAACCTGGACGGATTTCGAAGGTGTCTCCCTTGAGGCGCCAGGACTCGAACTCTGCGCGAGCTGCTTCACGAGAGCAGAACGCCTCTGTCACAGACCCATGAAGGTTTGTGCCGTTTGGGATCACGGAAGCGCTGGATGCGAGGTGCGTCTACGCGCGTTTCTTTGAAGGATGGTGATGAGATGAGAGGCACAATTGCATTCGTCGCGTGCGCGGCACTTTCCGGTTGCACGGGTGAGCTGGGAGCCCCACCGCCTGGTGAGGAGGATCCAGGTAAAACGGGTCCGGACGACAAGGAGAACGAACTTCCTACGGTTGAAGAATGTGCCGAAGTACAGGAGATCTTGGTGGGACTCACCCCTCTGCGGCGCATGACACGGCTCCAGTACAACAATACGGTTCGGGACCTTTTCGGCATCGAGAACGATCCGGCTGAGGCGCTCTCCCCCGACGAAAAGGTAGGGCCTTTCGTCAGCAACTCGCGCACACCCATCACTGATTTGCTTGTCGAGCAACATCTGGAAGTTGCGGTGTCTCTCGCGGCACAACTCGCGCCCACGAGGAATGAAATAGTCGGTTGTGATCTTTCTAGTGGAGCGACCTGTGTCCAGTCTTTCGTCGATACGCTCGGAAAGCGTATTTACCGGCGCCCTTTGGAGGACAGTGAACGACAGAACTACCTTGCTCTTTTTTCCCGCGGCCAAGAGGAAAGCGTGGAGGCGGGGTTCCGTTTGGTGCTCGAAACGATGCTGCAATCGCCGTTTTTCCTCTATCATGTGGACGTAGGAGTGTCCGCTGTTCCCCGGGATGGAGCGGAAAGACTCACCGGATACGAACTGGCAAACCGCTTGTCGTATTTTCTTTGGAACACGATGCCGGATGATGAGCTTTTTGCTCTTGCGGAGGCCGGAACCCTCGATGAGGACAGCGTCCTTGCGGCTCAAGTGGCGCGCATGATCGAAGACGAAAAAGCCGCCGATACGATCCCGGGCTTTCACACTCAGTGGCTCCGCGTGGGCGACATGAGTGGCGTTGAAAAGGACGCCACCTTGTTTCCCGCTTACGGTCCTGACCTCCGGGACGCGATGGTGGCGGAACTCGGTGGCTTTGCGGATCACGTGATCCGTGCCGGCGACGGACTGATGAGCTCGCTGTTTTTGTCGACCGTTTCGCCGATGCAGGCGCCGCTGTTTTCTGTGTATGGCATGGCACAACCCGCAGGTTTTGTACCCGGTCAGCTCGTCAACTTGGACGGTACCGAGCGCGCAGGCATTCTGACTCGGGCGGGGTTTCTGACGGCGCAGGCCCACCGGGACCAGACTTCACCCGTTCATCGCGGTTTGGTGGTTCGAGAGAACCTTTTGTGCCAACTGCTCGAAGCGCCGCCGGCCGCAGTCAACAACGTGCCCCCCTCTCCCACTCCGGCTACGACGACAAGAGAAAGATTTGCTGCCCACAACGAAGATCCTTCGTGCGGAAACTGTCACCGACTCATGGATCCGATCGGATTGGGATTTGAAAACTACGATCCCGTGGGCGCGTACCGGACTCATGATGGAGCTTCGGTCGTGGATGCGACGGGTGAGCTTTTGGAAGTGGCAAGCGACGTTTCTGGGGAGTTCGACGGCGCTCTAGAGCTGAGCGAGAAGCTCGCAAAGAGCCAAGATGTGGCCGATTGCATGGCGAGTCAGTGGTTTCGCTATGCCCTTGGACGAGTCGAATCTCGTGATGATGGCTGCGCGATGGTCATGATTCGCAAGGGTTTTACGGATTCTGGGCACAACATCCGGACTCTTCTCACGCAAATTGTTTTAAGCGACGCATTTCGCACGGTTCGCCTCGAAGGCGCTCAGGAGCAAAATTAAATGGCACAGCGCAATCGGTTCAGTTTCTCAAGGCGCGATCTGTTGCTCAGCTTGGGCGCGGGAGCCGGGCTTCTTCCCTTCTTGCCGCTCCTGAATGCGTCGGGTCAGGAAGCGATTTTCCCTAAACGCCTGCTGTTGTTTTTTAGCCCTGACGGGACCGCGGCGATCGATCACGGAGGGGCTTCCTTGGGCTGGCAACCCACGGGTACGGAGACGGAGTTCACCTTGACCGAGACCCACGCGCCTCTCATCGCAGTACAAAATCGCATCGTCGTCCCCCACGGACTTTCGATGAGTGCGGGGGGAGCCGGGCAAGAGCACGCCTTTGGGATGGCGGGCCTTTGGACGGGCGCATCTCTACACCCGCCCCATGAAGGTGCAGATTTTGACGGGGGCAACGGCCAAAGGACGGGCTGGGGCAGCGGTCCGTCGATTGATCAGATCGTGGCTGCGCAGTTTGGCAGTGGGATGCCCTACGAAAGGGCTCACGATGATCCGGCGCCGGAAACGGCATACCGCAGCTTGGAGTTTGGTGTGCAGTGCTCGGATCCCGACAGCAAGCATCGGATGATCTACAAGGCTGACAAGCAGCCGATCCATCCAGAAACCAATCCCAAGGCGGCTTTCGACCGATTGTTCGCTGGTCTCGATTTGGATCCGATGGACCAGCCCACCGGACCCACACCGGATCAGGTGCGTCGACAAGCGTCGGTCGATTACCTGATGACCGAAGTGGAGCGTCTCCGTGGTCGCGTCGGTAGTGAAGAGTATGTGAAGATCGAGGCTCACCTAGAAGGTCTTCGTGCGATTCACCGCCGCGCGAGCGCTCTTCCACCGACTCCCTCCGTCGGTTGTACGATCCCGGCCGAGCCGGCCGCGGCCACATCCAGGTGGGAAAATAGTGCCACTTTCCCGGATGAAGCGCGGGCCATGATGGATCTTGCGGTACATTCGCTGGCTTGCGATCTCACGCGCGTAGCGAGTGTTCAGCTCAGCCGTGGATTTAGCAACATCGTCCACGAATGGTTCGGGCATACCCAAGGTCACCACACGATTTCGCACCTCGACGGCGACAACCGCGCGCAGCTTTTACAAATCGATCAATGGTACGCGACTCAGTTCGCGTATCTCATCCAAGCGCTGGATTCCGTTCAGGAGGGCAACGGCACGTTGCTCGATAATACGTTGGTTGTGTGGGGACGCGAGATGGGACAAACGAACCATCGCATGCAGCCGGTGAATTTGATTTTGGCTGGAGGTGCGCGCGGGGCGCTCACGCCCGGACGCTATCTCAACGTCAACGGGAAAAAGCATGCGGAGCTACTCGTGTCGATAGCTCAGCTGATGGGTCTTGAACTCAACTCGGTCGGCAACATCAACGTGGATTCCGGTCCTCTCGCCGGTCTCGTTTGATGAAAGTGAGCTTTCTTCGGATAGGATTCGGCTCAAATGCGAGGCTTGCCGTGGAATTCGGTAGGGTGTATATATAGGCGTATGTCGCGCATGCAGGTCTATTTGCCCGAGGCGATGTACAAACAGGTCAAGGCCCGCGGCCTTCCCGTCTCGGAGCTTCTTCAGCGAGCGATTGAAGCCGAACTTCGCCGTCAGGAGCTACTCGCCGAGACGGATCGTTACTTGGCAGAACTCATCGCCGAAGTGGGCGAGCCCAGCGCCCGTGAACGTGCGCGCGTGCAAGCGGCTGTTCGGCGTGTGGCGCGGGGTAGGGTTCGCAAGGTAGGTTGACGTGGAAGACGTGCGAGGTCGTTGAATACGTCCCCGAACTACTTGCTCGCCGTGCAGCACAACTTCGCCGTCTTGCTCGCAGGGGCTCTGCAGTTGACGCACTCGTCATCGCACTTGCTGAGCCAGGCGGTGCGGTTTTGACCTCCGATCCCAAAGACTTAGAATCGCTCGCTGCACACGCAGCACAGGTTTCGATCTTGCGAGCGTGATCGCCTCTTCGGAGACTGTAGGTGCGGTGCAGGTGGGTGTGCCTGACGAAACCACCTACGAGTCATGTGGGTAAAGGTCGGACGAAGCTCCTCATAGACGCACAAAATCACTCCGAAACGCCCGGGTTTCATCGCGCGACAGTTAAAATCCAAGGTATACTAGAGCTTCAGAGATCTTTCGCCTTTCCCCGTCCGATGAAGTCAAATCGCTTTTTGGGTCCCGCCCTTTTGTCCTTGGTGTTTGCTGGTTGCGCTACCGTAACCGTAGACGAGCCTGAAACCGGCGACGGGGATGGGGACCCCATGCTGCCGTCGGGCGGCAGTCCTGGAAATGGCGCGGGCGGTACGGTGATCAGCACCGGGAACGGTGGCACCCCCTCCGGGAGTGGTGGCGCTCAAGGTGATGGCGATGGCGATCTCGTGGGCGATGGCGACCTTGTGGGCGATGGCGATGGCGACCTTGTGGGCGATGGCGATGGTGACGCAGGGACGGGAGGCACCGGGAGTGGTGGTTCTTCGTCGGGGGGTAGTGGCTCAGGGGGAGGCACGAGCAGCTGCGCACCCTGCACAGCCTGGACAACCTTCAACTATAGCGCCGGTGTTTATCCATCCATTGGTCAATGTATAACAGCCATCGACGGGAAGAATTACATCTACGAATCAGGCAAGACAACAGAGCTCGAATGCGGCCCACCTGGACCTCAGCGGCCCGGTTGGTGTACGAATACGAACTCAACGTTTGTACTCTGCAACTAGAGTGTACCCTGCAACTAGAGTGTACCCTGCAACTAGAGTGTACCCTGCAACTAGAGCGCACCTACGTGTCTGTGACTGAAGCCGAGGAGAAAAAAGTACCAATTCTTGGCCCGTGAGGGACGGGGTCTGTCAAAATGCGAAGGGCTAGGGGCCCTATCTCGGGGCTTCGACCATCATCGAAGACGGGACTCGCCGTGACGGACGTATCAGAAATCGAAGAGCTGCGGGCGCAGCTCGAAGTATTGCAGGCGCGCGTCAAGCGAGGCGCCCAGCGCTTTTCGGGGGACGCATCGAGTGATGCGGGATCTCCTCTGGAGCAAGCTCGTGAGTTCGCACAAGAGTGGAACCTCCCCGAAGCGTCTCAGAAGCTCGCTGAATTTCTGGGAGGCTTGGGAGAGGACATCAAGGAGTCGAAGCCACGGGCACTGGTGAGTGCCTTCCTCGCGGGCTTCATCGCCGGGAAGGTTCTCGGACGATGAGCGCGCGCCCTACAGAACATGCGGCAAGTGAAAGCCTCAAGCGGGTGCAGCTCATCTTGAAGGCCCAAAAGACCGTGGCCAAGGCGCAGGTACGGCGCACGCTGCGCGCCCTTGCGCTTGCCATTCTCAGCCTTACGTTTCTGATCTCCGCGGCGGCTGCGCTCCATCTGGCTGGATACATTGCCCTTCAGGCGTCCTACGGATCCGTGCGCGCCGCTCTCGTCGTGGGAGCTGTCGACTTCTTTCTGGCGATGGCGTTACTTTTGGGCGCGCTTTCTTCTCCGCCCGAGTCCGATGTCGAGCAACTTGCGCGCGAGGTCACCCAGGCGTCTCTCGAATCCCTTGGGGACGACGTGGAGGATCTACGCGACGAATTCCGCGGCCTCATCGGCGATGTGCATCATCTACGAGACGCCGTCAGCCTGGTGCGGAGCGCGCTCGGAGCGCCACTCCAGATGCTCTTCCGTTACGTGTTCGATGGCTCAAGGTTCGATGGCTCAAGGCGCGCGCCCACTGACGAAACCTAGCACTGCCGCCCAAATCTAGCACCGCCGATCAGTCTTCGAGCGGGACTCTCAGGCCCACTCGCTGCATCAAGCGGAGAGCGTTGCCTGAGGTGACCGGACCTTCACGCAGGGTATAGTCGAAGGTCATCTCGCCCTTGTTTTCGTCTTCGCGGAAATGATGCTGCCGGACGAGTTGCATCAGGTGGTCCGGAAGGCGGCAGAGTTCCATGTCGTGCGTCGTAATGACACCAAAAGCACCCATCCGAAGCAGCTCCGCCAGGACCCAACGGGCGCCGACCTGCCGCTCTCTCGAATTCGTGCCGTGCAGCACTTCATCAAGGAGGAAAAGGACGGGAAGGCCGCCGGACTCGGCGAGTCGTACGACGTCTGCGAGCTTTTTCACCTCTGCATAGAAGTGACTGACACCGCTCTTGAGAGAATCCGAGACGCGGATACTGGTGCCCATCAAGCAGAGGGGTAGGGTCATCTCGCGCGCCATCACCGGTCCGCCCGCAAGAGCAAGTACGCAGTTGGTTCCGAGGGCGCGGAGAAAGGTGCTCTTGCCGGACATGTTGGATCCGGTGATCAAGAGTGCATGTCCGAGGGCGAGGGGTGAGAGGTCATTTTTTACGCGATTTTCTGCGGAAATCAGCGGATGACCGAGAGCGAGGGCGGAAATGCCTAATGCGGTTTCATTGCCTGGAAGAGCGGTTTCATCTCCGGAAAGAATGCGCGGCAGACTCGAGTCTGGCTCGTCGGCGTAGAGCCCGGCGAGGGAGGACAGAGCTTCGTAATCTCCGATGACCTCAAACCAACGGTCGAGATCCTGGCCCGCGTCCGCTTTCCACTTCTCGAGCGCCCGGGTCATATGAATGTCCCAGAGCAAAAGCGCGTTCACGACCGGGTAGATCATGCCGTTGTGACGCAGATCGAACCAGCTCACGAGGAAGCGGAAGCGCCGCATGACTTCGCTCGGCTTTTTCCCCGTGCGCGCCAAGAGCCGTTCCCGTCGCTCTTTGAGCCACGGGGACTTGGCCTCGTAGGTTTCAAGAATTTCGAGCAAGCGTCCATAGCGGAGAAAGGCTCCTTCCGTCGTGGAGACAGCCCCGAAGGCCTCTGCGCAGTCCTTCTTGGTGAGCGAGAGGAGCGCCAGACCACAGAGCAGGGGCGCGAGCCAATAGGTAGGCGGCGTTCTGAGGAAGATCTGCGCCCAGATCCCAGCGAGCATGAGGACGGGAAGGAGCCATGCAAGAACCGCGACGCCTATCCTGCCGCTGAGCTTGCCCTCCGCGGCGACCCAGGTGAGCAAGCGCAGCGGGTTGGGTCCGTCGGTGATCTGTGTGGCGCGGCCCCGTTTTTTCTCCACCAAGGCCATGCCTTCGGCTTCTAGCTCCTGACGAAAGCTGAGCTGATCTGCGAGTTCGAGGACCGCTTCTTGACGGGCCAGAATCTCAGAGAGTTCCGCGGGTGCGGAGAGCCAAGCCGCCAGTGTCGTCTGGCCGTAACGGGTGTGCGCAACGCTCACGCGCTGATACAGCGAGCTGACGCCAAACAAGTCGAGATCGTCGGCCGACAAGTGTCCCTCCGGAGCAAATGTGGCTCCGGTCCGGGGCAGCCCTTGAAAGTTCCCACGCAGGCGCATCTGAGCGTGCTCATTGACGATGGCGAAGCGCTTTTGATGCGCTTCTTTTTCAAGCACCCGGCCATGATGGGAAATCAAAAGGAGGAAGGCGACGAATGCGAGAGCCCCGAGGACGCCACCGAGGGTCGAGTCCTCTGCGAGATAGTAGCCGCAGCCGATGACCGCAGCGGCGAAGGTCACGCCCCGGAAGTTTTCGAGGAGACGGCTTTGTTTTGCGAACGCATCAGCCTTCTGACCGAAGCTCGTATGGAGCTGTTGATAGCGCTTGAGGGAATCGGCGATGGGCCGCCGGGATTCGCTTTCTCCGAGAGTCACGGCGGGGGGTATACGCCGGAGCACTAGTCACATCTACAAAAAGCCACCGCTACTTGGTTTCCGTGATGGTGAAAGTCAGCTTGGCGCCCGTCATGGGCACAGTGATGGCGCCGACTTGCCTTCGGTCCACGACATCGGCGATGCATTGAGCTGTGGCCTTTTCTACGCCACGAAAGGAACTCACGGTCGCTCCTTCTGCTCGAACGCGATCCGCCTGCACGATGAACTTGACGACCACCTCCGCGCTAGCTGCGCTGAGCCCGCCCCCGCTGACCACGCACGCTTGGTAGCGGTCCATCGGTGCGTCGAGGCGTCCGAGGGTGATGTCACCCGTGTCGGCGACGATCGGACCGAGGGCGACGTTGATGCTCGTGGGCAGAGGTTTCTTTTCTGGTTTCGTTTCTTCGGGTGCGGCAGTGCTTGGTTTGGTGGCAGTGCTGGATTTGGCAGCAGTGCTGGGCGTACTTTTTTCAGAGCGCTTCTTCTCTGCGGTAACGAGGCGTTTCGCTTCCGCTTGACTGAGACAGCGGTGAAGGACGCCCTTGCCGTTCGAGAGTCGTCCCCAAGGACAAGCGGGATCGTACGGATAGCGGGTCTCAGAATCCGAACCAGCGAGGCCCACTGCGGGCAGAAGAAGCAGGCAACTGAGGGTCAGAAAGGTCGACCAAGGGGTCGTGGGCCGACCGCGACGTTCCGAAGGCGCGTGTCTCATGCTCCTGGCTTGTGCCATAAACTTGCTCAAGTGCCCAAGAAACCCGCACGCGGTCATTTGTGATAGCTTCCCGCCCGATGAACAGCCCTTTGGTCCTCAGGTCTGGCTCCCTGGAAATGACCGTCGATCCCCGGATTTCCGGTCGGATCACCGCTCTCACCTTTCAGGGCCGACGGCTGCTTTCCGGACCGGAGCGGCATGCCGACAACTGGGGAGCGACCTATTGGACCAGTCCTCAGAGTGATTGGGGTTGGCCTCCGCTCCTGGGCGTCGATGGAGAGCCGTACCGCATAGAACCTTCAGCGTCAGGCATTCACTTGGTGGGACCTTCTGTGAGCCTGGGAGCACGCCGCTTTCGGATTGAGAAGAAGTTTGACAGAGCCATGGTGCCCGGTGCCATGGTGCCCGACGCCATCGACGCCACTTATGTGATCCGAAACGAAGGAGAGGGGACGTTTTCCATGGCGAGCTGGGAGATCTCGCGGGTGGAGGCGGGAGGACTGACCTTCTTTCCTTCGGGAGCTGCTTCTCTCACCCCGATCCCTCCTCATGCAGAGTTGGTTTGTGAAGAAGTCCACGAGACCACCTTCTATGATCACTCCACGTTCGAGATCGGAGCGTGTCGCAAACTCCACGCGGACGGCAAGGGAGGGTATCTCGCGCACCTCAGTGGGGATCTTCTGATGCTGAAGGTGTTTGAAGATTCCCTGCCTGAAGAGCAGGCTCCCGGAGAGGGGGAGTGCGAGATCTTTGCCAATGAGGACGGAAAGTACGTGGAAGTAGAGGTTCAGGGTCCCTATCGATCGATAGGTTCGGGCCAAGCCAGCTCATTTTCGCTTCGTACTGCGGTCTTGCTCCTGCCCCCTTCCCTCACGCACAAGGATCGGGCGGGACTCCGAGCCTTTGCGGATGAGTGGGTCGCACGCCTTTCGCCTCCGGCTCAAGAAGGGGAGGACGGATGACCGTTGAACCGTCCGTACGACCTCCTTCGGTCGCCGAGGGGGTGCTTCAATTTTTAAGTAGCCTCGGGCAGCGCTCGGAAGCAGAGTTGTACCTGCGGCTGTTTCGCGACCTTCCGGAGCGGCGTTTCGCCGTTCTCATTCCTACGGTCGAAGTTCTGCGTCAAAGCTCAGGCACTCTCGCCGATCAGCTCCGTTTCCTTTTGGATCTTGGACTCTATCCGACAGTCCTTTTGGGTGCGCTCGATCCCCTGTCGTCGGAGATCAGAGAGCACTTCTTGGCTGCGCTCGAAGAGGCAGACGTCCGTTACTCCGCGCGCCTGGCGAGCGGGGAGAATGTTTCTTCGCCCTCGGATCGTGGAGCGGTCCTCGTTCTTACGGTCTCGACGCCGGAGGCTGAGAGCGTAGTGGAGATTGTTGGTGCTTTGGCCCCGAAAAGGACGCTTTTTTTGCGTCGTGGGGGCGGCCTTGGACCTCATCGAGATCGAGTGCTGGAGCTTTCTCCGGGGCATGTGCTCAAGAGCGATCGAAGCGGGATCGGGGTCATCAATCTACGCAGCGATGCGGAAGAGCTGCGGAGCCTTGACCTCTTCTCAGAGCAAGATCGCACTTATTTAGATCTCGCGTCCCGTATCTTGGACGGGCCGCTCAAGGTGGACGCTCGTGCCACTGTTTCGGTAGCTTCCCCCCTTTCCCTCATTCGAGAACTCTTCACCGTTTCAGGGGAAGGAACTCTCATCAAGCTGGGATCTCAGGTCAAGGCCTTCGACGTTCTCGACGGCGTTGATTCTGCGCGCATGTACGCACTCATCGAGGAGAGCTTTGGACGAGTCCTTTCGCCCGCGTTCCTTTCCCGCTTGCCCCTCAAGATCTATCTCGAATCAGATTACCGCGGGGTCGCCTTCCTGGAGAGGGGCGAGCAAGCGGCATTTTTGAGCAAGTTTGCCGTCCTGCCCGTGGCCCGAGGGGAAGGCTTGGGGCAGGATCTTTGGTGGTCATTGACGCGCGATTTTTCGTCGCTGTACTTCCGCGCGCGACCCGACAACCCCATCAACGCTTGGTATGGATCTGTCTGCCACGGAGTGCATCGCACGCCGGAGTGGAACGTCTACTGGCTGGGAGTGGAGCCGGACCGCTTGCCTGCCATTATTTCCGATGCGCTGAATCGTCCGTTGGATTTGTTGTAGCACGTCCGAAAACCCTGCTGCGCGCCCTGTTGGTCTCTCAACGCGCCCTCTCGGTCGTCGTCCTCAGATGCCATTTATAATTTATATGTCGGCGTCTTCCTCCCTAGTCAGAGGGCGCTCGCGACGCTTTTCGGACGTGCGCTTAGCCTTCCAGGTAGGTTTTCCGTTCCTGCTCGCTAAGGCCCAAGGACTGAGCGGTTTCTTCTCTGAGTTGGCTTTTTACGTGCGGCATGAATTCATCGAACTCTTCGAGATCACCGTACTCCGCGTGCAGGTTGGTCGCGTAGAGGTGGAGCACTCCGCCTTCGTTTCGATCTGAGGAGAATCGACACAGCGCCCGGGGATCGACCCCTTCCTTCACTTCCGCTTCCGAGGGCAGAGGCAAGACGCTGAGGCGAGGCCGGATGGTCTGTGGGAGCCCTTGCAGGGTGCGAAGGGCTTCCTCTTTGATGCGGCGAAGCAGTTCGCTTTCCGGGTGGGAGGCGTCGAGATCGGCGCGATCGAGGCTGAGGGTCCTGAGAAAGTGCAACGTGGCCTCTTCGGTTCTGCCCAGATCTTCCAGAAGATCGCCGGCCAGGTGATGCGCGTCGGCGTTTTCATCGTTCTCGGAGAGGACCCGAAGCGTGATCTCGACCGCGGCCTCTAGCTGTCCCAGAGTCTGATGAGCGCGCGCCAGGGTGAGCTGAAAATCTGGGAGTGCTTGGACCGGCTCTGGCAAGGAATCGAACATCGCGAGCGCTTCTTCGGGATCGTCGAGTGCCAACTCGTCCAGGGCGAGCAGGGCTTCATCGAGTTCCGGTCGGAGTCTCTGCTCGAGGTCTTCGCTTGCGGAATCTTCGGATCCAGTGTCCTTCGTCACGACAAGAACCCTACGCCGGATCGGGCTGGGCGCTAGAGGGCGCGGTTTCTTGCGGGACGTCCCCCAAACGGACACACTCCCGCCCGTGCTCACCCTCTATCTATTCATCTTGGGTGTCGGTGCCGTGGGCGCCCTGGCCTATATGATGCTTTTCCTTTCCCACGTTCCAGGGGCCAAGGACGAGCGCTTTGGAAAGCTCGAAGCGCTGCCGGCGGACTTGCAAAAATGGATTCAAACTCCGGAGCCTTCTGGCGACGGTCTCGTGCGGGAGCAGCGCCACCTTCTCGAAGAGGGGAGTGGAAGACTCATTTTGCAGGTGCGTTTTCGAGACCCCAAGACCCAAGAGATCGTGCGCGTCCTGCCCGAAGAATTCGTGAAAAGACGCCGCATTCGCAATTGAGTCGGGGGTGTTCCGCCGCCGCTCGCCCTCGGGTCATTCATCACTCCTTTGCGCCGACCGAGAACGTGTGCGGGCGCATGATTGTGTCGGAGCCGTAAAGCCGGGTTTGTTCGGCGCCGGTTCCCGGTGGAGTCGGTGTGCCGGCCCGCTCGACGAGCGAGGGCGGATGGGAGCCTCGGTCCAAGTCGACGACGAGATCGCATCCCAGGTCGACGAGGAGTTGAGCGAGAGGGGCAGGCGTGTCGTGCTCCATCCGGGCGATGAGGAGGGAGCCGCTCCTATCGATGCAGAGGGCCGCCCGGCGCCGCACGCCGCCGAGCTCCCTCGATTCAGGCAGGAGAGCCCCGTCACGCGCCAGGACCGGAAGCTGAACCACAGTCTGACCGTCCTTTTCCACCTGGGGCTCTCCGGGCGGTAAGAGAGAAAGGTCTCCGTCGGTGAGGATCAGACTTGCGTAGTTTCTTTTGAGCGGGACCACGACCTGCCTGCCGATGCTGAGCCCGGTGCGGCTGCCTCGTGTTCCATGTCCCATGCCCCACGCGATCAGCGGACGCACAGGAGGAGCGGGAAGCGACCCGCTCGCATTCCCTTCTCCTGAACCCACCTCGATGGAGAAGGCGAGCCTCCCAGCGTCCACTCGGTCGATGGTCACCGGGATCTGCGCAATGGTCTTGTCGCCGAAGAAGAGCCCGGGGATGTTTGGGGGGCTGGGGGAGTCGCCGGGGGCCACCCGCCAACTCACGCCTTCGGAGTGTGGCAGGCTGCTTTTCTTCATCACGTAGAAGAAGTCCTTCGGCGACCAGCGTACGTAGCGGGTGGGGTTTACGTTCATACGCGGATCGAGCGGTCTCCCGCGCGCGGAGAAGGGCTCGACGGAGTCGACTTGATTGAGGAGGAACGCGCAGTGCCCTGGGTTCATGTCGAGGTGGACGGCGTAGGTGCATCCCGCTCCGGAGAGTCCCTGCGCCAGCGCCTCACCCGTGGCCTCCGTCGCCCATGCGTAGAGGAGATGTCCCGTTTCGTGCAGACAAAGAGCGGTTCTTTGCACCGCCACCCCTGCGCCATAGAGGTGTTCGCCCCAGACTTTGCGCCCGCTCGGGTTGGGTTTTCCGTCCTTGACGAGAGGATCGAGATTTTGACGGAACGCGAGGAAGTCCGCTTGATCCATCTCTCGCGTCCACGTTCCAAACCCCACTCGTTCGCGCTTGTCGATCAGTACACTCGCTGCACCCTCGACGGGAGGAACAAGGACGCGGCCCTCGGCCTTCATCCCGTAGCGCCCGTGAGTGGCCTTGAAAGCTCCGTTGAAGGTAGCCACGACGCGGCGAGCGATCTTGGGATCTCGCGGCAGATGACCGCTGCCCGGCGGGCCTGTGTCCGGATGCGGATCCTCATACCCTGCGCCGATGCCCAGAGAGAGTCGACGCATGTCCATCGCCACCAGATGGATCTCTGCGTACGGACGTTCGGCATCGGTGTGCAGGACTGTGCGATAGAAAGAGGGTACAGGCTCCTTTTCCAGGTAGACGAGCGGCGTCCATCGGCCGTCCCCTTCGTCGAGACCGGAGGTGAGGGGTGGTGGAGGCCAGGACGGTTGGTCCTTGGGTGGTGGCGTAGGTTTGGGCGGAGCGGTCTTTGCGGGGCCTCGGTGGTTTGCGGGGGCCCGGTGGCTTGCGTGATAGGTGGCGCGCGTGAGTCCGTCGGCCAAGGAAAAGGTGCGACCTTCCACCCAAGCGACCACGCCTGGTCCGGCGAATCTTCGGCCAGCGTCCGCCAGGAAATGGAGCCAGGGCACCGGCGTGGTGACCCGCGGATTGAGGCTGATTCCCGCCTGATCGAGCAGGGGAGCGAGGCGCCCTGAATCTTGCTGCAAGAAGTTTGTGGTCTCGTCCCGGACCTCGCCCCCGGGGTAGGACACGCGAAGCGTTCCATTCGTGAGCTTTGCGATCACCGGTCCTGGAACTGTTTCGGAGAAGATGAGATCGCTCCTTTGGAGCCCTGACGAGCGCCCCGTCGACAAGTAGTTGCGAAGGGCGATCTGCAATCGGCCGAGAAGAGTTTCTTTGGCTAAAGCAGGTGAAGAGAAGGAGAGCACGGTCAAGCTCTGCGGCCCCAGCTTGGCTTCGGTGGCAAACATGGCGAAGCTCCCGTTCCCGGTCAGGCCGTACTCGTGTGCGGCCTCGGTTTCTGTCAGATTTCTCGCTGTGCCAATACTGAGCACGCGACCCTCCTTCGATACGCGAACGCTAGAAAAGAATACTTCGCCCGCGTCGCCCTTGGATCCGCGCGAGGAGCCTTCAAACAGAAGGGGTCGTCCTATCAGGTAGTCTGTCAGTACTCCTTGGCTCTTGCCCCAGACGAAAGCGTCTGTTTCGCAGTCGCACGCTTGTCCTAGAGCGGCTTTCAAGCTCTCTTCATCCGAGACGCGGGGTCCTGAACTCAGAGAAACCGACGCTATGGCCGCGGCGGCCGCAAACCCCAAGAGCGGCGCACGAGCTTTCAGGTATCCTTGAGGAAGGGGCACGGGTTCCGGGTTAGAACGTGCCTCCGGGTGTGGCAAGACGAGCCCGACTTGTGACAGGGCATTCCTGCTGTTACTCGACCGCGTGAACGAATCGTCCTCCCAGGGCTTAGACGACGTCCGAGAGAACCCGCTCCCCGAAGCCGCTGGGAACGGGTCCCCCGCGGTCAAGAGTCCAAGCAACCTGGCGGTTCGTCTCCTCACGACAGCGGTTCTCGGCCCTCTTTTGCTCGTGCTGCTTTTCTATGGCCCTGCCTGGGGCTGGGCGGTGTTCATTTGCCTGTCCTCGGTGCAAGTCGCTCGGGAGATGTTGGCCATGAGTCATCCGGAGGACACCGTTTCTCAATGGGTGGGAGCTTTGAGCGCGGGCGCAATCACGGGTATGACCTACCTTGCCAAGGACGACCCGCGCCTGTTCATGACCGGTGTGATCCTTTCTCTGTTCTTGAGTGCGCTCCTTTCGCTCGTGCGCTTGGGACAGATCGAGACCGCAGCCTTGCGCCTCCTTGGGGGGATGTCTGGCCCCCTGTACATCGGCGTGATGCTGGCCAGCTTGGCCCTTCTCAGATCTCAGGACCACGGCTCCCAGTATGTCCTGCTCACGCTCTTCATCGCCTGGATGGGTGACACCGGAGGCTATGTTTTTGGGCGTCTCTTCGGGAAGACGAAACTTTACCCTGCGGTCAGTCCCAAGAAGACGCGCGAGGGCCTTTTGGGTTCGGTCGTCTTTTCTACCGTGTCTTCAGGAGCAACGAGCCTGCTTTGGCTCGATTCGCTTCCGTTGGTCCACGCCCTATTCTTGGGGGCGGTAGGGGCCGTTCTGGGGACGGCCGGAGATCTCGTCGAATCTCTGCTCAAGCGGTCCACCGGAGTCAAGGACTCCGGATCCATTCTGCCCGGACATGGTGGTCTGTTCGACCGCGTGGACGCGCTGGTCGTGGTAGGACCGTTCGTTTATCTTTACACCTTATGGTTGTGAACCGCCCTTAGGTGTAACCCTGGATGTGAACCGTCCTTGGATATGACCGCCCCCCATTAGGAAAGCCCAACGCCGTGACAGCACAAGACCCGAATGATCCACAAGCCTTTCAGTTCTTCAATGTGGTTCAGGGATACGTGGACGAGGCAGCGAGACTCATCGAGCTGCCAGAATATCTACGCAAGATCCTTCCCGAGACCGAGAGCGAAATCATCGTTCATTTTCCGGTTAAACTCGATAACGGTGACGTCGAAGTCTTCAAGGGTTACCGCATTCAGCACAACGACATTCTGGGTCCCTACAAGGGCGGTCTTCGCTTCCATCCTCATGCTGGGCTCGATGATTTCAAGGCTCTCGCTTCGTTGATGACCTGGAAGTGTTCGCTCATCGGGGTTCCTTTTGGGGGAGCGAAGGGCGGGATTAAGTACGACCCTCGTCAGTATTCTGCGACGGAAAATGAGCGCATCACCCGCCGTTTCATCCATTCGCTGGGAGCCAACATCGGGCCTGATCGCGACATTCCGGCGCCCGACGTCGGTACGAGCGAGCAGACGATGGCGTGGGCGATGGACACGTTCGTAAATACGCAAGGCAGTGGCGGAAATCAGGCGAACCGGGGCGTCGTCACAGGGAAACCGATCGCCACGGGAGGGTCAGCTGGTCGTACGAAGGCCACCGGGCAAGGCGTCGTCCATTGCATCTTGGACTGGGCTGATCGCAATGGATTTGAGCTCGAAGGGAAGAAGCTCATGGTTCAGGGCTTCGGGAACGTGGGGAGTCACGCGGCCGTCCTTCTCAGTCAGCTGGGGGTCTCGGTCGTGGCCGTCGGTGATCATACGGGGTATCTCTGTAACGCTGAAGGGTTCAACGCCTACCGTCTGCAGGACTACGTGAGAAGCCACGGTTCGATCTCCGGCTACCCCAACGGTCAGGCCATCGAGCGGGAAGAGTTTTTCGGTCTCGACGCCGATATTTTTATCCCTGCCGCACTCGAGAATCAGGTGAGAGAGCCTGAGGCTCGGGCGCTCAAAGTGCGGCTGGTGGCCGAAGGTGCCAACGGTCCGTGCACCCCGGCTGCTGAGAAAATTCTCGAAGAGCGTGGCATTTGTGTGCTCCCGGACATTCTGGTCAATGCGGGGGGGGTGACCGTCAGCTACTACGAATGGGTGCAGAATCGGCGCAGTGAGACGTGGACCCTCGCTGAGGTGGAGCAGCGCCTAGAAAAGGCGATGCACCAGGGCTCTCAACTGATGCACGACGTGGCGGGGCGCTACAAATGTGGCTTTCGAATCGCTTGTTACGCTGCTGCTCTGGAAAGACTCCGGACGGTCTATGAGCAGCGCGGTATCTTTCCCTGAAGCAATCGGTAGTTTCAGTATTCGATTTCCCAGGCAAGCTGCTGCCCGGTGAGGTTGCCATCGATCTTGACGTAGTACGGCGATCCGTGCGGCATCGCTACGGAGTTGCTGCGCTCGAGATCCAAGATGGCCGTTTGCGCGTTCACGCTGGAGATGTCGCCGAAGCTCTTCGTATAGTTAGTTCCTGCCACTGACACAGTGCCGGCGACGTTGCCGTCGTTGTTCTGAATTTTGATCTTGACCGTGACGTACACGTAATCGGGAACCACAACCTTCATGCAAGGAACGGCTGGGATGGTGGTCCAGTCGCCCGCTACAGCCACGGTCGAGTTGCTGTCATTGCAATCTCCGGCCACTGTTGAACCGCCAGCTCCCGCAACATCACCACCAGAACCGAGGGTGCTTCCGCCAGAATCGAAGGTGCTGCCACCAGAACCGAGGGTGCTTCCGCCAGAACCGAGGGTGCTTCCGCCAGAACCGAGGGTGCTGCCTCCGCTGCCGTCACCTGTATTTCCTCCGGTGGTGAGAGAATCGCCATCTCCGTCTCCACCCTTGCTGTCGTCCTCTGAGACGTCAGCGTCTTCTTCTTCACCAATCGTGGCGCAGGCAGACAAGAAGGAAAGGCAGAACAGACTCGTTGTGTATAGCTTCATGGGTGCTCCTAATTTTGCGAAGGCAACAGGCGCACGCGCGCCACGTGAATGCGTGAGAGGCACATGACAGCTGCGGCACTCTTGTGCTGCGCAATAGAGTTCAACGACCTGTTCGTTTCGGCTCACAATTTCCTGCCTCATGTCCGTTCCGTTTCTGGAACATCAAGAAGGCGCTTTCATTTTCGCACTACAACAATTGAGCACTCTAAGCGGTACGAGCGTGGACAATGACGACAATCGACCAGGGTTGTTTGTGAAAGCGGAACCAAAGGATCGGCATCGTGCAAACGGTTGAGCCGTTTGCCCTCACCGGCGTACACTTCAGCGTGTGATGACGCGACCCAATCTCCTCTGGTGCTGCTTGTTCAGCCTGACCTCGGTCACTTGTGCCTGCGGGGCAGAACCCACGACGAACCAGAGCGAGGACACACCGAGCACCGGCTCTTCCGCTGCGATGAGCACAGGTGGCTCTACAGGGGATGGGGATGCTACGGGCGGCACAGTCGGCTCTGGAGGATCTCCCCTGAGCAGTGGGGGCGCCCCTGCTGCGACGGGTGGTGCCGAGCCTTTACCTGACGTTTCTTTCTGTAAAACCGCACTCGATGCGGCCGAAGCCCAGCTCGCTGGCTTCCGGACTGCTTATGGTAGCAACAATAAGTCGAATGCCATTCCGCGCGCGTTCAACGGAGTGAGCACAGATACAAGAAATGCCTACGACTGGACGAGCGGATTCGTCGCAGGGACTCTTTGGTACCTCTACGAGTACACAGAGGACGCAGACGTGCTCGAAGAGGCGAGAGAGTGGACCGAAGCGCTATCGAGTCAACAATACTACGCTGGTGACCACGATCTCGGTTTCAAGATGAACAATACTTACGGTCACGGTTATCGAATGGCGGGGATTGAGGAATATCTCCCCGTGATCCTGCAGACCTCGGATACGCTTCTCACCCGCTATTCGGTCGCGACGGGAGTCATCGAGTCCTGGGATTCATTTGGGGCGATTGCTTATCCAGTCATCATCGACAACATGATGAACCTAGAGATGCTCTTCTTCGCCACAAAGAGTGGAGGAAAGGAAGAATTTGCGGCCGCGGCCATCAGTCACGCGGACAAGACACTTGCCAACCACTTCCGGGAAGATGGCAGCAGTTACCATGTGCTCGGTTACGACCCCTCCTCCGGAGCTGTCACCCATAGGGTGACGGCTCAAGGTTTGGCCGACGAGTCTGCCTGGGCACGAGGTCAAGCGTGGGGGCTCTACGGCTTCGTGATGTCCTACCGCGAAACGGGCGACGTGAAGTACCTGGAGCAAGCGCAAAAGATTGCCAACTTCCTGATCGACCATGAGGACACCCCGGAAGATGGCGTGTTTTATTTTGACTTTGATGCGCCTCATCGCGACGACGTTCAAAATCATCGCGATGCTTCGGCAGCCGCCATTTCAGCGAGTGCCTTGTTAGAACTTTTTGATAGGGTCGAGGGAAGCAACAGGGAAAAATACCGCGACTTCGCCCTCCATCAACTCAAGAGTCTCACTTCGCCCGACTACGCAGCTCCCCTCGGTACCAATGGTCACTTCCTGCTGCGGCATTCGGTGGGACACTATCCGGCAAGTTCAGAAGTCGATGTCGCTATCAACTACGCGGACTATTACTACATGGAAGCTCTACTGCGCTGCGCTCGTCTGCAATAGCTGCGGACATTACCGAGGCAGGCGCGACATGACGTGTGCCTAGTTGTGCCCGATCTCACGCCCAACACCGCGCTCATCGAGTTGCGAGGTGAGTCAGCAGCACCCAGCGCCAAGGTCGATGCGTATCTCTTGAACGAGGATTCTCCCCTCGTCACCGTTTACAACATCAGCGTTGCCGAGCACGAAAATTACTTTGCCGGGGGTGTCCTCGTGCATAACAAGAGTGGAGGGGTGGCCAGCTACTGTGCGCTTTCATCTTGGCAAGGAGACTGCACGGAACTCGCTTGCACAGCTTTGGGCGGTGCCGGGGCCGGGGGGCTGGGTCCGGAAGATCTCGATCCGGTGAGCAGCTTGGTCTTGGAGATGCTCGTGTGTGATGCGGCTTCTCTTACAACGCCCCTCCACCTGACATTTGATGCGCTCGGGTTTATTAAAGGTACGGTGTATCGAGGTGATGCATGCTTGGGTTCTCTCGTGGGAACCGTATCGAGAGTCTGGCGCGGAGCGAGTGACCCAGAAGGCGACTCAGAATGGCAGACGTACTGTTTCACCATGCCCAATCACCAGAGCGGTGAGTATGTGGCGCTGGTCGGGAGCGAAGGTTCGGAGCTCGCAAACCTGCGCCAAGTCGATAGTTGTACCTGCACAGCCGAGACACAGTTCAGCGTTTGTTATACCGGTCAAACTACCAGCTGCGTTCCTGAGTAGCTACAGAACAGCAACGTCTTATTGGACGGCATGCCTAGAACATATCTCATAACTGGTAAGGGCGTAGCCGCCGCCCACCCCAAATGGGTGAGGCGAGCGTCGGCGGAGCCAAATCTACAGGTCTGCTCGATGCGTAGATGTGTCTGTTTGGAGCGTATCTCAGGTTATGAGATGCGCTCTAGCTTCCGCATCCCATCCGCGCCTTGAACGACCAACGGGTCGACATCCCCACCGTGGTCGAGGTGACGTGTCCTTCTGCATCGAGGAAATAGTTCGTGGGGAATATCGTGATTCGGTACTGGTCGATGATGGCGTCACTGCCAAGCAGAACCGGGTAGCGGACGCCACGCTCACGCATGAAGGTCTGGACCGCATCGCGATCATGGCCATTGGCGACCACCGTGAGCAGCACTTGGTCTTCGTCGAGGGAATCAAGCAGCGCGTTCAGAGTGCCGACTTCTTGGCGGCAAACTCCACACCAAGTGGCCCAGAAATGGAGAAGCACCGATTTACCCTGATAGTCGCTGAGACGCACCACACGACCTTCGAGGTCAGAGAGCGCAAATTGCGGGGCCAGCGTTTCACCATGAGGGAGCAGGTCCCGCGTCTGCCAGTGACTTACCGTCAAGAACACGCCGAGCACGATCAGCGCCTGTAGTACCCAGCGACGCACACGCCGCCACCAAGAGTCGTTCGGAGGCGTACCCTCCGGGTTGGACAATTCATTTTTCCGCAAGATTGAAGCCATTGGTTTCGTGCTCACGTTCAATCTGAATGCACGATCCGACTCTACAGCACCAGCTCAAAAATGGTGAGGGCTCCGCCGCCGCCCCCAAAACGGGTGAAGTAAGCCCGGCCAAAGTGAGTGCCTATTATGGGTTTTCTACTCGCTGCCTCAACCACCCGGCGAGATCGACCGTTGCCTGCCGGCAGCGAGTCAAGTGTTCACATTGGTTGTTCGGGTATGAGGGTCTCTGGTACGTCGGAACTACGAGCCCTTCAAGCTGTTCGTCTTCGTCGAGAATGACTGCCAGGTTTACCCGCTCCGGCGCAGAAGGAATGGAGATCTCCTCTGCAAGCGACTGCACTTCAGGGCTGTCGCATCTCAGAACTGCTTCTGAGGTTGCCCCTGCGGCCCCTGCGGGGATCTGCTCACATCTCACCCGGTGCTCATCGAACTCGAAATGGATGATCCGAATGCGCTCCAGAAGAGGGTCCTCTGCGTCAAATGTGAAGGAGAGATGATCAAGGCACGGGAGCAACGGACAAATTTCGATGCAGCTCACAAGGGACAGGAGCACTAGAGAGAAGAACGCCTGGCGGAAGAGCGACACCCGTCAAAGGTACGCCTTCTGTGGGCGGTCCGCTACGGAGGCTCGCTCTTTTCGTGCTTCGACTGTTCAGATAAAAGCGCTTGCCGCGAAACAGGGAGTTGGCAGTCGAGACGACCGTCCAGTAAAAGCCAGAGCGCTCTCCGCGGCCCCCACTATCCATCCCGTTCTGCTCGAACGTGTCGGAGCAATCTAAAACGTGCCGCCCTGTTGCCCAGCGTTTTCAGCCAGTTTGTGGAAGGCAGACCGGTGTCGACAGTGGCGCACGTCGGATTGCGTCACTGTCGCGGAGGAACCCGGGTCGGATTGCGGATTGCGATGATTGACCTCTAAAAGTCAGGCTCGCTGATGGGGTCTTCTCGCACGGCTTCGAGCTGCCACTCGTGATCGCTGGCCGGAGCAATCAAAGGGTGAGGAGTGGGCGCCAGAGGGTTGGGGACGAGGGTGAGCGTGACGCAGGGCTCGGTCTCGAAATCGACGCGAGGGCCAGAGTAGGGGCTCGGTTGATCTCTTTCGGTGATCTCGAAGCCGGATCGTCCGGCGTGGATGCGTACGGGGATCTTATCGTTCGGTCCCCCCAGGGGCGTCAGCTCGAGCGCCGCGGAAATGGGCCGCGCTCCTCCCTTGGCGTCGGTGACGATCAGACGTCCACTTCCGGATCCCGTCACGCACACGGTGTCCTCGTCCCGCGTAAAGTTGAGCTTGCCCGAGATTTTGGCGGACATTTGCGTGTCGGAGAGGACAAGCACGTTGCTGTCCCTCTTGTCGCTGTTGGGCTCGACTTCAAACGTTGAGTCGAGGTCGCGTTTTTCCAGACGCAAGTGATACTCGTCAGAGACGTTTTCGTAGATGTAGCCGGGTTCATCCTCCTGGCGGCCGAGGTCTTGCTTGATCGCGATGAGATAGCGTCCCGGGCGTAGGCTGAGCTGCTCGATCCGTAGATCGACGCCTGGGGCTCCGGAGCAATAGCTCGCAAGCGGACTTTCGGAACCGCTGGCGAAGAGGTAGGCGCAGGTTTTCATGTTGGGCAGGCTGGTGAGCGAGAGGGTGGTCGTGGTGCGCTCGGCACTGCCTGGAACGAGGAGAGAGAAGTTGTCTTGGTCTCCTCGTCCTTCGTTGATGCGCTTGCCCAGCTTTCCGCTCACCGTAGCTCCGAAGGGGACGACAGTGGCCGTGTTGACGTCGTGGTTGGGCTCTTGCTCCATGCCGGAAAATTCCGGAGGTCGGTGCGCCCTTTCGTAGAGAGCGTAGGCGCCGTAACCGAGGGCAGAAAGAGCGACAATGGCTATGAACTTGGTCAAGTCGGCCCGTCTTTGCAGGCTCTTTTCGTAAGCAAAAACTTCGTCCCGATTCGCCATCGACTCATCATCGGGCGTGCGGAATGTGCCAGATTCCGGCAGGGGAAGGCTCACTTGGCTGGTGTCATGGAGCTGAGATCGCAAGGCGTCTTCGAGCTCGGCTACGGTTTGATAACGGTCGTCCGGATCCTTCTCGAGTCCCTTGAGGATGAGGCGGCTCACGCTCTCTCTGATGTTGAGCTTCGGGACTCTTTCATGGGGTGGCTGGGGTCTCTCTTTGACTTGCTTGGTCAAGACGCCCACATGGTTGGGGGCTTCAAACAAATGGGTGGCGGTGAGACAGGTATACATGACCGCGCAAAGCGCATAGATGTCGCTACGGGCGTCGACTTCTTCTCCCCGCACTTGTTCGGGCGGCATGTAGTAGGGCGTGCCGACGATGTTTCCCGTCATCGTGATTTGGTGGTCGCGCCTCTCCTGTAGTTTGGCCAGCCCAAAGTCGAGGACCTTCACCGTTTCCTCTCCGCGCGCGCCGCGAGTCAAAAAGATGTTCTCCGGCTTGAGGTCTCGGTGGACCATGCCCACCCCGTGCGCTTCTCGCAGGGCGCCGCAGACCTGGATGACGATCTTGGCGATCTGAGAAAACGGGAGCGGTCCGTGATTTTCGACGAGATCCCCGAGATCCTGGCCGCTCAGATACTCCATAGCCAGATAGGTCAGCCCGTCGGCGCTGCCATAATCGAAGACCTGTACCGTGTTGGGGTGCGAGAGCTTACTGACCATGAGCGCTTCTCGCTTGAAGCGCTGAACGGTGTCCTTGTTCCTGGCAAGCTCTCCCGTGAGCAGCTTGAGGGCCATGATCTTTCCGATCTTGGCATGCTCCACTTTGTACACCACACCCATGCCTCCTCGGCCGATCATGCTGAGGATGTGATAGCGGTCGGCGACGGTGGCCCCGATGAGTGGATCGGCGTTGACCTGAGGCTGAGTCTTCTCGAGCTGCGGCACTCCGCTCAAAGGTCTTGTAGAGAGCAGCGGTCCTGGAGAGGGCAGCGGTTCTGTAGGGAGCAATGCGGCGTGGGCTTTTCGGCCACATTGGGAGCAGAACTCCGCGTCGAGGGGCAATTCGGCGCCACAGGCCCTGCACTGGGCTACGGTATTTGCGGGACTCTGCGGCATCAACCTACTGTACAGGTCGGGCGCGCTATCGCCCACTTCTGGCCCCCCAAAGCCTAGGATGCGTTGGGGAGGCTTCGGGTCACGCGGCCTGCTCTTCGCTGATCAGCGTACGCAGGCGGCGCATGGCGCGTGAGTGGAGCTGAGAAACGCGGGGTTCACTCACGCCCAGTTCGATACCTAGTTCCTTGAACCGCACCCCGTGAAAATAGTGCGCGGCTACGATGTGGCGCTCACGCGCGGGTAATTCGCTGACGGCGCGAGTGAGCGCTTCCGTGTGGCGCTTCTGAATCAAGCTGGCTTCGGCGTTGTCCGCACAGGCGGTGGCCAGGCATTTCCCTTGCTCCAAGACGCTGACGTCTTCAAACCTTACGATGGCCGGGGCGACGGAGCGGGTGTGATCTCCGCGTTCTTCTGCCTTCACGGCTGCACTCCTGGCGCGGCGGCTCAGCCAGTCCTGGGACCTCAACTCGTCGAGAATGGCTCCACGAATGCGCATGCGGACGTAGCTTTCGAAGCGCTCATTGGGCATGTCGAGTTGGCGGCGGACGGCGTCCCAGAGACCGCTCATTCCCGCGGCGATCAAGTCATCACGCTCCACGCTGCTGGGGAGCTTCTTCTGAAAACCACCGGCGATTTGCTTTACGACGGGCATGTAGTTGGCCATGAGCTCGGCTTCGGTCCGTCCTTCCTTGACTGAAATCGAGGGATGCACCCGTCGACTGATGTTGGTCCGTTTCGCTGTGCGCTTCGCTGTGGTCCTCAGGGTCTGAGGGGTCCACCCGGTGGCCGTCTGGAAGGACTCGAGCGAGGAATGTGAAAAAGAACCGCTTGAAAATTGTACCTGATCCATCATGAAGTAACTCCCACTTGGAGTGCCCTAGAGCAGGAGTCGTGCCAGAGGAGCGATTCAGCTGAATTCAGCTGCAACATGGCGATCAGGCTGTCGCGGATGAGTCATCTTTGACCCCGGCTGACTTCGGCGCCATATCGACCAGAAGCCAATGGCGCGGGAAATCGACACCCGTAGGCCGACCTGGCTAGAAAGTGTCATAAAATACCCAGGGTCATTTATTACCCATTTCGGGTGAAGAGGCCTCCCGCCGTCGGGCTGAGTTCGTACGCTGCTTTCAAACCGGCGTTTTCTTGGCTGGTTTGCCGCGGGGGTGCGAGGATCCTTTGCAAGGTCCCGGAAGGCCTTCCGAAACACTCGGAATTTGAACGGTCTCTGACACCGGGGTGGCTAGAAAAGCGATGCGAGAAGGAAAAAACCTGATCGGAGTGGATATTGGGACCACGTCAATCAAGGTCTGCCAGATCAAGCACGGCAGGAAAGGCCTTGAGCTTTCACGCTTTGGCTACGAGCCGCTGGCGTCGCAGGTTGTGGTCGACGGGCAGGTCATGGACGCCAAGGTCGTGACCGAACTGCTCCAGAAGATCTTCAAGGAGTCGAAGATCGGTCAGAGGGACGTGGCGGTGAGTGTCGCAGGTCAGGCAGCGATCATTCGAAAGATCTCCGTCCCTTTGATGACGAATGCGGAGTTGGATGAGCAGATTCAGTGGGAAGCGGAACAGCACATTCCCTTCGACATCAAAGATGTTCAGGTCGACCACCAGGTGCTTCATCGCAACCCGGATGAGGGGCAGATGGAAGTTCTTCTGGTAGCCGCCAAGCGGGACCAGATCGAGGATTACGCGCAGATCATACGTGCAGCGAAGCTCAGGCCTCTGGTGTGCGACATCGATGCCTTCTGTGTGCAGAACCTTTTTGAAGCAACGCGCGGTCTCGACCCCAGCCAGACGTTCGCGGTGGTGAACGTGGGTGCGACTCTGGCGAGCCTCAACGTCATCGCCAACGGAACGAGCGCTTTTTCGCGAGAAATTGCCAATGGCGGGAACGCGGTGTCCGAGGAAATCCAGCGCACCATGAACGTCCCGTTCGAGCAGGCAGAGGCCTACAAATGCGGTGATGGCCACGATGGAATCGTCCCTGAACAGGTGCTTCAAATCGTCGAAGGTAGCTGTGATTCGATTGCCGCTGAGATCCAGCGCAGCCTCGACTTTTTTATGGCGACGAGCGGCGACACGTCCATCAGCAGGCTTTACCTGACCGGCGGCTGCTCCAACCTGGGGCCCCTAGCGCAGGCGGTCGAACACCGTTCGAGGATCCCCGTCGAGACGTGGGTCCCGACAGAAGCGCTCTCGGCGGTGGGCAAGGATGTCAACCAAGACAAGTTGGTTCGTCACGGGCTTCAGCTTTCGGTGGCTCTGGGTCTAGCGCTCCGGAAGGACCGTGAGGTGCGCGCATGATCAGGATCAACCTCCTCCCTCAGAAAAGACGCCGCGTTGAAACCGGTGGCGGCGGGGAAATGTGGGTTCTGGCCGCGGTGGGTGTGCTGGCACTCGAGATCGTGGGCCTGTTTTTCTACCACAACACCCTAGAAGCTCAGCTGCAGGACGAGCAGCAGAAAAATAAGCAGCTGAGCGCCAAGATCGAGGCCTCCAAGGAGTCGGTCAAGAATCACAAGAACGTTCTCTCCGAGCTCGAACGCATGCGAGCGCGTGAGGACGCCATCGCAAAGCTTCAGTCCGCCCGCACCGGACCGACGGCTGTGCTGCTTGAAACGGCGCGCCTCCTCACTCCGGGGCGTGGGCCGAGTGTAGACCCGGAAAAGCTTGCTCAAGTGAGGAAGGACAACCCTCTTGCGGCCTTCAACCCCACTTGGGACACCCGGCGCCTTTGGGTCGAATCCTTCGCCGAGGAAAGCCGAGTCTTGCAGATTTCTGGTGTGGCGCGGGACGGGGAAGACGTGAGTGAGCTCGCGAAGCGCATGAACCTTTCCGATTACTTTGGCTCCGTTCGCATTCTGCCCGGGCAGAGAACCAGGGACAGTGCCTCTGGTCTAGAGCTCGTGAAATTCTCCCTCGAGGCGGAGGTAAAATACTGATGGCTGACAGTGCTCTTTCCAGAATGCCGCTCCCGGCGAGAATTGGCATCACGGTCTGCCTTCTCGTGCTCGGAGGACTGGCCTATTATGTGCTGTTTTTCAGCGAAACTTCGGGCCAAATCGAGACTACGGTGGCGGCCCGCTCGAAACTCGAAAGTGATTTGAAGGACGCCAAGCAAGCGGAGTCCCTCTATCAGAAGGATCTGGAGGAGTTGGCCAAGCGCCGCGAGCGTGAGCGCGAACTCAACAAAGTGTTGCCTCAGACGACCGAGTACCCGGCGTTTCTTTCCTCGGTGCAGTCCGTGGCCAACGCATCCGGAGTGGATCTGACCGCTTGGACCCCGCAGCCTGAAGTGCGCGCGGAATACTACGCCAAGCTCCCGATGAAGGTTCAGCTCACGGGACGCTTTCACCAGATTGCCAAGTTCTTTTATGGGATCGGACAAAACGACCGAATCATGAACATGGAGAACATTTCTCTATCGAGTCCGCGGGTGGTCGACCAGGACATCTATTTGAAGGTGGAAGGCCTCGCGACCGCCTTCCGAGCACTCGGCTCTGAGGAAGCTGAAGCAGCCGAAAAGAAGAGGAAGCGCTAAGATGAAAAAGCTAGCCGCCGCCTCCCTTGCGCTTGCCCTTCTCGGGTGTGAAGAAGAGCCCGCTCTTCAGTTTGGACAGCCGTCGCCTCCTGCGGGCGGGCGTTCCGCCAAAACGGCAGCCCCAGAAGCGGAAAAAGCCAGCGATTTACCACCTGCGGTCGATTTTCAGGAGACGGCCTTCAATGAATCTGAGCGCAGTCGCGACCCGTTTCGGAACTATGCCAGGGCTTTCGTCGACGAAGCCCGCGGGCAGGTGACTTCCCAGCGTGAGGTCCTTTTGGATCAGTATGCCATCGAAGAGCTCAAGCTGGTCGCTCTGATTCAGCGCATCGAGCCCGCGCGAGCCATGCTGGTCGACCCGTCCGGGGTAGGTCATGTGGTCCAGCGAGGGCAGTTCATTGGCCGCGCCTCTGTCGTTCAGCCGACGGGAGGTGTGGGTGCTGCCTACGAGGTGAACTGGCGAGTGGACCGCATCCGCGAGGGAGATTTGGTGCTCGTGCGGGATGACCCCTCGAACCCTGATGTTCCGAGTGCCACCCGGGTGCTGCCCCTCAGGACCGGGGAAATTACCGCCACAGGGGAGAAGAAGGATGGCCAGTCCGAGGGCGGCCTCGAAAGTGAGCTCAGGAAGATGCAGGAGCGTCTGGCAGCCTTGGCGGCAGCCGAGGCGGCGAAGCAGCGGCAAGAGCAAGGGGAAAAACCCTAAGAATTTGTTCCTTTGATCGACACCGAAGTAGAGTCCTCCATCATGCCGCGAAAATGCCGCGGACCGCAGGACGGAGACAGCGGATGCGCCCGACTTTCATGAGAACTCATCGACAACTCACCAGCTTCTTCTTGGCGGCTAGCTTGTTTTTCGCTCAATCTGCTTGGGCTGGTGAAGGAGCCGAGGTCACGGACGTCCGCCTGACTGATGGTGAGAACGAGATGGGTGCCGTCGAGATCGAGCTGACGGGTGTTCCGACCTACACCGCTCGCCTCGACGAGAACGCCAAGAGGTTGATCATCGATCTCACAGGTTCTCGGTTGAAAGGTGCTCCTGAGGCCCTTGTTTCTGGCCGGGGAGTCGTCGGCGGGGTGACCACCCAGGCGTTTGAATCGGGCGAAAGCACCACGACCCGGGTTTCGATTTCTCTTCTGAAAGAGGCTCGTTACGGGGTTTCGGTAGAAGGGAATCGCCTCAGGGTTCGCTTTGAGAAGGGAAAGTTTGGGGCGCTGTCCGCTCTCGACCGGCGCGCTCTCGCCGCACAGATACGCACGACGACGGAGTCGGCCGTGTCTGGTCTGCATTTTGACCACAAGACCGGCAGAGACGTGCTCGAAATCGTGCTCGACTCGCGGGCCCGCTTTCGTGTGGAAAATACGAGCAAAGGCCGCAGCATATTGATCCTGCGCGACACCGTTTTGCCCAAGGAATTGTCCCGGGTGCTCGATGTCGACGCTTACGACGGCGACGTGCACAAGATCTCGGCCTTTTCAAAAGGGGGAGATGTGATCCTCGAGGCCAAGCGCAACACGCATGTCACCAGTTCGGTGGAGCGCAAGGGCAACACTCTGCTCTGGACGTTCTATCAGCCCGGAAGCCTCCACTCGAGCCTCACGGGCATGGGCAAGGACGGGGGCGCTGCACGCAAATCCCGCACCATCTCTACGGACGCGCCGCTTTTGGAGCTTCCCGAGATCCACACCGGCATGGAAAGTCTCATCGACGCCACCACGGCCGAGTCGGACGAGGCCGCTGCCTTCGGTCCTGCGGTCATGGGTCAGGCGCGTGGTTACTCAGGACGGCGCATCGATCTGGATTTGAAGGACGCCGATATCCATAACGTTCTGCGTTTGATCGGGGACGTTTCGCGGCGCAACATCGTTGTCGCCGATGACGTAGGCGGTACCGTAACGATTCGTTTGCGCAACGTCCCTTGGGATCAAGCGCTGGCCGTGATCCTTCAGTCCAAGAAGCTGGGTATGGTGGAGCAGGGCAACCTGCTCCGGATTGCTCCGCTCGACACTCTGCAGCGAGAGCGTGAGCAGGAGATCGAGCGCCGCAAGATGGAAGTGGAGCTTGCGCCCATCGAAACCCGCCTCATTCCCGTCAGCTACGCCAGTGCCAGCGAGCTTCAGTCCCGCGTCGCGCCGTTGCTCTCGGATCGCGGGAGCCTCACGACCGATGAAAGAACGAACACGCTCATCGTTCGGGACGTGAGTGCATCGCTGGATCAGGTGGAGGAACTTTCCCGTGCTCTCGACACACAGACTCCCCAGGTGTTGGTAGAAGCGCGCATCATTGAAGCGACGAGCACCTATTCACGCGACGTCGGTATTCAGTGGGGCGGTTCTGGAACCGTGTCTTCGACCACAGGCAATCCGACCGGACTCGCGTTTCCGAGTTCCATTGGCGTAGCCGGTGGCGCCACGGACGGTCAGACCCCGACCCAGGGTCTTAGCCCGTTCACCCCCACCGTTGCCAACCCCAACTTCGCCGTCAACATGCCGGCCGCGGTCGGTACGGGTCGAGGTGGCGCGCTCGGTCTCACTTTTGGCTCGATCGACAACAATGTGAATCTGGCGCTCCGTCTCTCGGCGGCTGAGTCGAGCGGTATGCTCCGCATTCTTTCCAGTCCGCGCATTCTGACCATGGACAACATGGAAGCGAAGATCAGCCAAGGTACGATGATCCCGTTTTCCCAGGTTTCAGCCCAGGGCGTGCAGACGGTCTTTCAGAATGCCACCCTCGAACTCAACGTGACGCCGCATGTGACCGCCGACGGCTCCGTGCAGATGGAAGTGAAGATCAGCAGAGACGAGCCCGACTTCAACCAGACGTCTGCTCGTGGTGATCCAACCATTCTCAAGCGTGAAGCCAACACCCAGCTGCTCGTCATGGATGGTCACACGGCGGTGATCGGCGGCATCTTCGTTCGCAACACGGGTCGCAACGTGGACCAGGTACCGTTCTTCGGAGACATTCCTATCCTTGGGATCCTTTTCCAGCGGCGGCGAGCGACGGATACCCGCGGTGAGCTCGTGATCTTCATCACTCCGCGCATCGTCAACCGCGCAGAAGCGCTCGGTCGCTGATCGACTGGGTCGCTCTCGACCTTCCAACGCCCCCGACGAAAGTAGGGGGCGTTTTGCGTCGTCTTCGCCGCCAGGGAGGCTTTTCCGTCCGCCTGGGTGAAGAAAACTGCTTGAAATCGACGGTCGCGCTCGAAGGCAAAGCGCTTTGAAGCAGGACAACGCGCTTCAAATGGCCAATATGTAAAGATGACAAGACAAATTGATAGATCGGACAGTAGAAGCAACCCCATTGACACTTGCCAATATTGAGCGGATATTTGATAGGTGGAGAGGTCCGCCACAAAGTCAACCAAGTTGTCACTTGGCGCCTCTGGCTCAGTGCGAGGCGAAGAGCTGCCTCCGCTCGTCTCGTCAGAGGAACTGGCGGGGCTTCCCCTCGGGACCCTTTTGGGCCGCGGCGAGTCGGCGGAGGTCTATGGGGCCAGGGCGGACAGTGGAACCCCGCTTGCTCTGAAGATCGCCCGTCCGGGTGCAGAGGAGGCCCTCCTTCGGGAAGCGCGCCTTCTGGCTCTGGTGGAGGGGGCGCCGGTCCCACAACTCTTGGGTGTAGCTAGGCGTGATGGCCGCGTCGTACTCGCCTTGTCTCTTGCAGCCGGAGAGTCGCTCGATCAGATCCTAGCGCGCGACCCTTCTCAAGAAGAGCGCGCGACCCTCGCTCGTTTGCTGCTCTCGGTCGCTCCGCGCGCTCTTGCGCATCTGCACGCCTTTCGTCGTGCTCACGGTGACGTGAAACCGGAGAATCTCTTCGTCGACACGGTGTCCGGCTCTGTGACCCTGATCGATCTGGGTCTTTCGGATCCAGGGGGCGAGATCCGGGGAGGGACGCCGCGGTATTTACCTCCGGAAGTGAAAAGCGGAAGTGTCGTGGCTCAGGCGGCGGCTGATGTTTACGCGCTCGGTGTGGTTCTTCTTGAGGTCTTGGCCCCAGAGGTAGGCGACGAAGTGCCTGAACTTTGGCATCTGAAGAATCTTGCGCCTGCGTGGGGAAAGCTTCTCAGCGTGATGCTCCTGGGTGCGCCCGGACTCAGGCCCACGATGGATTTCGTGTCTGAGGAAGCACGCTGGCTGGGTCTCGTTCCGTTCGAGAGTGAAACGGGCGGACTTTCGGTTCTGCGCCGCCACTACATCGCCGTCCGGGCGCTCGATTTTTTGAGTACAAGGGGCGCGAGCGGTCGGAATTTTCCGGAGGGCCTTCCCGGCGCTTGGCTCAGGCGACTGGTGGAGCTGGAAGACCGCATCTTAGAAGTGGAGAGCGGGCGCGGAGTGACGTCTCGGCGGGGGACTTCCGTTTCGACGGAGGGGATTTCTTGCGAATTGTCAGCGCACGATCGAAGTCGTTTTCTTGCGCGCCTCATTGGGCCTCACGCGGCGGATTATCGCATCGCGGTCGCCCGCGACGAAGAGCTGATAGAGACGCTGCTTTCGGTCGGGAAGGGCAGAGATTTTCGCTCGCTCATCCGCGCGGACTTCGAGAGGGAAAACGGAGCCGGGGAAGAAGCGGTCGGTGACGGCCCGATTGAGTGGGCTCTGAGCCTGGGGAGGAGTCCGGTTTCTCGCGTCCTCTTACGGCGGATTTTGGAGTCGAAGGAGGCGCCGGACGTGGTGCGTCTCAAGGCGGCTCGTAAAGCACGTCAACAGGGAGATCTTCGTCTCGCAAGTCAGCTGCTTCTGCCTTTGGAAGGTCCGGAGGCCGTCCTTGCGCGAGCGCTCGTCTTGAACCGTTCGGGCGCTTCCGCAAAGATCGCGGATCTCCTTGAATCCGTGCTTGAAAGCACAGATCTTCCTCAAGTCTCGTCGCGCGCGGCCGCCCTGCTCGCCCGTGGGCGTCTCGATGCAGGTGATGCAGAGGGAGCGCTGCACTTGTTAGAGAGCCGGGCACCGACGGCAAGTTCTTGCGAAGTGATGGCTTTGTCATTCTTGGCGCTCACCGATCCAGAGCGCGCTCTTGCGTGTGTGCGGAGCGGTGAGGCGTTTGCGACCGACGATGAAGAGACCGCCCGTCTTTTTGGAGTGCGGGGAATGATTGAACATCAACAGGGAGAAGCGCAGGCGGCGCTCTTGAGTTTCAGTCGGGCGGTAGCCTTGGCGAGTCGAGAGGGGGCGGCTCTTGAAGAAGCGACCTATTTGACCGGGGTGGCTGCCGCTGCTGCAGACGCCGGACAGACCGCCGATGCTTTGGCAGCGAGTGAGCGAGCGGAGGTGCTTTTTGAATCCCTCGAAAAGGGCATGCACACGGCGCGCGCGCTGCTATCCCGGGCCGCTGTTTTGTCCCGTCTGGGTGCGGAAGTGGAACTTGCTTCGGTGGTGCGCCGGGGTTCCGCCCTGGCCCAGAGCGTGGGCGATCAACTGTGCGAGGCTTATTTGGCCCTCGCTTGGGCGGATGGATCGTCAGAGAGGGTGACGAGCGAGCAGGCGGCGCGCCGTGCCTCGGAACTCATCGGCACTGGTAGCCTTGAGGATCGTTTGCGCGTTGGTGCACGATTGCTTTTTCACGGCATCGTCCCCGAGGGCGCGACGGACGAGTCGGCAGAAAAGTCCGCGTCTCGCGAAGCGGCGTTTGACTGGTGGGCGGCACGGACGCGCGCCGTTGAGGAGGTCGAGCGGGGGGGGCGTACCGAGACGTCCCACGCCGAGAGTCAGTACCTGATAGGTCGTCTGCTCTCCTTTTCTGTGGATGAGATCTCCCCTGCTGTCCTTGGTCCGGGCATGGTGGCGGGCGCGCATCTCGCCCTTCGCGTGGGATTGAGCGAGGAAGCGCGGGCCTTGTTTTCAAGAGCCCGGGTGACGGCGGAGCGCTTTTTGTCGACGGTTCCTGAGGCGTACCGCACGCAGTGTGAGGACCTTCTGTGGGTGAAGCAAGCGCGCGGGAGCCGGGCGGACGGTCCCACCGGATCGACCAAGTTGGAGGACGTTGAAGCGCTTCTGCGCGCTCTTAGTCAGCGCAGAGGTTTCCGCGCATTGCTCGATCAGGTGCTCGACATGCTGCTGCTTTGGACCGGAGTCGAGCGGGGACTCCTGCTGCTCCCGGCTCCGGGCGACAAGTTGGTCGTGCGAGCGGCCCGCAACCTGGACCGAAGGAGTCTCACGGAAGAGCAGAGGACGCTCAGCTTCTCCATGGCTCGACGGGCTTTATCCGAAGGCCGGCCGGTCGTGGCCGTGGACGCTATGCATGATCTTTCGCAGATTCATAAAAGCGTTCATGCGCTCAATCTGCGTAGTGTGCTGGCGGTTCCTTTGGCCGCACGCGGTAAGGTCGTGGGAGTTGCTTACCTGGATGATCGTATTCGGCGGGGAGCCTTCGGGGAGGCCGAGCTTTCTTGGGTGAGTTTGATTGCGACCGTTGCTGCGCTGGCGATTTCCGACGAGAGAGATCGGATCCAGCTGCGGAGGGCCGTAGGGCGCGCCGAGCGTGCGGAGCGGTCACTGGAGAAGAAACTGTCGAACCGGGAGGTGCAACTGGAAGTCGCCGAGCGAGAAATTTCTCGCATTCGAGGTGAGGGCGCGCTGCGCGGAACCTATGACCAGATCATCGGCCGCAGCCCCAAGATGATGGATGTGCTTCGACTCGTGGATCGCGTGTCTCAAGCGGACGTTCCGGTCATGATTTATGGCGAATCAGGGACCGGGAAGGAGCTGGTCGCTCGCGCCATTGCGCAAACGGGAGGGCGAAAGGAGCGGCCGTTCGTGGCGGAGAATTGTGCCTCCGTTCCGGAAAGCTTGCTCGAATCGGCCCTCTTTGGTCACAAGAGAGGCTCCTTTACGGGCGCCACCCGTGATCAACCTGGTTTGTTTGAGTTGGCGCATGGCGGCACGCTGTTCCTCGATGAAATCGGGGACATGCCGTTGACCATGCAGGCGAAGCTTCTCCGTGTCCTTGCGGACGGAGAGGTACGGCCCCTGGGTGCAGCGCGGTCAATCAAGGTCGATGTACGCTTGATCGTGGCGACCCATCGCGACCTGGAAATTTTGGCGAAGGAGGGACAGTTTCGCGAAGATTTGTATTATCGTCTCAAGGTCGTCAGCGTATTTGTGCCGCCGCTGCGCGAAAGAAGAGAAGACATTCCCGTCTTGGTTGCTCACTTTGTGAAGAGGTATGGGGGCGGGCGCGAGCGACCTCTTTCGCCTGCCGCGCTTTCACGGCTCTGTAATTTTTCCTGGCCCGGCAACGTCCGTCAGCTTGAAAATGAGATTCGTCGCTTGCTCGTGCTCGGCGGGCAAGAACTCACAGCAGCAGATCTCAGCCCAGAGGTTCTCAGTGATTCAAGCGATCTCCCGCAGGCGCGCACTTTGCGGGAGAAGGTAGATGCTCTTGAAAGGCGGCTCGTAGTCGAGGCTCTTGAGCAAGCTCGTGGGAATCAGACTCGGGCGGCTGAAGCGCTCGGGCTCAGTCGCTTTGGCCTCTCTAAAATGACCCAGAGATTGGCCATCGATGTGTCCAAAAGCCGGCTGAAGGCTGGACGGATCCAGCAGCGCGGGTTAGACGATTCCAGATGAAATCCGGCGTTGTCGCGGCAGCTCAAGGAGCGTCGCTCTCGCGCCCGCTCTTGAAGTGGGCGGGTGGGAAGCGTCAGCTCTTGCATCAGATATGCAAGAGGCTACCTTCAAAAATCGAGACCTACTACGAGCCGTTCGTAGGTGGAGGGGCGGTTTTCTTTTCTCTTGCGGCTCAGGGACGATTCCGACGCGCGGTCCTGTCGGACCAAAATGAGGAACTGATCGCGACCTATCGTGCGGTCAAACAGGACGTAGAAGCGGTGATCCGAGAACTCAAGAAGATGCGGCACTCGGAAGAAGATTACTACGAGATCCGCGCCTGGAAGCCCCGACTCTTGGCCAAGCGGGCAGCGCGCATGATTTACTTGAACCGGACCGGGTACAACGGCCTCTACCGAGTGAATCGTTCCGGTCAGTTCAACGTCCCGTTCGGTCGCTACGTGCGTCCGAACATCTGCGACGAGGATCGGCTCCGTGCGGTCGCCCGTGCGTTCTCAGGAGTGGACCTTTTGGTGGAGGATTTTTCGGGCGTGGTCTTAAAGAGTCGTCCTGGCGACGCCGTGTATTTCGACCCGCCTTACGTTCCTGTGTCAGCCACAGCGAAGTTCGCTGAGTATCACAAGAAGGCTTTTGGTGATGAGGAGCAAGAAGAACTCGTTCGCGTTTATGAGAGCCTGACTGAACGCGGGGTTTCGGCCGTCTTGTCCAATTCCGACACCCCGCGCACACGCGCCTTGTATCGCCACCTGTGCTACGAGCGGGTGAGCGCCCGTCGCAACATCAACTCTGCCGCTGATCGTCGGGGACCCACGACCGAGCTGCTCGTGTACAGCTCGCCCTCGGCGAGCCAGCTCGCGGTGCCTCGAAAGGTCGTTTTGGGGGGCCGTTAGATGGGCAAGGTGAGCGAGCAGCAGGCGCCTCAGAGCAAGCAGGCGCCTCAGAGCAAGCAGGCGCTTCAGAGCAAGCAGGCGCTTCAGATCAAGCAGAGTGAGGAGGTTTCTCTCGGGCGCGTGGGAATCATCGCTTTGTTCGGTTTCGTCATCGGCGTGGTTTGGCCTCGCCTTGCTGGGGTCAGTCTGGTGCCCGAAGCACCGGTGGAAAAAGGCGCACTCAGTTCACCGGAGGAGGAAACAAGTACGCCGACACCCGACACGGAGCCGGAGGTGATTGAGCTGACTCCCGAGGATAGGCTCGCCATCAGCCCGCCCAAGATCACGAGTTGTATGGACTCCGAGGGAAAGAAGAGCAACTCCTGCGATGACGTGGATGTGGACTCGGTGGTCCACTCAGCTTTGATTTCGCTCTTGGGGTGTCCTTCGGCGACGGGGGTCTTCGGTAACCTGTCTTTGGGCTTCAAGCTCAATTTCGACAAGGGCAAGGTTCTGAGTCCAGAGAGCGGTCGCAGTACGGATCTGCCTGAGTTCACGACAAAAGAACTGCTGTTGTGTGCTGAGAAAGAGTTTTCTTTGATTCAGGTGAAGCCGCTCCCGCACAAGTACGCCGAGTACCAGGTGTACTATCAGATGGAATTCAAAACTCCGGAGGCTGCCGCGGAGGAGAAAACGTCGGTGACCGCCGCAAGTGGACAAGCCACCGTGCGCTGGCAGGTCGCTCAAATCAGAAAGGAAGCCGACACGGAGGCGGAAGTGTTGACCCGGCTTCTCGCCGGCGCGCGAGTGATCGTCACAGGTAGGATGGGGAAATGGTACCGCGTGAAATTTGACGCCAAAGGGCGCGAAGGTTGGGTGCATGGGGCCGCCCTTGGCTTCAAGTAAGGTTGCTTGCAGAATGCGTGCATTGTGGCAGCCTAGGAGGAGCTTCTTGCCATGACTGACGACAGCTCCCGGCCCCCAGCGGATCCCTCCGAGGCGAGCTCTTCAAAAGAGGATGTCGTGTTGGTTCATGGGGTGACGACAGATCGGAAGGGCCTCATGGTGCTCCGGAAGAGGGACGACCGCATCGAGGCTGGCGAAGTGCGTCCGGTGATTCCCGGAGCGCCACTCTATGGTGATATCGTCAAACTTCGGCCGCGAGAGGATCGCCCCTACTTGTGTGACGTGGAGACACAGTTTTCCTTACCCACTGAGCCCGGGAAGGGCGATTCGAGAGCCCAGGTCGAGTCTGGAGTGCGCTTCGCGGGCCATGGACCGCCGCAGGTCGCCACGAGCAACTACCGGGACAACTGGGATAAGATTTGGTCGCGGGATGGAGAAGATCTCAAGAAGGAGGAGTGGAACTGAGGTTTCGTGGTAGCGCGAGCTTGTGAGTTCGTGTGCAAGGTCTCAAAACAAACGGTCGAGCTGTTCGAGACTTGCCGTTTGGACGAAAAAGGTCGTGGAAGCGTCGCTTTGCCACAACATTTCGGCGCTCTGGCCCATCCATGCGGTCACTCCTCCGAGCGAAATTTTGAAGGGCTCGGGCTGACCATCGGGACCCTTTCGTTCTCCAGAGAGTTGCATACGCGGGCTCTGCATCCGTGAAAGTGGCGCCTCCGAAGGCGAAGCGGACAGGACGCGCACCGCTCGTAGGGCGTCGATGAGGGAGGCCACCATGTGATCACTTGCCTCGCCACCCGAGGCGCGAAGGACACCTGCGCGGAGTTCGAACTCATAGGAGTGCCCCCGCACCTCGACCTGCAAGCGCAAGAGATCGTCGGGTTCGAGGGTGACCGGAGCTCGATCCGTAAATGAAACCATCAGACGTCGTTGCGTTTCGAGCGGAAGAACGAACGAGCCTTCCGTGAAATTTGCTGAGGCGAGGATCCCTCCTCGGACGCGGCCGCCGAGAGCAAGTTCGTAGGATTTTGAGCCGGCGGCGGTGTCGACAGTGAAGCGCACCTTCGTCCTTTCGAGATCTGGACTTGTCTCTTCTTCAAGAAAGCGGACGGCGCTCAAATGTGCGAGTTCTTCGAAGGCAAACCGCGAGAGTTCGGGATCTGCGGGCGCGGATCCGTTCAAGAAAACACCGTCTTTCGTGCGGGTGAGATGCTGACGATGCAGGTTCGGAGTCTGCACCTCCATCTCCCGAATCTCCTCGGGCCTCACTTGAAGCAGGGTGCGCTCACGCGCCCAGGCATCCAGTGCCCGAAACACCCAGCGCCCGCTTTGAGGTACCGAGAAAACGGCGCCGTCGTCTTCGCGAGAGACAAAAAGTTGTCCATCCTTGAGCCGATGCGTCGTCAGTTTCGCGCGATGGACCTTTGAGCCTGTCGATGGATCTTGGTGGACGAAGGTTTCGGGAAGTTGCCCGGTCACAGTGAGCGTTCCTAGGGGCTGAGCGTCCGCGGGGAGCGCATTGACCCGTTCCAGCGCCAACTCGGACAGTTGCTGAAGAAATTCGTCTCCGGCGTCGCTCGGGATGCTCTGCCCTTCGCGGCTCGCAAGGATGTACCCTGCATCTTTGCGCATGAGGTCGAGCTTCTTGTCTTGCTCGGAAATGACGACATGGTCGATCTCATCTGCCTTGAAGAACACGGCGTGCGCTCCGGGCCAGAGTTTTTCCTCCGTGATGAGTGCGGGGGTGATCGTCCTCGTCACACAGCCTGAAAGAGCATGCGGAGGGCTTCGCACCGCTCCCATGAGCAAGGGTTCTTCGGGGCACTCGGCGCCTAGGACGACTTCGTACTCCGCCCTTCCCTCTCCGAAAAGGGTGACCGTGACAAGGTCTTTTTCGTGGGGCTTGGGCAGGGCTGTATCAGCAACGGTATCCACGAACCTTTCCAACTTGGCCCGCGCGAGATGGAAGAACAGAAGATCGACGAGATCGCGATCAGCGAGTGTGCGACTCGAAGAAGTCTCGACAAAAAACCCGGAGGGCTCAGGGACGAGGGAGATCCAAATGTCGCCGCGACTCATTGTGATCTTGCGAGCGGATTTCCTGCCGATGGGGAAAAGCAGGTTGCCTTTGAACGACTGTCCGCTGGCCTTGAGAGCCGCGACGAGTTCGGCGGGGATCACTCCGTTCATCTGCGTATTTCCAGGACCACTCACCTGCGCGTAGGCGGCGCCCGCAGGGGCGGGGGCGCTTTTGCCGACCAAGAGTCGGAAGGTCCGCGGGCCGGCGAGAATGCGGACCTCCGCTTGAGGCTCTGAAAGCCCCATGACGCTTGTGTTTTCTTCAGAAAGGACGCGAACGAAGGTCGAAAATTCAAGAACGTTCAAAAGGTCGGTCACGGCTGCGCGATCGGCCTCGGTCTCTTCGCCCTCCCCCAGAAAGTATTCATCGGTGGCTTCTGCGGTCGCTCCGCCTTTTCGCCTGAGCAAGGTGCCAAGCTGTGGTTCCTCGGGAGAAGAGAGGCGAATTTCGCTGATGGCGGAGCGCTCAAAGGCCGGGAAAACGTTGTCCTTGCGTGCGATGAGTTCGCTCGATGTGGGGGCTCCGGCAGTCAAGGCCAGGTAGATGCCGAGGCCGATTGCAACGACAAATAGACTGATGTCGACCCAAGCTTTGCGCGCGGTCATGACTCAGCTTCCCCTTTCGCGCGCGAGAGCGCCTCCTTGCGTGAGCGCCGGACGAGAACGATGCCGCCCAGACTGGCCGCGAAGAGAGGCATATAGATGAGGACGTAGCGGAGGACGCCGCTCAGGGCAGATTCATCCAGGCCGATGCCCGCGTGCTTCACGCTCCTGTCTGTGGTCGATGCGGTTACGGGACGCGACAGGACCCAAGAGAAGGCATTTTCGGTGAAGATGCGGTTCCCATAATAAGCGGGCTCGCGGAAGGAGGCATTGGAAAGGACGTTGGAACAGCCCACGACGAGAGAGCGGGCGAGGACCCCGGAGCCGTCTTCGACCCGGGCGGCGGCTAGAGTCAAAGGGGCGCCGCTCTCGGACGTCTTGTCTGCGGCACTTTCCGGTCCGAGATCGGTAAGGACTTCCGCCTTGTCCGTCGTCGTGAGAAGCGCAGTGGCGCCGCCTCCTTTGCGCAGGGTGAGGGGTCCTGAGGCGCTGAGTACGACTCGGGCATCGGTGCGGGCGGCGGGTTGGCTCAGACCACGTGTGAGCGGATGAGACTTCACCTCGGGAAAGAAGGCTTCTCCCAGGGCCGAAGGAAAGCGATGAGCGGGATCCTTTTCCAGGACGAAACCCGGCATGAGCTCCACCCCCAGTCGTGCGGCCACGCGGTTCAGGGAGACTTCGGCCAAACGCCCCTCTTGGTTCACGATGGGGTCCACGAACAACAGAAGCGCCGCTCCTCGTTCATGAGCATCGAGGAGCGCCTCCTCGTGAGCTTTGGGGAAGGGTCTGGTCGGACCGACGACGACGACGGCATGGCAGCCTTCAAGAGCTCGTCCTGGATCTGGCACGTCGAGAGGAACGCGCTCGGGCCGAAGGTTGCTCTTGTCGAGGCGATTTCTCAATTCAAGCAATCCCTCCCTCGCACCATCATCGAGGCTTGCCTCCCCGTGGCCAGTCACGAAGCAGATCCGCTCTTCCGGTCGACCTCGCACGCGGGTGAGAGCTTCGGTGAGTTCTGCTTCCAGGACCGGCGCCAAACCTGCTTCACTCGGCCGGAGTCGGTCTGAACGGATGAACCACTTCCTCGATCCCGAACGGATGAGCAGGGCGGCATCAGCAACCAAGGCTGTTTCGCTGACGTGATCCGTGCCGATGTCGTATTTCTGGGTCAGGGCGAGAAACTCCGCCAAATCCCGATCCGGGTCGATGTAGCGAACGCGGATGAGGGCGCTCTCGGCGCGGTAGGTTTCCAGGAGTTGCCTCACGGAAGAGAGCCGCGGATCTCCCGAGGAGAGCAAGACGAGCACTTGTGTGTCCGTGCGAAGGTCAGCAAGAACGCTGCGGGATGCCTCGTTGAGGGTGAAGCTCCTGTCTCTCGATAGATCGATCCGTGTGAAACGCCGCGCCGAGAGCAAGTTCACTTCGCTGAGGAGTACCCCGGCGCAGAGCACGCCCACAGCACCCCACGCCACGTGATTGGTAAGAAGACTCGACTTCACGCGGTCCTCCACGAGGAGACGACGCGGGCAGAAACGAAGAGCGCCCATACGGTGACCGATACGTGTAAAATGACGCGGCGCGAGTCGATGAGTCCTTTTGACATCTCTTCGAGGAGCGTCGTCAGAGACACGTAGCCGCAAAGCTCGCGCAGAGGGCCGGGTTCGAAAATGTACTCACCGATGCCGAGAACAAACAGCCCGAAAAGGGCCGCTGACGTGAGCAGGAGGGCGACGAGCTGATTTTTAGACAGGGCGCTCATCAAGACCCCGATCCCAAGGTAGCTCATGCCTACGAGGAAGAGGCCAAAGTAGCTAGAAAAGAGAGCTCCTAAGTCGACCATACCGGTCTCTCGCAACAAGTAAGCGTAGAGGCTCGTAGGCGCCCAGATCAGGCAGAAGGTGACGAGCGCGCTCGCATACTTGCCTAAAACGATCGACCATGGCGCCACGGGCGCGGAAAGCAAACTGTCTATGTTGCCCGTCTTTCGTTCTTCAGCGAGAGTCCTCATGGTGAGGCTGGGGCAGAGTAAGAGCAGGGTGAACGACATGAGCAGGGATTGCTTTCCGAAGTACGCGCTCAGCGGATCACCCATATCCGCTTCTGATCCGAGAGTGGTAAAGTGTGCAACGATGCTATAGAAAACCCCTCCTTGAAGCAGGAGAAACGTCGAAAGGAGAACCCAGGCGAGAGGCGTGACCCAGAGACTGAGGAGTTCTCGCTTGAAGATGGCCCAAGTCGTGTTCACTCCTCGCTTCCCCCAGCTTCGGTGGTCAGTTGAGAAAACACCTCATCGAGCTTGGCCTTGACGGGTCCCGCCGAGGTGACCGAGAGGCCCTTTTCGACGAAGAAGGCGACGACTTCGGCGGTCAGATGGGGCCCGTTCGCGAAGCTGACAGAGCTACTGAAGAAGTGAGCGCCTTCCTGCGGTTCTCTCCGCAAGGACCATTTTCGGGGAGCTGCGGAAATCGCAGCCTCAAACGCAGAGATTGCCGCTTCGGAAGCAGCCGTTTCAGAACCAGTTTGCACGGCAACGAAGGCTCTCTTTCCGCTGCGCGAAGTCAGGTCCTCCATGTCCGCTTCTGCCACGAGCGTGCCCTGATGAATGACGATGGCTCGACTGCACGTCGCCTCGACCTCCGAAAGCACATGTGTTGAAAGGAGGATCGCTCGCTCTTTGGCGAGCCGGCGGATGAGTTTCCTCATGTCGGCGATCTGGTTGGGGTCGAGGCCTGCCGTGGGTTCGTCCAGGAGCAACGCGGGAGGGTCGTTCAGGAGGGCGTCGGCAAGGGCCACTCGCTGCCTGTAGCCTTTGGAGAGATGCGCGATGCGTACGCCATACATGTCGGCGGCGCCTGCTTGCGTGAGGGCATCGTCAATGACCGCCCTCTGCTTTCTCCTTTTGACCCCTTTGAGTTCCGCGCGAAAAAGGAGGTACTCGTGCACGGTCATTTCCGGATAGAGCGGCGGATTTTCAGGCATGTATCCAAGGAGAGCCTTGGCCTTCAAGGGTGCTTGTTCGAGGTCGTGTTCGCCGATGCGGATGCTTCCTTTGGTCGGAGCCAAAACGCCCGCCAGCATGCGGAAGGTCGTTGTCTTGCCGGCCCCGTTGGGTCCGAGAAAGCCCACGGCTTCCCCCCGCTTGACGCGAAAGCTGACACCAGAAACAGCTCTGGTGCGGCCGAAGGATCTTTCGAGCGAACTGGCAACAATCATCATTGCCCCCCGGAGGTTTCACTCTTCAAGTTGTGCAGCGGCGCCGTGACACTGCTTGAACTTCTTGCCGGAGCCGCAAGGGCACTGGTCGTTCCGGCCTATTTTTGGTTCTTCGCGCTTGTGGACTTTCTGGCTGGCTGCTTGCCTGGCGGCTTCGAGCTGAGCGGCGGGAGCGGGGCCGCCCGGTGGGAGCGAGTCTCCTACGTGGCGCGCGACCGCTCGATCGAGATCCGCGTGATGCTTTTCCTCTGCGACACGCTCCATCTCCGCGATCTGCTCGGGGCGCTCGATTTTCACTTCAAACAGTCGTTCGAGTACCTTGCTGGACACATTGGCCATCATGTTCACGAAGAGGGTGTAGCCCTCCTTCTTGTACTCGTTCTTCGGATCCCGTTGTCCGTATCCGCGCAGCCCGATGCCGTCGCGCAAGTGCTCCATGTTCTGCAAATGGTCGACCCAAGCTTGATCGATGGCCTGGGTGTAGAGATGACGAAAGACCCGAAGCACCAAATCTACGCCCATCGCTTCTCGTCGGGCGACCAAGATCTCTTCTGCAGCGAGGTAGAGTTCGCGCACGACAAGCCCTCGCTCGCCCAATTGAGTCACATCTCGCTTCAGGGGAGCTGAGAACAGATCCCGGAAGGCCGTCTTGATACTACCCCAGTCCCAATCTTCGGGTGGCTTGTTAGCGGAGCAGGCCTCTTCGGTGATGGCTGCCACGACGCGGTCCATCAGATCCAGGAGCCGTTCGTGCTGTTCGCTGAGTCCACGAACGACTTGCACCGCAAGTTCGTCGTAGATGGTGGCCGGTGTGCGCTCTTTGCGCGTCTCAAGATCGAGCTTCACGCCCCAGAGTTGGTAGACCTCGTGCTGCAGCTGTTCGAGTTCCTGGAGTTCTCCAGCTTCGGCAAGCTCGTCGCGCGTGGGAGCGCGGGGCTTGCCGTTGCTTTCGGTTTTGTTGGGCGGATGCTCGGCGAACATGCCTACCAACTGCGCCACCAAGGGAAGCACCTGTGCCTCGATGTCCTTGTTGATAGGGATTTCTCCGACTCTGCCTGTGGGCTTCCCTAGCTCGTCGAGTTCTTCTGGGGCGTATCGACCGAGACCCAACTGCTGACGCAGGCTATAGAGCGTCTTTCGCTGAGCGTTCATCACGTCGTCGTATTCGAGCGTATTCTTGCGGATGTCGAAGTTGCGTTCTTCGACCTTTCGCTGAGCGTTTTCGACGCTCTTGGTCACCCAGGGATGTTCAATGGGTTCATCGTCGGGCATGCCCATGCGGTCCATCAGGTTCTTCACCCGATCACCGGCGAAGATGCGCATCAAGTCGTCTTCGAGGGACAGGTAGAAGCGACTTGAGCCGGCGTCGCCTTGCCGGCCCGCGCGTCCACGGAGCTGGTTGTCGATGCGGCGGGATTCGTGACGCTCGGTCCCCAGGATGTGCAGACCGCCGGATTTCAGCACCTTGGCCTGCTCTTCTTTGCAAGCTTTTTCAGAGGCGGTGACGGCTTCCGCGAATGCCTCCGGTTCGAGATCGGGGTCGCGCCCCGACTGCGAAAACTCCCAGCGAGCCAGCATTTCTGCGTTGCCACCCAACATGATGTCGGTGCCGCGGCCCGCCATATTGGTGGAGACGGTGATGGCGCCGGCGCGTCCAGCTTGCGCAACGATGTAGGCTTCGTTCTCGTGGTGCTTCGCATTGAGCACGTGGTGTTTGATGTTTTTGCGTTCGAGAATGCGGCTCACGGCCGCGCTCTTTTCGACGCTGGTGGTTCCGACGAGAACCGGGCGTCCTTGTTCGTGCATCTCAAGGATCTCATGCACGACGGCGGTGAACTTCTCACGCTCCGTCTTGTAGACGATGTCGTGATAGTCGACGCGTGTGATCGGCTTATTGGTCGGGACCGTGACTACGTCGAGAGAATACGTCGACATGAACTCCGCCGCTTCGGTCTTTGCAGTACCGGTCATGCCTGAGAGCTTCTTGTAGAGCCGGAAGAGATTTTGGAAGGTGATGGTCGCCATCGTGCGACTCTCTTCCTGAATCTTTACGTTTTCCTTGGCTTCGACAGCCTGATGGAGCCCATCGCTCCAGCGACGGCCGGAAAGTACGCGGCCCGTAAACTCATCGATGATCATGATCTTGCCGTTCGGGCTGACCATGTATTGCTGATCGCGCTTGTAGAGCGCATGCGCCTTGAGAAGCTGATTCAAGATGTGCAAGGACTGCACGTTGATCGGGTCGTAGAGGTTACGGATACCCGTGAGCTGCTGCACGAGTTCGATGCCGTCGTCGGTGAAAGTGGCTGAAAAGCCTTTTTCGTCGACGTTGTAGTGCTCGTCTTTGACGAGCTTCGTGACCACTTCGTTGAGCGTCTTGTATTTGTCACTCGCCGTTTCAGCAGGACCGCTGATGATCAAAGGCGTTCGCGCCTCGTCAATCAAAATAGAATCCACCTCATCAACGATGGCGAAGTGAAGATTTCTCTGTACGTGTTCGAGCGCGCTGTCTTTCATATTGTCGCGCAGGTAATCGAAGCCGAATTCGTTGTTCTGGCCGTAGGTGATGTCACACTTGTAGGCCCGGATCTTCTCCTGCGCGCGCTGGCCGCTCACGATGACTCCCGTCGTGAGCCCCATCCAGTTGTAGAGCCGCCCCATCCATTCGGCGTCGCGCTTGGCGAGGTAGTCGTTGACGGTGATGACGTGTGTCCCTCGTCCTTCCAGAGCGTTCAAGTAGGTCGCCAGGGTTGCCACCAAGGTCTTCCCCTCGCCGGTCCGCATCTCCGCGATCTTCCCTGTGTGCAGGACCATGCCGCCCAAGAGCTGAACGTCATAGTGGCGCATTCCGAGCACACGCATCGAGGCCTCGCGGCAAACTGCGAACGCTTCGGGTAAGATCTCGTCGAGGGATTCTCCGTTGTCGATCCTTTGCTTGAAATCGTTGGTCTTTTCTTGGAGCTGTGCATCGGAGAGCTTCTTCAGCCCTTCCTCCAAGGAATTGATACGTTCGACGTTCGGCTGCATGCGCTTGATGGCGCGTTCGTCCGAGGTTCCAAAGAGCCTTCTGGCTACCCAAGTCAACATGGCGGGGGGGAACCTAGTACATCACCGGAGGCGAATCGACGTTCGGCCCCAATTTCTGAATGACAGACAAGTGTCTGAAATAATAGAATAAAATTCGATCATTTCTGGTAGATTCTGCTTCGGCTCAAAAGAGCTCGGCCCCTTTGGGCGTCAATCCCGCCCCAAGCTGTTCGTTTGGGCTGCGCGCTTCTTCACGCTTCCGCCTTCCCATGCGGACGGTTCGGACGTCCGTTTTGATGGCGCCCGCCTGCCTCAGGGGGTTCTGCCTGCCTGTTCGGGTTAGCCCTTTCGTTCACGCAAGCGGTTCTCTTGTCTTTTTTTCCCGGCTTCATACTTCGCTCGGTCTTCGTCGTTCTCGATCTCGATCTCGGGCACCGGACTTGGTCGGCCGTTTTCGTCGAGAGCAACGAAAACGAGGTAGGCGGAGTTGGTGTGGGTGACTTTGCCGCTGATGGGTTCTTCCGCGCTGACCTCGACTGTGATTTCCATCGAGCTTCGGTGCGCGTAGGTCACGTTCGCGCAACACTGGACGATCTCACCGATGTGCACGGGCTGCTTGAATGTCATCGAGTCCATTGCCACTGTCACCGCCGGCTTTTGCGCGTGCCGCATCGCGGCAATGGCAGCTGCTTCATCAGCAAGCTTCATGATGATGCCGCCGTGCACGTTGCCGAAGTGGTTGGCGTGTTCGGGCATCATCAGGGTGTTCAGGGTGATACGACTTGCGCGCGGGCTTTTCCTGGGCGGGGCTTGCATGGTCTGATCCTACACCTGTTTCGGTTTGGCATCTTCGCCTGAATTTGGGGCACAAATCGTCTCGTGAGAGTGGAAGCGAATGCTCCTTTGTCGCTTTCTCGAGCGCCGTGATAGCGTTTTTCGCGGCCCGATAAGGCTTCGCGCGACAAAGGCAATTCTCCCGCCGACGTTGTCATGGACTTGCTCTACTTCACCATCCTGATCAGCTCCCTGATCTTCGTGCATGAGCTGGGCCATTTTCTATTTGCCAAGGCGTTCGGGGTGAAGGTGATCACCTTCTCCTTGGGGTTTGGTCCCAAGATCTTGCGTCTGAGCGGCAGGGAAACCGAGTACTGTATCTCGCTTCTTCCTCTGGGCGGGTACGTGAAGATGCTCGAGGAATCCAAAAGCGATCTGGTCATGCCAGAAGATCGGAACCGGACTTTCGAGAGCTTGCCGGTCTACAAGCGAGTGATCGTGGTGCTGGCAGGTCCGGTGATGAACTTGCTCTTCCCGGTGCTGCTTTACTTTTCTGTCTTCGTCACCGAGGGGCCCTTCGCGCCGCCGACAGTTGGGGTCGTTTTGCCCGAACACCCGGCGAGCGGTGTGCTGTTTTCTGGTGATCGGATCATGGAGGTGAACGGCGCTCCGGTCGGGACGTTCGATGAAGTCCGTCGCATCGTGGAGCGGAGTCCCGGGGAAACCCTGCATTTTAAGGTATTTCGCGAGAATCAGCACGTGGACGTGGAGGTGGTCTCGCTCGACCGTCGCCGGAAGCTCGAACTCGACATCGAGCAGAGATACGGGTCGATTGGCATTCAGCCGAACGCTCCTGCAGCGGTGGTGGGGATCATGGCCGCAGACTCGCCTGCTTATCGAGCCGGCCTTCGTACCTTTGATGTCATCACCTACGTAGCCGGGCGACCCATCCGCCGTTTCATGGATCTTGAGAAAGAACTTGAAAATACGCGAGGGGTGACTGTGCCCGTGACCTACCTCCGTCCTCAGCATGTGCCTGGCGCGCTCGGCGGTCTGAGTGACATGGCGGTTTATGAGGCGGGAGTCGTGTCTCTGACTCCTGACGTCGAGGGAGAAACGTTTACCGAGCGCACGGGTATTGAGCTTGCTGATCGCTATGCGGCGGCTGTCCCCAAGGGCAGCTACCTTTATCAGGCTGGCCTTCGGCCCATGGATCGCATTGTGACGCTCGACAACAAAACGGTCCCTGCCTGGTCCACCTTCGTTGACCGTTTGGCTGAAGCGCCGGACGTGGAACACCAGCTCACCTTCTATTCGGCTAGGGATGATCGCCTTCGCTCCGGTCGATTCCGAATCCGACGAGAAGACTTCAGTAGTGAGAGCGGGCAACAATTTTCTCGCTATGTCCTGCCCTGTGGCAGTTGGGCGAATCTGGTTGAGCGTGGAGAGTCGGCCTGCGACGCGAATTCAGTCCGTCAATGGCTCCCCCTTTCGCTCGAAGAGCGTGTCGATCATCCAAGTCCCATCAGCTACGCTTTCGAGAAGTCGGTGGATCGCACCATCGCTGCCACGCGCTATATTTCTTTGACCTTTGTGAGATTGGCTCAAGGTAGGTTGAGCCTTCAGGAAATCAGCGGGCCTATTGCCATCTACGAGATCGCAGGCCAGGAGCGGCGCAAGGGAACCGAATACTTCGTATGGGTCATGGCCATGATCAGCATCAATCTCGGCCTGCTCAACCTCCTGCCCATTCCTGTGCTCGATGGGGGGCACTTCTTGTTCTTTCTCATCGAGGGAGTCATGCGCCGTCCCTTGCCGATGCGGGTGCGAGAAGTGAGCCATATCTTCGGCATGGCCGTCCTTCTGTTCTTGATGGGGGTTGCTTTCAAAAATGACCTACAGAAGCACGTACATTTCTTCGCCTCTGGCTCGGATTCGGTGAGCGAAGTCCGATGACTCAGAAGCAGAGTGCAAGGCGAGTGGCTGCCTGGGTGCTCGTGCGCGTCTTTCGTGATGATGCGTTCGCGGCTCCGACTCTCTCTTCCGCACTTGAGCGTTTTGATCTAGCGCCGAAGGACCGCGCGCTCTGTACCGAGATCTGTTACGGAGTGCTGCGCACGGAGAATCATTTGTCTCGTCTGATTTCTTCTCTGGGCAAGGTGCGCGCGGGAGATCACAGTCTGCGAGCGCACCTCCTGGTCTCAGCGTATCAGATCGAGTTTCTCGACCGCGTCCCGAAGAGTGCCGCGGTCAGCGAAGCGGTAGAGGCCCTGAAGGAGGAGAAAAATCCGCACGTGGCTGGTTTCGCGAATGCACTTTTGCGTCGACTTGCGAGTCGAGAGGATTCGGCGCGCACCCCTCTTTCGGAAGCGATTTTAGCTTCGTCTCCCGCTTGGCTCAGAAAACGTCTTTTGCGTGACGTTGGTGAAGCCGGTTCGCGAGCCCTTCTCGCTCCTACTCAGCGACCAGGCAATGACCTCCGTCTTCGGGTCGGGCACCGAGAGCCCGACTGGTTCGCTGAGTTTGCTGAGCCTTGCCCGGGAGTCCCGGGAGCTTACCGGTATCGTGGCGGGGGAGATCCCAGAAGGCGTGTCGGTTACGAGGAGGGGGCGTTTGTGGTTCAAGAACTTGGAGCGCAGTTGCTGGCTCATGCGCTTGGTGCAAGATCCGGTGAGAGAATTCTGGACGCTTGCGCGGGTAGGGGACAGAAGGCGCTTTTGCTCTCGGAGCAAGTCGGCAGCGACGGAGAAATCGTCGCCACGGACCTTCACCAGAGCAAAGTGGACGAGCTCGCCGTGCAACTCTCTCGTGGTCCTGCGCGAGTGGCGACGCAGGCTTTCGATTTTATGAATGCTCCGCCCGAAGTTTGGCAGGGTCGGTTTGACAGGGTTCTGGTGGATGCTCCTTGCACGGGTGTCGGCACGGTCGTCCGGCGTCCGGAGATTCTGCGCAGGCTCCGTCCGGAGGATCCCGCTCGCCTGTCGGAGATTCAGTTCCGGCTCGTGTGTTCTGCGGCCCAAGCGCTGAGGCCCGGAGGAACGCTCTTGTTTGCCACTTGCAGTTTGCTTTCCGCCGAAGGCGAGGAGGTTTCCGCGCGCGTGCTTCAAGCGACCCGTCTCCTTCCTGCTGCCTTCGAAACTCAGGTAGACGGAGCACTGTTTCCGGGTACTGGCTCCGTCTCAAGCTCCTTCAGGCTGGGTCAGGCCTCCCACGGCACGGATGGGTACTTTGCGGCCCGCTTTTTCATGCCCTCGACGTGACGCTCGTTTCCTGGCAAACCCCCGAGCAAATGGCTGCTCTCAGCATGATCGAACGCCTTCACGGAGTCCTCACCGCACTTGTCACCCCCATGAGCGAGGACGCTCGCTCTCTCGACCTCCCGGCATTTGCCGCCTTGTGTCAGCGACAAGTGGAGGCTGGCATTTCCGGACTTGTTCCCTGCGGCACGACCGGGGAAACCCCCACTCTCTTGGCCAAGGAAATGCAAGAGCTGATCCGGATCGCAGCGGACACGGCCCAGGGCAGGATCCCTGTCATCGCGGGGACGGCAAACAACGACACCTGGGATACCATTGAACTTTGCAAGGGCGCGGTCGGTGCTGGAGCTGACATGCTGATGATCGTCATGCCCTACTACAGCAAGCCTTCTCAGGCCGGCATGCAACGCCATGTGGAACTGATCTCGCGCGCCATCGATGTGCCCGTGATGCTTTACAACGTTCCCGGGAGATCGGCGGTTACTCTTTCGGTGGATACGACGATGAGAATTCTCGAAAGTTGCAAAAATGTCATCGCCGTCAAGGACGCGACTGGGAATGTGGCGTATTGCTCGGAACTCTTGCGGAGGGCTGGGAATCGTGTGGCCGTTTTGTCAGGAGATGATGGACTCGTCGTTCCGATGATGAGTTTGGGTGCGCGCGGGGTCGTGAGTGTGACGAGCAACGTCTTCCCGCGGGAGGTGTTGCGAGTGGTTCAGGCGATGGAAAAGGGAGATCTTTTGGAAGCTCGCCGGGAGCACTTGCGCCTCTTGCCCGTCCACGAAGCGATGTTTTCTGAGCCCAATCCTCAGCCGGTGAAGGCCGCCGCCGAGATGCGAGGCTGGATGCGGGCTTCCCTTCGGCCCCCCATGGTCGAGGTGTCCGAGGAGACGAGGGCACATTTGAAGCAGGTCTTCGAGGAGTACCTGGCCCGATGAAGCTCGCGGTTTTTGGTGCCACTGGTCGCATGGGGCTCGCCGTCGTGCGCCTTACCCAGGCCTCTTCCGACCTTCAGTTGGTCGGAGCGATTGCGGCTCCATCCGATCCGCACCTCGACAGGGATGTCGGCGAGATCGCTGGGGTAGGGCCCATGGGAGTGGCGGTGAGCGCGGATACGGCCGGGGGACTTTTGGGAGCGGACGTCGTGATTGACTTTTCTATCGCCCCCGCAGTTCCGGCATTTTTCCGTGCTTGCGAAAAGCAGGGGGTGGCCGTCGTTTCCGGTACGACGAACTTTGACGACGACTGCATGACCGCTTTGGAATCTCTGGCCAAGAAGGTCCCCGTCGTTTGGGCACCGAACATGAGCCGAGGGGTGCAAGTTCTAGCTGAGGTTGTGGAACATGCCCTGCGCAGACTGGGAGCCGACTTCGACGTGGAAATCGTGGAGGTGCACCATAGGAGGAAAGTGGATTCTCCGAGCGGTACCGCGGTGCGGCTTGCGGATGCGGCAAAAAAAGTGCGCTCTTCATTGAGCGAAGTACGCGGACGTGACGGCAACGTGGGTCCGAGACAAGAGCGCGAGCTAGGGTCGTTTGCCGTGCGGGGGGGCGACGTGATCGGCGATCACACGGTCCATCTGCTTGGTGACGGTGAGCGGCTCGAGTTGACACACCGAGCCACCAACCGAGATTTGTTCGCGCGCGGTGCGCTCAGCTCCGCTCGATTCCTCGTAGGAAAACCGCCGGGGCGCTACACTCTGGCGGATGTTTTAGCCGACGCTTGATCGCGCTTTCGGTTTCGGCCGGGAGATGACTGTTCAGGTCTTTTGATCCGAGCTTGGCGAGCCGCTTTCCTCAGTGTCGCCGTCCTTCTCGTCGTTGGTTTCGTCGTCACCCGCGAGGGCGGCGTCTACATCAGGATCGTAGAGCTTACCTCGGTCCTCGTCGTCCTCGTCGTCGTCCTTGTCCTCGTTGTCGTCCTCGTTGTCGTCCTCGTCCTCGTCGTCCTCGTCCTCGCTCACATTCTCATTGGGCCAACCTGCCGGCAGTTTTGCCTTGGTGGTCCAGATCACGCCGACGAGTCCGAGGAAGAATCCAGGAATGGAGAGGATCTGTCCCGTCGTGAGCAGACTCGTTTCCGGGTCTTGTCCCTGGAACTCCTTGAAGAACTCGATGCAGAACCGGCCGGTGAAGTAGACCAGGAAGAAGATAGAAATGAGGAGGCCGCGCGGGCGCTTTTCTTCCCCGGTCTTCTTGTCGGCAACATAGAGGCACAGAAGGACGAAAAGCCCCAGAAAGACCTCGTAAATCTGTGTGGGGTAGCGAAGGGGAACCTCTAAGAGATCGGAGCCCCGATCATGACGGGGAAACCGCACACCCCAGGATTGATCGGGGACTTTGCGTCCCACGATCTCAGAATTGAAGAAATTTCCCACACGAACCAGGGTCGCTCCAAGCGCCGCTGAGTAGGAGAAGCGGTCCGCACCTTCAAGGAAGGGCACGCCGCGGCGTTTGGTGAAGATGTACATGGCGATGATGAGACCCACCACCGCGCCGTGACTGGCGAGGCCCCCCGTCCAGATCTCAAGGATCCAGACAGGATCCTGCAGAGCGTGATCCAAATCGTAGAACAGCACATGTCCCAGTCGTGAACCGACGAGAACACCGAGCACGCCGTAGACGATAAAATCCCCGGCAACTTCTTCGCCTCCGCCTCCGCGCTGGATTTGCCAATCGAGGAACGCATATCCACCAAGGAACACGCCTACGAAAAGCATGCTGTAGTAACGCAGCCCGACCGGGTCCGGGAGGTAGCTCGAGACCAGCAAGAGCAGCGCGCCCAGAAACAAACCAAAGACGGCTAGATCGGTCTGCTTCTTTGCTAGCCCGAAGACAAACATGAGCGCTGCGAGAGCGCCGATCACCATCAGCAAAGGTTCTTTGGGGATTTCAACGGCGATGGGAGCCAAGTCCCAAGTAAAATTCGGCACGGCGGACCCTTAACACGCGCCCTTACGCTGGGGCTAGAGCCGAGTCCGTGTTGAGCGTTCTGCCGATAACCCTATGAAATAATGTGGTTTATGCGGATTTTTTGTGGCGCCTCCCGGAGGTGCACCCTCGGCGCTCGGCCGTGAAGTGGGTTCTACGCGCCTGGAATTTCGATTTTGAGTTCGCGAAATTGTTTGGTCACTTCTTCCGCCCAGCCCCGATTGGCGCGCGGTGAAGCCGGGCTGGGGTGCAGGATGGTTCCAATGTTGAGAGAGGTCCTATTGAGGGAGGCTTCCGAAAGCGCTTCTTCGGCGCGTTTCATGGCGAAGGCTCCGACACCAATGACCCACTTTGGCTTGAGCGCTTTCACCGTATCCTTGAGGGCGGTGTCACACACGGAAAAGAGTTTTGCTCGGTACGGGTGCAAAAGCTTGTCGGGGGTCAGGTTCCGACCGCCCTCGTCCATGAAAACGAGCGGGCAATAGTTGACGACGAAGAAGCGAGCGAAGAAGTCCTCAGGGCTGGAGAAGCGCGAGCGAGCGAATCCCCACAGGCGTGAGCCACTCACCTCGCTGCGCTTGCAGTCAAATCCCGTGATGGGTCGCTTCACGTGTTCGCGCTCTGGGCGTGAGACAGGTTCGCAAATGCCCATCCAGTCGCGCACCATCGAAACATCGCCGAAAGGAACTCCTGTCTGTGCCATCCCGAAGGGCCCCGGGTTCATTCCAAGCAAGAGGACCTCTTTTTCTCCTCCTCCATATCGCTTCAAATAGGCCTCATGGGGGCGCCGCGCGTAAGAAAGCGGATTGTACGTGAAGGCCGCCCCGGGGGCCTTGGGCAGTGCGTCGGACTCCTGGGCGAGGCGCCGGCTGATGCTGACGAGTGACATGGCTCTTGTGCTTGCCCGAGGAATCTCCTCGTGTCGACAGATTCACTTTTTTTGGCTTCTCGGGCGCTCGCCTCACCCATTTGGGGTGGGCGGCGGCGGAGCCCTTGCCAGTGATGAGATGCGCTCTAGAGTTCCTCCACCTGCCCATGACTCACACACTCCCTCTCCGTGGCGCCTCCAACCCTTCCACCCACCGCCTGGGCACGAATCCGGGTTCCTTCGCTGAGGCGCCTGATGTGGGCGGCGCTCGCATGTATTCGTCTCCGGATACTCCCGGAATGCCGGCGCCAAGCACCAAGACGGCGTGGGACTTCTTGCCCGAGGGCTGGGTTCGGAGCGGTGCGTTCGCTGAGGCACCCCAGGGGTTCGTCGCGAAGACGCAGCTGGAGCACGCTCGGCTCGGGGTGGTGACTCCTGAGATGCGTCGAGTGGCTGAGCGTGAGCCGCACCTGACGCCTGAACAGGTTCGCGATGAAGTAGCTGCGGGCAGAATGATCATCCCGGCCAATCATCGTCACTTGGCGGGAAAGCTGGATCCGATGTGCATCGGCCGAGCCGCCAAGACGAAGGTCAACGCCAACATGGGAGCCTCCCCCGTTTCCTCGGGTCTGCGCGAAGAAGTGGAGAAGCTTGAGTGGGCCGTCCGCTGGGGCGGTGACACCGTCATGGATCTGTCGACGGGCGGCGATCTCGACGCCACCCGGAGCGCGATCCTTTCCAATTCTACGGTGCCCATCGGAACCGTACCCATCTATTCGATGATCATCGGGAAGAAGATCGAGGAGCTCGACCGCGAACTCATTCTTTCTACGTTGAAGCACCAGGCAGAGCAGGGGGTGGACTATTTCACCATCCATGCGGGGGTGCTTCGGCAGCACCTACCTCATGTGAAGGAGCGTCTCATCGGCATCGTCAGTCGTGGGGGCTCCCTTTTGGCGAAATGGATGCTTGTGCATGACAAGGAAAACCCGATGTACACCTTGTTCGACGAAATCTGTGACGTGATGCGCGAGTATGACGTGTCCTTTTCCCTCGGCGATGGTTTGCGTCCGGGTGGCCTAGCGGATGCGTCGGATCGAGCGCAGCTGGGCGAACTCACGGTGCTCGGAGAGCTGACGGAGAAGGCCTGGCGCAAGGGCTGTCAGGTGATGGTCGAAGGACCCGGGCATGTGCCCTTCGATCAGATCGAATACAATATGAAACTGCAGCGGACCCTCTGCCATGGTGCTCCGTTTTATGTGCTCGGCCCGCTCGTGACGGACATCTTTCCAGGGTATGATCACATCACGAGCTGCATCGGAGCGACTGCGGCAGGCTTCCACGGGGCCAGCATGCTTTGCTACGTCACGCCGAAAGAGCACCTTGGTCTGCCCAAAAAGGACGATGTCAAACAGGGGTGCATCGCCTACAAGATCGCCGCTCACGCGGCTGATGTCGCTTTGGGTATCCCTGGCTCCCGTGACCGCGATGATGAACTCACCAAGGCCCGAGCCGCTCTCAACTGGGAGAAGCACTTCGAGCTATCCTTTGATCCGGACACGGCGCGCGCCTTTCACGATGAAGACTTGGATGTCGACACCGACTTTTGTGCCATGTGCGGCCATGACTGGTGCTCGGTCCGTATTTCCAAGGAGATTGTGGAGTTTCACAGCGGGAAGGATGAAGCCTTTCAGCGCACCCGCGCCCTCAAGAGCCCGGCGCTGACGGACGAACAGCGAGAGATCCTTGAAAAGCGGGGGGTTCTTTCTCCTGAGGAGATCCACAAGCTGGCTCAGAAGACGAAGAAAGCCGTGGGGGCGCAGGAGGACCGCGCCTCCTGTCATTCTGACTACGTGGACGACTCGACGGCTCAGAACATTCAGAGGGACCGGCTTGTTCAGCTTCGGAGTAAGGGCGGCCCGACGGCCGCGGAATAATCCGACGTCAAAATATTGTGGTGAGGAGGATTTCGGCATAAATCCTCTCCATGGGTATTCAAAGTAAGGGGATTCTCGCAGCGCTTGCCTGCGTGTTGGCTATCACGTTTGCTCCGGTTTCCGCCCACGCGGTAAAGCCTGTATCCAAGGGGACCTTCGCGCTTTCCGCGGAGCGCCTCGTGGCGAGCAACCTTGTTTTTTATCCGGGTGGGCCCGGCTGGTTCAATCAGATTCTTGGAGCCCCCGGGGTCCAGACACCGATCGATACGCCGCGACTGGGGGCGGACTACTTCATCATCGATGGTCTCTCGTTGGGCGGGCATGTGGGCATCGGCCTCTATGTCAACAACAACACTCAGGGCTATCTCGCTCTCGTACCGAGGGTGGGCTATGCGTTTTCCCTGACGGACAAGATCGACTTTTGGCCGCGCTTGGGGGCTGGGTTCCTGGTGTTCGGGAATGCCACGATCGGACTTCTGGAAGCGGAGGGCATGTTCCTGTTCAATCTCAAGAAGTACTTTGCCATCGAGTTCGGACCCGCGCTCTCGGTTCCTTTCGGTGATTCGGGTGTCGACGCCGTACTGGGCGCAAATGCCGGGTTCGTCGTGAAGTTCTGAATCGAGGGAATCCCTCGAAAAGCTGAAAAGGCGTCCCGGCGAGGGACGCCTTTTCTGTTTTGGGCTCGGCTGCTTTTTAAGGTTTGCTGTGTTCTTTCAATGAAGATCTCGTTCGAGAGCTTCGCCCAGGGCCGCAGCGATGAGCGCGTCCTGCTCTTCGCGAGGGAGCTGTTCGAGTTCTTCAGGCAGCAGTTCGCGGGGCAGGCGATAGTTTCCGTCGAGCCAGTTGGCGAGATCCAGCTTTTTGCAGCGAGGGGAGCAGAACGGGCGCACCTCGGGGTCACAGCCTATGACCGATTTCTTGCAGATGGGGCAGTTCATTTCGCATACGCTCCTAGTTTTCTCGCAGTAGTCCTCTCAGCCGGACGGGCTGAATCGCGTAGTCCTTCAGGCAGTAGTCGCAAGTGATCTCCACGGGGTTCCCGTCGTCGACCATGGATTGAATTTCAGTACGATCAAGAGTGGCCAGGGCGCCGAGAAGGCGATCTTCTGAGCACCAGCATGAGAACGAGAGCGGTGAGGCATTGAGTTCCGTAAAAGGCATTCCATAGAGCAGTTCGTCTCTGAGCCATTCAGGAGAAAAGTTCTCGTCCGCGACGAGAGCGCGGATCTCCGGAAAGTCTTCCAAACGTTGGGCCATCACGGCGAGGGGAGAGCGCCCCACCTCAGGCAAGAGTTGTACCAGATAGCCACCGGCCGCCGTGACCACCCCTTTTTCAGAAACGATCGTTCCCACCGCCAACATCGTGTCGACTTGTTCGGAGTCTCGCATGTACGCCATCATGCCCTCACTGATCGTATCTCCGAAATTCACCCGTACGATGCCTTGATTGATGCTCCCGTTGGGGAGAGTTCGCATCATCTGCAGGAGCGCCTCTCCGGACATGTGGTCTCCGGGGGCCTTGCCCTTCTGCAAGAGCCCGCGAGTGGCGCCTTCGGGGGCGGAGTCAGCGACAAGGGTGCCGAATCCCTTGGGGTCTCGCAAGATCCCTTGGACTCTCAGGTGCGGGGACATGGTTTCGCGGAAGAGCGCGGTTGCTGTGAGTAGATCTCCGAGGGCGTGCGCGGCACTTCCGGACGCGGCCTGAATGCGGCACACGTCGGCCACCATTTGCGTGGAGCGGACGGTCACCACTCGGAAAGCACCGTCGTTGGTCATCGCGCGAACGCTTCGGTCTCGGTCGGTTGGAATCGTCACGGGCTCCGACTGCCTATCACACTCGAACCAGAGGGGTAGGCGGCCTCGCGTCCCCTTTGCCTGAACCTTTTTGCCTGAACGAAGAAAAGGCGGTACCCGGCTGAGGGCACCGCCTTTTCGATACGGAGATTCCTTGCTCAGCGGACTGAGAAGATCCCCTCTTTTCCACCGGGTGGAGTTGCGTAGAGCTGCAGATTGATGAGGAAGCGAGGTCCCTGGAAATATTCAAGAACCATCACGTGGTCCCCCGCCGTAAGATGAACGCTTCCGCTTTTCTCTTCCGGAGGATGGGTGCCATCGTTGTCGATGACCAATTTCCCATCAATGTACAGCTTGGCGCCGTCATCACTCGAAATCCGAAACTTGTAGGTTCCTGCTTTTGCGACTCCGAAACTACCCGAATAGCGGATGGCAAACCACTCGAAGTAGTCCGCCACACCAGGGAATCCTGTGTCGAACTTGCGCGTCGGGATGTCCCATTCACAAGCATAGAGCACGCTGATTTCTTCTCGGGCGTCCCAGTCTGTGGGGAGTTTTTGCGTCTGAGACGCGAGGGGGTAGACGAGACCTTCAAAACAGCCGCGGATCGGATCCTCGTAGCCGAAGGCATTTTCCGGAGCCTCGTCCGGAGGATCAATGACCTCGACCTCGACCTCTTCTTCGGGCTGAGCGGGATCTGGCTCGACTTCAACGACGGGTGGCTTGACCTTCTTGTCGGCGTTGGCTTTCTTGTCGGCTTCAGCCTTCTTGTCGGCTTCAGCCTTTTTGTCGGCGTCGGCCTTCTTGTCGGCGTCGGCCTTCTTGTCGGCTTCAGCCTTTTTGTCGGCTTCGGCCTTCTTGTCGGCTTCAGCCTTCTTGTCGGCGTCGGCCTTCTTGTCGGCGTCGGCCTTTTTGTCGGCTTCAGCCTTTTTGTCGGCTTCAGCCTTCTTGTCGGCGGACGTCTTCCCGTCAGCTTTTCCGTCGGCCTTTCCGTTGGCACTCCCGCTCGCTGAGACGCTGGCACTACCCTTGCCCTTGATCTGGTAGCGGTTGGTCGTGGAGAGGCGAATGGAGATCTTCTTTTTGGTTGAGCTAGAGCTGCTGCCCTTGGCATCAGCACTCGCGTTGGCTTTGGCATCGGCCTTCACTTTGGCAGTGATGTCGGCCAGGGGGTTGACGTAGCCGCCAGCGTTGCCTTTCGCGCTCGCGTTGGCGTTGCCTTTTGCGCTACCGTCAAACCGGACGAGTCCTCCGCGAATGACAAAGCGCGCACGGAACTGATCGGAACTCTTGGCGCGTCCGATCCCTTGAGCGCGAGCCTTGGTTCTGAAGATGAGTTTGAGGTCGGTGGCCATTTTGGCAGAGGCTTTGGCGTTGGCTTTGGCGCGAGCCTTGGTTTTGGCTTTGGCTTTGGCCTCGGCTTTGGCGTTCGCGTTCGCGTTCGCGTTCGCGTTCGCCTTTCCATCTCCTGAAGACTTCGCCGATCCAGAGGCATGGAACGTACATGCCGGCAGGAGGGCTGCCATAAACAGGCTGAACAGGATGATTGAAAGCGGTCTCGGCCGCGGCTCTTTGGGTTTGAAATTCATGGGTTTGCCTCTCTCCTGAAATGGGGGCCCACTGTAGTACGGGACCCGGCGTCTTTGACTTCCCCGGCCTCTTTGAGCCAAAAAAGAGGGTTTAAGTGTTTTTGGGGTGCTCTGAGGGCTTAAGGGCCGGCTTCAGCTTCTCGGAGGGCCTGGGAAAAAGCCTCCAGAGTGGTGCTGATCTCGGTCTCGCCGTGGCTTCCGGAGACAAAAGCAGCCTCGAATTGAGCAGGCGGCCAGTAGATGCCACGACGAAGGAGCGCCTGATGCATGCGTCCGAAGGCTTTGGTGTCGCACAATTTCGCGTCATCCCAACAGGTCACGGGCCCTGGATGAAAGAAGAGCGTCATCATGGACCCCACTCGTTGCACGCAAGTCGGAAGGCGAGAATGTTCGCACAACCGAAGCAGACCCTCGTACAGCGCTTGAGAGGTCGATTCGAGGCGAGCGTAGAGCTCGTCGTCGAGTTGAGCGAGGCTCGCCAGAGCCGCGGCGATCGAAATCGGATTTCCGCTCAAGGTTCCAGCCTGATAGACGGGACCGAGAGGCGCGATGTGCTCCATGATCTCGCGCTTACCGCCGTAAACGGCCAGAGGCATGCCGCCTCCCACCACTTTGCCCAAACACGTGAGGTCTGGTCTGAGCGAGAACCGACCCTGGGCTCCCGAGGGGGAGAGTCGAGAGCCGGTCATCACTTCATCAAAAATACTGACTGCTTGATAGCGCGAGCAAAGGGAGAGGAGACCTGAGAGGAAACCTTCGACAGGCGGGACGCATCCCATGTTCCCCGCCACAGGCTCTACGATGACGGCCGCGATCTGGGGGCCGAGGCGAGCAAACAGATCTTCGAGGGAGCGGAGGTCGTTGAAGCGCGCGCTGATGGTGTTTTTTGCGATGTCCTCAGGAACGCCTGCCGAATCTGGCGAGCCGAAAGTAGCGGCACCGCTTCCGGCTTGGACGAGCAAGCCGTCAGAATGTCCATGATAGTTGCCGTCGAACTTGACGATGAGAGGCCGGCCCGTAGAGCCGCGAGCGACGCGCAGAGCGCTCATCGTGGCCTCCGTGCCGCTACTGACGCAGCGGAGCATTTCGATGGACGGGTAGAGCTCAGCGATTCGTTCCGCAAAAAGAACCTCTGCCTCGGTAGAGGCGCCGAAGGAAAGGCCCTTTGTTGCCGCTTCCTGCACGGCACTCACAACGCGCGCGTTGGCGTGGCCGAGGATCATCGGGCCCCAGGAGCCGATGTAGTCGATGTACTCTCGGCCGCTGGAATCGATGAGGTAGGCGCCGTGTGCGCTTTCAATGAAGGGCGCTTCTCCACCCACCGCACGAAATGCGCGCACGGGGCTGTTGACTCCTCCCGGCAGGATGCGCTCTGCGCGTTTTCTCAGCTCTGATACTGACATGGACTTGTTTTGGAGAAAAACGGCAAGAATGTCGATGGGCTTTAGCGCCCTTTTGCCATTCCTGCCGCGACAGGATAGCGCAGGGCGCGGCGCCACGAGGCGATGAGTCGACGTGAGTCGTCGGGCCAAGGGTAGCGGCTTAGCCTTGCCAACAAATGCACCGTGTGGTCGCCCACCCTGGTGCGATTGGGGAAGGTATCCATCGCGCTCTGAATCCGTGCCACGGCTTCCTTTTCCTGTCCTTGCTCTCGCAGGAGCCACGCTTCCGTGAGAAGCCGATGCTGATGAGGCTCCGGCTCTTCTACCGCCAGCTCTGCGCTTTTTGCGAGAAGCGTTTGCGCTAGGTCCAGCTTTCTTTCAAGCAGAGCGACCTGTGCGCTCAGGACTTTTGCCTCAACGATGCCCCAAGGATCATCCAAGTCGGAGGAGATCTGTGAGCACCACTCCGTATTTCGAGCGGCGATCTCGGCATCGTCGCTATCGATCGCCACCATTGCCAGGAGCCTTCGGCAGGCTGCTTGTCCGCGCGGGGTGCGCAGGGACTCGAAGGCCACCAGCGCCTCTTCCGCACCTACCTCTGCCGCATGTAGGTTGAACATCCTGTGTTCGACGTGCGCGAGAGATGCGTTCGCCTGAGCAATGCCCAACCGGTATCCCACACGCTCGAACTCACTCCGCGCCTCCAGAGCAAGGCGCCTGGAGCGTTCGACCGCGCCCTCGGAGTGCTCGACCCAGCTCGAAAGCAAAAGGCATTGTCCACGGCCCAGAGGTTGATCGAGGGCGGCGAAGTGGCGTTCACCGGCGTCCACGTAAGTCCGGGCGCTCTCAAAATCACCGAGGAGATAACCGATTTCTGCCAGGACTGCTTCTGTTTGAGCCTGTCCGAGCCGGTCTCCCAAGAGCTCAAATGAGGCCAGCGCCTCTTCTGCGAAGCGTTTCCCTTCGCTCGAGGTCCCCAAGTCGGCACCGATGTGAGCAAGCATGCGCTTGCAGTGGGCGACGTTGACCTCGTCTTTGATCTTCGCAAAGGCGGCGAGGGCGCGCTCGACGTATTCTCTCGCTTCTCCGGCACGTCCGACGTGCCGGAGGGCTTCAGCGCGCCAGCGATCTTGGTGTGCTCGGGTGCGTCCGCTGAGCTTGCCCCGCAGGAGATCGAGATCGCTCAAAGTGGAGAGAGGTTCCCTTGCTCCGTTCCAAGAATCCTGGAGAAAATCAAACAGCAGATAGGCGGCGTTGTCTGGCGTTCCTGCCAGGATCAGGTTCATCACGCGTTGACGCACCACACGTCGGGTTCCGGAAAGGGGGTGCAGCCGCAGCGCCTCGGCCGCGGCGTGATAGATGTTCTTTCGGTCCGGACGTTTCGCGAGCTGGGAGGAGAGATACTCTTGCAAAAGGGCGTGGGGCCAGCTGTAGCGGTCCGGACCTCGCGGGATGAGGATTTCCGCTCTTTGCAGGTCGAAGATGCACTCCTCTGCCTTCATCCCCAGTTCTTTGAGCAGAGCGACGAGTACTTCGCGCCGCAGATCGCTGGAGATGGCCGCGACAGCAAACGCTGCCTTGCGCCTCTCTTCGGGGACCGCAGAGAGGCGACTCTTCCAGAGCTCTGCCGTCGTGCGAGGCCTGACGGCTAGGACTTCGGAGGAGACGTGATAGGAGCCGTTTCTGAGCTCCATACTGCCTTCAAGCGCCCAGGCATGGATCTGCTGAAGGGCAAAGAGGGGGTTGCCTCGACTTCGGCGCGTCGCCTCCTCCACCGCATCGTCTTCGAGCGCGATGGACTTTTTGAGCAACTCCCGCGTGGTCGAAGGTTCGAGGGGAGTGACGTCGATGGCGACGCCATCCATGAACTCGCGCAGCTGTCTCAGGCGTTCTGCGGCGGGGGTTCCCAAATGCACGTCTTCGGCCCGCACCGTCGCGACGATGACGTAGGGCTGATCGAAGTCCTCTTCGTGCATGCGCCGGAAGCCTTCGAACGTGGAATCGGATGCGTTGTGTAAGTCATCCAGCCAAAATAAGAGCTTGCGCCCCGCGCCGACTCTTCTGACGACGTGGCGAGAGACGGTTCTTCGTGTGGCCAGGGTATCGAGGGTAAAATTGACGCCAGAAGGCCCGACGGGGGTGCTCGTTCCGGGGGCTCTGGGGCGAAACCACTCCGCCGCCCCCGCGACCCACGTGCGCTCGGACTTGTCCGTGTCGGCGACGGACCAGCGTCTGAGAAGAGACGCCTCGATGGTATTGCGATCACTTCTCTCGAAGTTGTAGTGGCGGGTGATGGCGCCGACCACACCATCCAGGGGCCCACGGACTCTGCGATAGCGGGCCCAGAGCGGGATCATGGTGCCTTCTTCATGCACGGATTGGCAAAGCCATTCCGCGATCCTGCTCTTGCCAGCGCCGGCAGGTCCTACCAGGATCACCAGGCGATGATTGGCGCCGACTCCATCAATCACTTCGTCGCAGATCTCTCGTAAGGAATGCCGAATTTCCTGCCTTCCTACGAGTGGGCTTTGACGAATGCTGAGGAGTCCCGTCGTCCGATCCCGGCTGGCCTCGAGGTTGGGGTTGCGGCCGGCAAACCCCCGGCCCTTGGGGAGAGGACGCGTCGAGTGGGGGCGGATCCGTGGCAGGACAAAATCCGTATCTACGGTTGAAAGCGGTCGATTCATGGCCCATGAGCGTCGGGCTTCTGCCGCAAACTCCCAGCGATCCCAAGGCTGCTTTTGCAACATACGCTCGACGATGGGGAGCACCGCCGAGGGGATTTGAATCGCCGGGACGAGCCGCGGTACGGGATTGAAAGCATGCTGTCGAAGCAGTTCCTTTGCGGTGCCTCCAAAGGGTGGGCCACGACCGATGAGTCGATAGAGAATGCACCCGAGGGCGTAGAGATCCGTTGCCCCGCAGACGTGGTGCTGCTCGTGTTGGATTTGCTCCGGGGCCATGTAACCCGGTGTTCCGGCTCCGGCGTGAGGTTTGTACTCGGGAGATTTTTCACCGTCGAGACGCTCATCGTGAGTGTCGGACTTGAGCCAAGCCAAACCGAAATCAAGCATGTGGACGCGGGGGGGTTCCCCGGGCACTTCTTCCACCAGGACGTTGGAGGGTTTGAGATCTCCGTGAATGATTCCCCGCGCGTGGGCGTGGGCGAGGGCGCCCAGGATTTGATCCACGATGTGCCAAATGGCGGGCCATTTGAGGCCCGCGTGGGTCAGGTCATGGAGGCTGACTCCAGGGGCCAAATCCATCGCTAAAAAGGGGGATCCATCGCTCAGACGACCGAAGTCTCTCGCGCCAACGATGCCTGGGTGGTCGAGCGCGGCGAGAGCACGCGCCTCCTTGTAGAACCACATGATGTACTCTTCCGCATGATCCGACTCAGGAACGATCACACGTTTGAGAGCGACGGGTTCTTGACCGTTTTCCAGATCGGCGCAGCGATAGACGATGCCCATGCCGCCCTCGCCGAGAACTCCATCGACCCGATAGCGTCCGGCAATGACGTCTCCTTCATAGGCTTCGGAGCCGACCTGACTCAGGGCGGAAGCGATACCAGGAGGCCCAGCCACCGCCGCTGCACTCGGAATGGTTGGTGGGCGACTATCCAGCTCCTCTGGGGCTCGGCTGAGGGGAGCGTTACTTGCGCTCACGGAGGAAAGGGTGGGCGCGGGGGGATCCACGCTCGTCGGCGTGCTTCCCGGAGCAGGTCGGTCTGAATCGGTGGGGTGCCCCGTGCCTGGGGTGATGTCGGCTTCGTCGCGAACCTTCTCCTGCTGATCCTGTTGACTGTAAACGTCGTCAGACACGCTGGGGAAGGTGTCCCCCGAACTGCCGGAACTGTCCGGCAAGTCCGTCACACTGTCGAGGTTTGGGACGGCGGGGGCAGCGGGAACGATGACTCCGATCGGTCCGCCATGGACGGATTCAGGGGGGACATCCGAGCGCAGCACGCCAGCAAGAGCCCCAGCCGAAGGCGGGACCGATGAGATGGGCGCTTCGCCGGATCTCTCATCCGCTTCGGGGTCGATTTGAGGGTCTTGTTCTTGTCCCATGGGTGATTGAGGGTCGGGCCCCCGCCCTGGCTTTTCCAGGGTCAGGCGGAGCATACCGGGGTTTCGTCTGCCGTCGAGCTTGCCCGAAAAACCTATGTTGCAGCTCATTCAGAGTAGGTCTTTCCGGGGGACGGGATTGTTTCCCGGGAAACGAAAAGTGTCCTTTAGCTCAAGCGCGGATGAGCTACATTCGCCCCCCCATGACGACTCTGAATGACCCTTCCCTGAAGGACCGCGACCCGGAAATTTTTGCCCTGATCAAGCAGGAAGAGCGACGCGAGGCCGACAAGATCCGGCTCATCGCGAGCGAGAACTATGTCTCCAAGGCGGTTCTTGAGGCCACTGGATCCATTTTGACGAACAAGTACTCGGAGGGTTACGCCGACAAGCGCTACTACGAGGGGCAGCAAGTGATCGATCAGGTGGAGAACTTGGCCGTAACACGCATGAAGGCGCTGTTCGGAGTCGATCACGTCAACGTTCAGCCGTACAGCGGTAGCCCTGCAAATCTTTCTGTCTACCTGGCGTTCTGTCAGCCCGGAGATTCTGTTCTCGGTCTGGGTCTTCCTGCAGGTGGGCACCTCACGCACGGCTGGAAGGTGAGCATCACCGGCAAGTACTTCAACAGCCATGGTTACGGGGTGCGTAAAGACGACCACCGCATCGATTTCGATGACGTAGCTCGCTTGGCAAGGGAGCACAAACCCAAGCTCATTTGGGCCGGGACGACCGCTTACCCGCGCACCTTGGAGTTTGACAAGTTTCGCGAGATCGCTAGCGAAGTGGGAGCGATCCTCGTAGCCGATATTGCACACATCGCTGGACTGGTGGCAGGAGGCGCGCACCCGTCGCCGGTAGGGCTCGCGGACGTCATCACTTCGACCACTCACAAGACCCTACGCGGACCTCGCGGTGGTGTCGTGATGTGCAACCGCGAACACGCCGCGGCCATCGACCGGGCGGTGTTTCCAGGTCTTCAGGGCGGACCTCACAATCATACCACCGCCGGGATTGCCGTCGCTGCAAAAGAGGCGAGCACACCTGAGTTCAAAGAGTATGCACACCAGATTGTGAAGAACGCCAAGGCGCTTTCGGAGGCTCTGCTCGGTTACGGATTTGCTCTGGTCACAGGCGGGACGGACAACCACCTCCTGCTCGTGGACATGACCCCGAAGGACATTGCGGGCAAGAAGGCGGCGCAGGCGCTCGACCGGGCGGGGATCGTCTGCAACTACAACTCCATCCCCTTTGACCCGAGAAAACCGTTCGATCCTTCAGGGATTCGCCTGGGGACGTCTTCCATCACAAGCCGAGGGATGGGCCCAGATGAGATGAAGCGCCTGGCAGAGTGGATGGATCAAGTCGTCAGAAACGCCGACGATGAGGCCACTCTCAAGCGCATCGAGGCTGAAGTGAAAGAAATGTGCGATCACTTCCCGGCGCCCGGGATCCCCCAGGCCTAGGTTCAGGCTTGTGAAGCCTCGTGAGGGAACGTTTTGACTGAGAAGAATCTGGCGACACTACTCATCAGCTGTCCTGATCGTCGCGGGCTCGTGGCAGGTCTTGCGCAGGTTCTTTCCGGCCATGGCGCCAATATTCTGGATTCCGATCAACACACGGATCGAGAGGCAGCGCACTTCTTTCAGCGGATCGTTTTTGATGCCTCAGAGCTCACGACCGATCGTGGCACCTTGGAAAGGGCCATTGACGAGGTCGCGCGGCGGTTCGGTATGGAGTATCGGCTGTGCTACCGCGGCGAACGGAAAAAGCGTGTGGCTGTGTTCGTGTCCAAATACGATCACTGCCTCTATGACCTTTTGCTCCGCCACCAAGCGGGAGAACTTGAATGCGAACTGAGCTTGATCGTGAGCAATCACCCGGATTTGAGCAGAGTGGCGGAACAGTTCTCGGTTCCCTTCGTTTTCAAGGAAAAATCTGCTCGAACGAAGCAAAAGGTTGAAGAGGAAGAGAGAGCACTGCTTTCTGACAGTAAGATCGACCTTGTCGTTTTGGCTCGATATATGCAGATCCTGAGCGATGATTTCGTGCGCGATTTTCCGCGAGCAATCATCAACATTCACCACTCGTTTTTGCCTGCTTTCATCGGGGGACGCCCGTATCACCAAGCGCACCACCGTGGGGTAAAAATCATCGGAGCCACGGCGCACTACGCTACTACGGATCTCGATGAGGGGCCCATCATCGAACAGGACGTCGTGCGGGTGTCACACAAGGACGAGGTTCCCGATCTCATTCGCAAAGGGCGTGACCTTGAAAAGGTTGTGCTCGCGCGGGCGGTGCGTTGCCACCTGGACGACCGCGTCTTGTGTTATGGGAACAAGACCGTCGTTTTCGACTAAGAGCACGTCTGAAAACCTGCTGCGCGCCCTGCTGCGTCGGTCGTCGTCCTCAAAATACCCATGTATGTCTCGTCCTCCTTCCTAGCAGCAGGGCGCTCGCGACGGTTTTCAGACGTGCTCTAAGAGGGTGCTGCATAGGCTGCTGCGCGAAGCGCTTCGTCGGTCGTCGGTGCTCACGTACATTTGTACGCTCCGCGCGCTCCGCCGACGCTCGCCTCACCCATTTGGGGTGGGCGGCGGCTACGCCCTTACC
>CAYMQT010000003.1:0-42628 GCA_964392575.1 uncultured Polyangiaceae bacterium
ACCGCATGCCCGTATGAGCGGACCATTCAGAACCCGCAGTCATCGAGAAGAGCCAAAAATCTCTTTTGCTCACTTTGGCGCGCCAAACGCGAATGACCCACGATTTGCTCGGGCTCGTTGGCGTACAGGTACCGGTCCGGAACCGTCTTGAGGAAGTGACTGAGAAATTCTGACTCCCCGCCGTCCGGGCAGAGGGAAAGCGTCGCTCTGCGCAGTTTTTCGGCGCGTTCTTCGGTGTATCTCGGGAGGCCTTCAAACGACCGGCGCGTCTGCAAAAAGAGTTCCTCCATCATCCGTGTTTTCCAGGTCGTCAGGGCCGTGGGGCTCGTCGTGGAAACGTCACACAGAGTGAGCAGGTAGAGTTCTTTCAGACCTTCAGGCCCGTGCACCTCGGAGCGGAACATCTCCACCGTGGCCGGGTCATCGATGTCACGCCGCGACGCCACATGGTACATGCGCAGGTGTTTGATGATGAGGTGCTGGATCTCGATGATGTCGTGCTCCTGAACACCAAGACGCTCCAAGATGGGCCGGCTGATCTGCGCGCCGCGATCCGAGTGCGAGCGCCCTCCTTCATCCTTGCCGATGTCGTGCAGAAGAGCCGCCATGAAGAGCACCTGAGGACGCGCGATGTCTCCCGCCAGCCGCCCGGCGATCGGATGCTCCTCGCTCATCTCGCCTCGACAGAACTTGCGTAGACGGTCGACGGCCGCGATGCTGTGCACATCTACGGTGTAGACATGGTAAATGTCGTGATGGACGCGCCCCACCAAGGGCCGAAACTCCGGAATCATCGCCAGCAAAATGCCGACGTCATGAAACTCAGACAGGGTCGAGTTCCGTTTGAAGGCGACCCGACGTGGCAGGCGCACTAAGCGGCGGAACAGGCGATTCGCCTCCGCGCTCTGCCTCAGACGCTCACACACGTCCTCATCCGTCATCGCCCGCGCGATGGCTTCCCGGGTAACCCGATCCACCACGGTGTCCGCGTGCACCGCGGCCCAGTACGCGCGCAGAGCCAAAACGGGCTCTGTGGAGATGCGGGCAGGATCGCTCACCGAAATCGCCGCACCCTGCTGAAAAATCCCGCCTCCGAGATCCTTCTTGCGGCGAAAACTTCTGGCCGGAGGTTCCGCGCGCATGAGCAGCGATTCCCGGGCGTTGGAGACGACGCGCGCGTGCTTGTAATACTCGCTCATCATCTCTTCACAGGCCGCACCCCCCTTGCCGAAGTGCATCTTTTCCGCCACCAGCTCCTGAGCTTCGAAACCCAAACGCTCGGTGCGGCGGGGGCTAAAATAATGCAAGATGTTGCGCACCCGGGCGAGAAAGGACGCCGCCTCTTCTAGACGTGTGTACTCGGCTGGGGCCAGAACCTCCGCCTTGACCAGCTCTTTCAGATGACTCGCTCGCCAGCGCGCGAGCGCGGTCCAGTTGACGATATCCAGATCTCGGATCCCGCCCTGACCGTTCTTCACGTCCGGCTCCAGAAGGTAAACGGAGTCTCCGAAGCGCGCGGCGCGACTTTCCGCTTGTGAGTGCATTTCACTCAGAAATTTCTGCACATTTCCGCCAGAGAAGATGGTTCCAAAGGCCTTCTCTCGGAGGGTCTTGGGCTGGACCGGTTCTCCGGCCAAATGCCTCCAGTCGAGCAGGGTCGTCGCCGTCGGGAGATCTTTCTTCGCCAGAGCAAGGGTCTCTGAGACCGTCACCACTTGATGTCCGATCTGAAGACCTGCGTCCCATAGCGGATACAGAAGCGCCTCGGCGAGTTCTGTCGCCTGCTTGGGCTTGGAGCAAAGGATACGCACATCCAGATCGCTGCGGTAACCGAAGTTGCCGCGGCCGTAACTACCTACTGCCGCCAAGGACAGCGAGTTGAAGAGCTTCTCATCTCGGGCAGTGCCACGCACGGCGGCAAACATCGCGCACAAGAGTCCATCAAATACACACATCCATCTGCGACTGGCCTCGGCTCCGGCCCGCTGGTCGCCATGCTTGATCAGCTCGCCCACGGTCGCCTGGTGCCGCTCCATGTAGATCTTGATCTCCTTCCCGAGAGTCGGGGAGGAAAGACAGAACGGAGGTTTTGACGCCGGTGCGGGTTCCACAAGCTGCATGTACGGCCGGCCTTATAGCAGCTTATGGAAAAAGGGCTCGCCCCGGAAGCAAGGGTGGTGGAGATAGGATCGGGTTGTGCTAACAAACTCTCCGTGCGGAAAAGTCGGCGGGAATTTGGGGGCGTGGTGGCCTGTCTCGCGGCGGGCCTCACCCTGACGGGCCAGGCTGCCGCTTCCACGGCCAGGGCCCTCACCTTGAAACAGCTCGCCCAAGCGTCTGATCGGGCGGTTTTCGGCATCCCGGTCCAAAGGGAGTGCGAATGGGCGACCGTCGGAGGCGCCCGACGCATCGTCACGCGGACGCGATTTTTGCAAGAAGCGGACTTTTTCAAGGAAGTAGACGAAGGGGACGAGCTCGAGGTGCTCACCCTCGGGGGCCAGGTCGGAGAAATAGGACAGGTCGTTTCCGGTGAAGCCGCGCTCGTTCCCGGAGAGCGGGCGCTCTTGTTCGTGAGTCGAGATCACTTCCCGTTCCGACGCGTCATTGGGATGGCGCAGGGGCACTATCCTGTGGAACAAGAGCCTGCCCCGCAAGAACCCGCTGAGCGAGGGAGCCAGCCGGCGCGGCTCGTCAGGAGTCCTCATTTGCCGCTCTTGCTTCCGGCGCGCCGCTCTTCGTCGGGCGTGCCCCCCCTCAAGTTCGCCGTCGAAGAACTCCATCATCTCAGTCTTGCGCTCGCGCGGACCCGGATCAAAAACGCCCGATGAACCGCCTTCTGTTCGGCCTTTCCTCAGGCGCTATTCTGTATTTCATGGCCCCGGCCGCAGGTGCCTTCTGCCGCACGACCACGTGTGACGCAGGCGAAGCATGCGCGGAAGATCCTTCTCGCTGCTGCGTCCGAGATCCGGTGACGGGTTGCGCCATCAGCCACCCTCCTCTGTATTGGGCCACGAGCTGCGTGAGCTATTCCGTCCAGGAAGATGGTTCAGAAAAGCTCGGAATCCAGGCCCAGACGCTAGCCGACATTCTTGAGGAGGTGTACTCGGACTGGCTCTCGGTCAGTTGTGAAGGGGACTCCTCCCTGAGTCTGGCTGTGGACTTTCGGGGTGAAGCTTCGTGCGCATTTCCTGAATACAATTCAGAGAAGCGCGCCACGAACGCCAACGTGTGGATGTTTCGGGACTCGGGTCCCCTGGCCAACGGGACTGAGCCCACGGCCGATGGAACGGAGATCGATGCTTCCTCGTTCGCCCTGACGACGGTGAGCTTCGTGATCAAGACGGGGGAGATCCTGGACGCAGATGTCGAGTTCAACTCGGCCTCGGCGGACTTCACCACGAGCCTGGAGGATGTCGGGGTGGATCTTCATTCGGTCGCGACGCACGAAGCGGGGCACTTTTTGGGACTCGATCACTCAAGGGACTTCGAGGCCACGATGCGCGCAACCCATTCGCCCGGCAGCGTCTCGAAGCGCCACCTCGCCGACGACGACATAGCCGGCATTTGCGCGGCTTATCCGGAAAATCGCTCGATTGTGGGCGGGAGCAGCTGCGAGCCCAAGGGCGGATACTCCCCGGACTGTTACGAGAAGAACGGGTGCGGGTGTCGTATCGCCGGGGCAGAAAGAAACGAGAACTCGGCTTCCCTCGGCCTTGGTCTGGGGCTCTTCTTGCTCGGGCTTTTAGGCGCGCGCCGCTTTCGCCGACTCGATTGAGCGCGCTGCCTTCGCCAGCTCGATTGAGCTGTGCTGCTCGACCTTACTCGACCCTCACTCTGCAGGGATCGCGGAAGGGCGCGGGGGTTCTTTGCTGAGGCCGGCTGCGCGGATCAATTCGTTGTCGAGGTTCTCGTCGGGGTTTGGAGTCGTCAGCAACTGATCTCCGTAGAAGATGCTGTTGGCGCCGGCATACATGCACATGAGCTGCGCTTCCTTGGAAAGCTCCGTGCGGCCCGCGGAGAGACGGACCTTGCTCTTCGGCATCATGATCCTCGCCAGGGCAATCATACGCACAAGCTCCGTGGGCTCGATAGGCGGCAAATTCTCGAGCGGGGTGCCCTTGACCCGCACCAGAGCATTGACCGGTACGCTCTCCGGATGCGGATCGAGCTTCGAAAGCTCCAAAAGCATCGTGCAGCGATCATCGATACTCTCCCCCATCCCAATGATGCCGCCCGAGCACACGGTGATGCCGGCTTTGCGCACATGATTCAGCGTGGCGAGGCGGTTGTCGTATTCTCGCGTGGTGATGATCGACTTGTAGAAATCTCGACTGGTGTCGAGGTTGTGATTGTAGGCGTCGAGACCCGCTTCCTTGAGGCGCACAGCCTGATCTTCGTTGAGCATACCGAGGGTCACGCACGCCTCGAGACCCATCCCCTTCACCCCTTTGACCATCTCTATCACTCGGTCAAAAGCGGAACCGTCCTTCACCTCGCGCCAGGCCGCGCCCATACAAAATCGGGTCGCGCCCGCTTCCTTGGAGCGCCGGGCTGCCGAAAGCACCTCGTCCACTTTGAGCATCGCCTCACCCTTGACCGCCTGATGATGCGAGGACTGCGGACAGTAGGCACAGTTTTCTGGGCATCCACCCGTCTTGACGCTGAGCAGAGTGCAGAGCTGCACCTCGCTCTTGGGGTGATTTTCAAGCTGCACTTTGCGCGCTCGATCGATCAATTCAAACAGCGGCAGATCATGGAGAGCGCGCGCCTCAGCAAGGGTAAAGTCGTGACGGATCTGGCCGTCCGTCGTCGCGGGGGTGACCTGGCTCATGGCGGCGGGGTCTAGCGCGTGTGCTCGGGGAAAGGAAATACGCACCTCGCCCGGCGCTGGTTCAACCACATACGGACATGCTCTTATGCTTTGAGCGCCGCTTTCGCCGTATCCACGGAGATGGTGCCAGCCTGAGCCAGACTGCGGATGGCCGATTCAAAGGTCTGCATCCCGTACATGTCCGCGCCCTGCTGCATGAGCTCCTTGAGCGGCGGATTGCCCACCGGGCGCTTGATACTCTCTTTCACGGAGCCTGTGCCCACAAGCACTTCCGCCGCCAAGGCCATCCCCTTGCCGTCCGCGCGCGGGATCAAACGCTGAGCCATGATGCCCTGAATCGTGTCGCCCAGTCGCTCTCGCACGTCGGCGCCCGCGCCCTCCATCAAGGACATCACACGATTCATCGTGCGCGCGACGTCTGGCGTGTGCAGAGTGGAGAGCACCAGGTGCCCTGTTTCTGCGGCTTCGAGCGCAATCTTCATCGTTTCTTGATCGCGCACCTCGCCCACATAGATGACGTCCGGATCTTGTCGGAGCGCCGCCCTGAGAGCATGAGCAAAGCTACGGGTATCCACCCCGATCTCCCGCTGACTCACCGAGGATTTGCGATCCTTGTGCAGAAACTCAATCGGATCTTCGATGGTCACGATGTGGCGCGCCTGATTGCGATTCATGTGATCCACCATCGCCGCCAGAGTGCTGCTCTTGCCGTTGCCTGCCGCTCCCACGCACAGAATGAGTCCACGCTCTTTTTCCGCGAGTTGAGCGCAGATCTTGGGCGCGCCCAGATCTTCCAAACTGGGCACATTTTCCGGAATCACGCGCATCACGATGGCGAGCGACGCGCGCTGTCGATAGACGTTCACACGAAACCGGCCCAGTCCCAACACTTCGTACGAGCTGTCGTATTCGCGCAGATCGTTCAGATTCGAAAGCACGTCTTCGTCATAAATGAGATGCTCAGCGATACTGCGGGTGTGCTGTGGCGCAAGCTCATCGAGCCGGAAGAAGACGAGATCTCCCCTCACCCGCGCGCCAGGCGGCTGACCCACTTTCAAATGAATGTCGCGCGCGCCGGCGGCGATCGACTTTTGCAGCAGCTGATGGAAGTAGCCTTCAGATTTCCACGGGTTCTCGCCCATGACCTCACCCTAGCCGATCTTTGGGTCAGCTCTTAGAGCGCTCTTCGAGCTGCGCCCGCGCTCCACGGATCGCTTCCACAAGTGCCCGCGCCCGCGCTTCAATCTCAGCGAAATTTCCGGCCGAAAAGAGGCTCGGATCCATCAGCGAACCGCCCGCACCGACGGCCACCGCGCCCGCCCGGATCCAGGCTCCCGCGTTGGTTTCATCTATGCCGCCCGTCGGCACCACTTTCAAATCCGGAAGCGGAGCAAGAATCGACTTTAGGTACGAAGGATCGAGGTGCCCAGCCGGAAACAGTTTGATCAAGTCGGCACCCGCATCGGCGGCACGAAACATCTCCGTCGGAGTCAGCGCTCCCGTCACGGCGAGCGCATTTTCGGCGTGGGTTTCGGCAATCAGTTGCGGATCAAAGACGGGCGAAACGACAAACTTCGCCCCGGCGCGGACGGCTGGCCCCACTTGGTCCGGGCGTGTCACCGTCCCAACGCCGAGGAGTGCCTCGGGAATTTCTCCAGCGATGCGCTCAAGCTGCTCAAGGGCATCAGGCACCGTGAGGGTTATTTCCAGGGCGCGCACACCGCCGCGCATCACCGCCTGGGCGGCCTGCACTAGCCCGGTGCTCGAAGGCAGCCGGATGACGCAGAGAACCCCGAGGGAAAGGATCGTGGAGAGCGTGGAGAGCGTGGAGAGCGTGGTGTCGGGTGAATCGGCGCAGGTCCGCGGGTTTTCTGGGGTTTCGTCAGGCATCACCCCCAAGCGTACAGAAATCAGGCGCAGATGCTTGCTTCCGCCCGGAGGCGTGAGCTAAGTACCCGGCCCCTTAAAAAAAGACCTTATCTTTTACGCCCAGATAGCTCAGTCGGTAGAGCAGGGGATTGAAAATCCCCGTGTCGGCAGTTCGATTCTGTCTCTGGGCACTGGAAAAACAAGGGGTTTAAGCGAATACGCGAAACGCGAAACCGCGAGCGGCTACCCCACCGGCTACCTTAATCGACGCGACGTCCAAGCGGCCACCTTTAGGCCCTTGAGAGAAGCTCGCCCCTAGGCCGTGCCCCGCCCTCGGAGCCGTGGCCGTGCGTCGCAACTTCGAAGGCGGGGCATGGCGGGGCATTGGGCCGCGCATGACCTCGCGTTTGGAGAACGCGAATGACAATTCAAATCGATGTAGGGGGCTGGCCTGACTGCTCGGGCGCAAGCGTGACGCTGTACCTCATACCAGCGGCGGGAGAGAACGGCGGAAGACCTCGGGTGTACTCATTCGGGAGCGTGGGGCCGGGCTTGTCCGAGTTTTCGCAAGCCGAGTTCGAGGCCATCGAAGTGAGGACCGCCGCGACGCGCGAAGCGTTCCTCTCGGCCGTCTCAAATGACGCGACCCCGGCGCGGCTGCTAGCCGAGCTTCACGAATTGGAGGCGCTTGCCATCGATGCGCGGCGCGCAAGGCGGGAAGCCGAAACGGCGCAAGGCGGTGGAGCGTGAGCGGCGATACCTCGGAGGAACTCCCGCCAAACATGAGCCGGCGCGCAAAGCTCGATTGCAAGTGCACCGCTTGCGGATGCAAGGCCCCGGGTGAATTGCACGCGGCTTCGCTCGGGCCCTACGGCGCGGAGTGGCTTTCACCACCTAAGGGCTGGTTCGTCTTGCTCGGGGTTAGGGAGCCTTTCATGCGCTGCCCCGATTGCCTGGCGGCGCCTCCACCTGAACGCGAAAGCGGGACGCGACCGATCGCACGCGTTCAGCTGAAACGCGTGGCGCGGAACTAGACGCCCGCGCCGTCGTGATAGCGCGGCCCCTTGTACCCAACAGAGGCGAAGGGGTCGCGAGCGAAGCGCTCAGCGGCCGGGATCGAAGTGCACAACAGTTCTGCTATGCGCTCGATCGGAGCGCCTCTCACCAAGGCTTGCAACGCTTTACGTTGCTCGGGCGCCAAGGCTTGAAGGGCTTGCCGACGTGCGGGAGGCTGGGGCATACTTTCAAAAGTAGCGCCCGCGCCGCATTGTTCAATTTGACATAGCGGGACAAGTGGAAGCGCGGGGCTACTCGTCAACGAATACGGGAGGGCGCTGCCACACTGAAATGAAGGTGACGTGCTGATCGTCGAACTGGTACTGAAGCCAGAGCCGAAGCTCTCTGACCTCATGCACCCACCCGAGCCCGCCCGGCCATGGTAGGAGTGCCTCGCGATCCGCGGGCAAGGGTAGGCGTTCCGCACTAGTCACACGCCCGATCGCGCCCATGACGCGACGGCGCGACGGCGCGTCGTTTCCAAGGGCTGAATCAAGTGCGTTTTTGAACGGCGGGTTCAGTCGCGCGACTCGGGCCATTCGCCTGTTTCGGCCCAGTGCTCTAGCTCGGCTTGGGTGATCTCTCGGGCGTCCCCCGCCTGCACCGCCTGCACTGCCTCGCGGATGTGCGGCAGATCAGCAGTATGGGGTTTCGCTTTCCCCCGCGTGATGGGGGGCGGCTGACTCTGAAGTGCGGTGGCCATGGGTGTTGCTCTCTTGGCGGCAGCACGGCTAGCCGTGGCCTACACCCAGTGTAAACACGCTAGGCGCCAAGCGCACTAGAATTCCGCTCTAGCGCGTAGGCCCCAAAAAGCCCATTTCCGAGCCCGGCGAATGCTCCGCTTCCACGCTCAGGCCGAGCGATCGCGATTCGACCGAGCGCACGCGCATGCCGTGCTTTTGGTCCGCACGCTACCGCCATTCATAAACGCCTTGCTTTAGGCCGGAAACGCAAAACCGTGCCACGCACGCGGAGGCGCCTCTCGCTGTACTGGGCTCGGCGCGCGCTGGGCGCTGCGCCACTTAAAGAGCAATGATTACAGATGTTTATAGCTCTATTTGGGGCACTGTCACCACCGGTCTTTTCGGGTCCCACTTCCACCGTTGCTGCTGAGCAGAGACAAATAGGCACGCGCAGGGCCGTAAGCGCCTCGGCCGCGCGCCCCCAGGGTCACCGCTCCTAAGGCGCGTTCCACTTCCTCAACCGAAACCACCTGAAAGTGCTCATTCTGCCTAGCAAGCACCGCTTTCAGCTCATGGGCCAGCGCTCGCCGCTCCGTAAGCGCCTCGGTGCCCTGGACGCGCTCGGCGTAGAGCTCGATGGATGAAATCAGGTCGGCCTCTCGTGCCTCCCGTACGTACAGCGCGTCGATAAACGCGGCAAGTTGCTCAGCATCCCGAGTGCTGGACAAGACAGCCAGGCAGAGAGCGACCATTCGCGCATCCCGGGCTCCTACAAGACGCAGTAGCTTGAGGTCGTGAAGCCGAGTGCAGAGGTAGTCTGCAAGATCGGTGACCTTGCGCCACGCGGCAAGGTCTGCCGGCTCCACGGTCTTTGCCGCATCGCTCAAAAACCGTTGGGTCACCATCACGTAGTTCCTCCGAATGTTTCGTGCGCGGTCAAATGCTCCCAGCTTCGCCACCAGCTCGGCAAAGTCGTACGCACGTGGACCCAGCGGGGTCTCCCACCCATCGAAAGAAGAGTCCAATACCCTCAATGCCTTCGCGAGCTCCGCGCCAACCACGTCACCGGCCGCACCCCCACCAGCGACACGAGCCTGCGTGTCTCTGACGAAAAGCAGGGCAAGGCCAGCTCGCCGCCTAAGCGGCAGGAGGGTCTCCAGCGCAAATTCGATCCTCGGGGTCGCTCCCATCTCGACGAGTTGCAGGACTCCCGCCCCCAATTTGCCGATGGACTCGGCGATCTTTGGGTCGTGGGGCGGTTCGGAGCCGGATTCGGCCAGGATTTCCGAGTAGATGGTGATCAGTCTGTCGTTGTGGAGCTGAGCCCTCTGGGCTGGTGACGAGATGGATTCCGGCTGCATACTCCCAAGGTAAGGTGTCGGAGGGGCCTGTCCGGTTTCTGACCTAAGGATTCGCAGAACTCCCACTCCCACCTACCCGGAGACTTTCAGGGGGGCAGGTCATTGCGCTTAGTATGCGCGCGGCCCCTCGCGAAGATCACGAAACGTCTCAGCAGGGAGGTGGCTCAACTTTTCACCAACCTGAATCACGGTCCTGTAGAAGATGTTCCACGAAGCGTCCATCTTGACCCGACGTATCGGTCGCGTCAGCGGTGAGACGAGTATGCCCTTGAACTCTCCCTGGGGGTCGCTGCCGTAGCCCCACTGAGCGACCGCCATCCTTCTGCGCCAAGAGGCCCAGTCAAAACGGAATCCCTTCTGGCCCCTTGCATGCATCGACATAGCAGCCGCGATTGCGGCCGTGCGAGCATGGTGGTGGTGGCACCCAGGCTCAGGGCACACGAAGGGGGAATGGCGAGGTCGATCCGGATGGCCCGACCGACTTCCCCTTTCCCATCCACCGTTGAGCGGAAGTCGATAGTGGTGATAGTGCCAAGCCTCTGCCTCGAAATTGCTCTCTGGGTCGTCGATCTGGGAGACCGCAAAATGAGTGCGGTGATTTAGGAACGGGAGCCAGTCGTCGCGGCCGAGGTGCTCAAGCAAGCGTCCTCTCACACCATTCCGTCCCCCCCGGCCAGAGCCATCGGAGTCCGAGCGCCCGACATAAAGGGGCACCAAGAGCCCCCGCTTAAGGTTCCCAATCACGTACAGCCCGGGTGCCCGCTCGGAGCCGGCGAGTACTGACTCTCGGTTGAACGGGAAGATTGCCATTGTGGTCCATCTTCTACGCTTGGAATCGTAAATTCTTCCTGGCCGAGCGGAGCGGAACGGCGCTCACGACACGAGCGTGTTGGGGGGCATCCGTATCGGCAGCTCGTGTCTCGGGACGCAACGTTGGCCTCCCAATAATTCACCGTTCCGTCTGTAAGCCGAACAACCGTGATGCCAATCCGAGACTCGGTGCGTCTCACGATTCACTAGCCATTTGCGAACCACATCAAAGATGGGATGAGGTGACAGAACTCAAGGAAAGAAAGGCTGATCTCCTTCGCAACGAAGTCACAATTGCTTGTGCCTCAAAAAAAAGACGCGCTGTTAGCGCAAACGAAGGAGACCAGCCATGCAACATGTAGCCATCGATCTCGGTTCAATTCAATCCCAAGTTTGTATTCGCAATGCTCAAGGGGAAATCCTCAAGGAGCAGAAGATGCGCACGGCGGAGCTCCCGCGATTCTTTGCGCGGCAGCCACAGCCCAGTCGCATCATCGTCGAGACATCGGCCGAAGCGTTCTATGTAGCCGACGCAGCCAAAGCCGAGGGGCACGAGGTCCGGATTGTGCCGGCCACGATGGTGCGAGTGCTCGGCGTCGGCGAGCGAGGCATCAAGACGGACGAGCGCGACGCTCGGAAGCTCAGCGAAGTTTCGACGCGCATGGACTTACCCTCGGTGCACTTGCCTTCGCTGTCTTCCCGAGAACTCAAGAAGCTTTGCAACAGTCGCCAGATACTCGTGCAAACCCGCACCAAGCTGACCAATCATGTGCGGGGCTACTTACGCTCGGAAGCAGTCGTGCTCAAGAAAAGCGAAGCCAGCATACTTGTGAAACGAGTGCGCGAGCGGCTCTTGCAGCGCCCAGACGGGATCCCGATGCACATCGAGCAGGTCCTATGCTCAATCGAGACTTTGGTGCTGCAAATCAAGCAAGCCGACGAGCAACTGAAGCAACTGGCTGCCAACGACCCTGTCTGCCAACGATTGATGACCGTACCGGGCGTAGGGCCAGTCGTTGCACTGCGATTTCTTGCTGCCATCGACGACCCGACGCGCTTTGCCCATGCACACGACGTGATGTCTTACTTAGGACTCACTCCCGGCGAAAACTCCAGCTCGACGCGCAAGCAGCGCACCGGAATCACCAAAGCGGGAGCCCAGGACCTACGCATGGCCCTGGTGCAAGGCGCTTGGAGCGCCATGCGCGCGAGACCGGGCGACCCCATGGTAAAATGGGCCCTCAACATCGCGGCTCGACGCAATCGCTGCATCGCTGCCACGGCACTAGCAAGAAAGCTTGCTGGCATTCTCTTCTCCATCTGGCGAGACCAGACCACCTACGATTCACGGCGTGCAGCCCTCGAGCTTCCGTCGACTGCTCCCAGCAGCTGACCTCCTACTCCAAGGCTTCAGTACTTTGCGGTACTGGTTGTCCAGAAGTTATGACCGCGGTGACCCAGGCACGGCGGGGCAGCTTTGGCTGCCCTGACTTCGTAGCAACGATTGCGGCACAACCTACGGATCACCCCCCATGCGCCATTGCGAGCGCGGATAGTCGATTGAGACAACCCGCTACTGCTTTGATTGAGGCTTCAAAAAATCACTATGACCTCGCCCACGAGAGCGAGATCGGGACTTCTTTGTGCTTGACGACCCTGTCACCTCATAGTCCCGGGTCGGGTCCAACTGTCTCGCCGAAACCGGCCCCTGGAACCGCACCGTCGAACGCCTCACCCGCGCGGGCGCGTGCGTCGGAGATTGTGTGGTGCCGGCGGTTTGCCGGGGGATTTGAATCAGGCGTTGCGCGCAACGAGCTGCTTCGGAGGAATCGCCTTGATCACTCCGCCCTTGAGCGCGTAGTCGGCCGCATCAGGAAAGTCCGGCGTATCCGGAACCTCGGACAACGTCTGCTCGACCAGAGAGATCTCCTCCTCCGAGAGCCCGTAGAGGCTGAACACAAGGCGATCCAAACGCTCATCGAGTGCGGTAATTCTCTGTCTCATACTATCCGAGCTTCGACCCACCGCCGCCTCAAGGCTTTCCTGCAGGTCGAGAAGCGCCTGAACATGTTCGACTACGTCGTCATGAACCTTTTGGTCCTTCCTCTGCGTCAGGTCCACATTCTTGAGAGGTAGCTTCGCAAGGGCCCCAAGCTTCACCTGCGGAAACGCCTTTTGTCCCGCCTCTCGCGTGAGCGCGACGTAGCAGAACCGAACTACCTTCGAGTTGAGAAGCCCCACGAGGTAGCGGATATCCATCTCGCCTCCGGGTTCCAGGAGCGCGTGAACGCTGTTTCTGAAGTATTTGGTGTACTTGTGTGGGGCGACGATCGGATATGCAGCCGTCTGCCGGATGAGGAACCGCGCAGCATCGTAGTTCGCCTCAGTGCTACGGTGCACGTCGCCCTTGGGCCGGACCACTTTTGTCGGCGAGCTGCACCAATATCGACCGATTCTCTTCCCCTCCAGAACAACCAAATCTCCGGCCTTGAACTCGCTGAGCGGAAACACCTGCTCTTTTGCTGCCGTTGTCCGGATCCCACAGTCTTTCACGAACGGCTGCACGCTGAAGCACCCCTCGCTCAGGCGCTCGACCAGATCTCTTTTTGGAGACAGAAACCATGAGGCACCCGGTCGCAGTTCGCCGTCATATTCCGCGCCGCTGAGCTCGATGATGCGTGTGTTCCCCTGCGCATTTCGGTCCGTCACGAACGTCAGAGCCGGAGTGGTGACGCCCTTAAAGACCTTCTCACCCCAGTATTTTACCTCCGCGATCTTGCTCTGCGTGCCGACGACGCTGCGCAGTGACGAGTATCCGTCCAGGTGCCCGACTTGGTCCGGCACAATGAAAGCCACAAACCTTCGGGAAAGATCCGTTACAGCCTTCTCGATAAAGAACGAATGCGACGTCGGCCAGCCAGAGCACCTGTAGATTTGCTCGAAGTAGGACTTCACGACACCGGGAAGTTCTACCTTTTGGCGACCCGCATAGGAAAGGTACGGAGGGTTCCCGACAACGACGTCAAACCCGCCGTCCTCGAAAACAGCGGGAAAGCTCTTCTTCCAGTCGAAGGTTCGAACCGTCTCAAGAACCTCGGATTCACCTGTGAGAGCGCTAGTGGGCAACGAACCGATGAAGTCAAAGCCGACGAGCGAGTTCCCGCATTGGAGGTTCTTGCCGAGATCAGGCAGGGCTCTCTCTTCGAAGAGTTTCAGATTCTTGAGCCATTCGACTTCACCTTCTAAGACCTTGAGCAGAAGTGATAGCTTGCTCACCTCGACGGCCTGAGGGTCGAGATCCACCCCGTAAATGTTGTTGAGGAGAATCTCTTTACGTTTTGTGACCGTGAGATGCCACTTCCCGCGCCGACCTTGGAATAGCGCGACGGACTTACCCTTAGCGTGCTTCTCTGCTCCGTCGTTCACGTACCATTCCAAATGCCAATCGAGCAGCCGCTGATACGCGACGATCAAAAAGGATCCGGACCCGCATGCTGGATCGAGCACTCGGATTTTCGCGACTTTCGTCGGAGTAGAGCCCTCCAAGAGTTTCCCGAGAGTGTTCTTGACGAGATGTTCAACGACGTAGGCGGGCGTGTAGTAGACCCCACCGGCCTTCCTGACCTCAGGCTTCTCTTCGATTTTCGCCTGGCGTCCCTTGGTCAGACGAATGGTCTTGCCCAAAAACTCCTCGTACACCTTGCCGAGAATGTCGGCAGGCAGGACGGAGAATTCATAGGGACTCTCCGGGTAATAGATCTTGGAAAGGATGCCCTTCACGACCGAATCATCGATCTTCAAGTCGCGGGTCACTAAATCTACTGGCGAAGCACGGCCGTTCTCGTGCGTGAAGTAGAACAGCCCGGAGTTGTACTTAGCATCTGCCTTCTCAAACAGCGTGCATAGCTCGGCGTAGGAGTCCTTCTTCGGAGCGATGGACTGGAGGCGCCCGTAGTCTTCAATTCCTCGATCCTCACAAATGCGGAGGAAGACGACGCGATCGATAATTCGCTGCACGCTCTCGTTTAGGTCTTGGAGTGAGAGGTTCGGATTGCGAAGGGCAATGTTTCTCGCAAGCAAGAGGCGCCAAGAGTCCATTTCCTTTAGAAATGCCTCGTCCACCGTTTCCGTTCCGCGCTTGCCCTTCAGCGATATCTCGTACTTGTCGAAAGCCCCTTCATACACGGCCCTTTTCGAAAAGACGCTCTCGATCTCCCCCCATCTGTCCTCGTACTGATCGTAGGTGAGATAGAGCGTACGCTGTTTGCTTGCAGAGTCTCCTTGATCGGGACGACTGCTGCAGTCGTAAACGGCAAGTTCTTCGAAGTCTGTCAATATTGAGATGGGTAGCTTCGCAGACCACGCGTAGCGTCGCAGCTGATACGCGGGATGTGCGTCCGTCCGGACGTTGACGCTCGGCTTCTTTGCCTCGACAAAAAACTTCCGAGTACCTCCCACTCGAAAGCAGTAGTCCGGGGCCTTGACCGAGTTTCCAACACGGATCGCATCCTCGTGAACCACATCCTTGTAGGCCTCAGCGCTGCCGGCCTTGTTCGATACATCCCACCCCAAGGCTTCGAAGAATGGGTCAACGAACTCTCGACGGACCTGGGTCTCGTTGTACGCGCCCTTCTTATACGCATCGATGTTGCGCTCGAAGCGCTCCACCAGCTCAGAAATCTCCCCCGGTGCACCCATAGAGCGCATTTTCGCTCTCTACAGCACATTGGGGCCAAGAAAGGGGCATAGTGGTAGGTCAGGTGCGCTGGGCTGCTTCAAGAAGTGCGCCGGGTACTGTTGAGTCCCACGGCTTCGACGTTTCCCATTCAAGGAAGTCAATCAGGGCCTCTGACGCCTCACGCGAACCGCAAATTCTCAAGCAATCTTGAACGACGCGCGGATCCCGCCACCCTGCCCGGAGCCATTCGGGCAACACCATCAAGGGGTCTTGTTCATCGACGAATGCCAGCACCCACGCGGAGGCCTCCCCGTCATCCAGGCCCCAGTTTCGAAGCAGCCCTTCCACGTGGCGCGTGCGCCGACTGAGCTCCAGCGCTCGCGCAGAGGCTGAACGAAGGAACTTTGCTCGGGCGGGGCTGGCGGGTGCGGTGCGACTGAAACTGGGATCGGCCATCACCTATCAAGGCTAGCCCACCGCAGGATCGGGACCACTTTGATGGGACGTTTTTTGTCTGCCCTCGAATCGAGGAACAAAAAAGCAGTGAATTCATACAAAAGTGGTGTTGGCCATGGGAGCATGCTTTCCTAGGGAGCGTTCGCAAACGCCGCAACAATCTACCCCGAGCAGACCGAGGACACCTCAACTGAGTCGCAAGGTTTAAGAGTATCGGACATTTACGCCTCGGGCATCTCCTGCGATCCCGAGAAATGATTCTCAACTCCGCGTATCAACGAAATCGAACTCAGGAAGCTTGTTGAGCCCGTATGCCGCGAGCGACAGCCGGTCCAGATCCTGAAAATCTCGCGCTCGAAACGCGGCGGCGATCTCTGCACACAAGGTGGATGATATCGACTCTGGCCTCGGGACGCGAATGCGGCGGAGATATTGAGCCTGGAACCGGAGGTAACCTCCGCGCATCTTCGTCGCATAGGACCAGATGAAGAAGAGTGCGACTCGAGAACTCAGCAGGCCTCCGAGCACTTCCATGTCCCACTCCTCCGATGTGACGAAATAGAGATTGTGATGCGGATAGAACCTGCCCTCATCCAGGGCGACTTCCGTGGCGCCCGCGATGTCGGGGATGAGCAATTTGGGCCGGGTTCGGAGATCTTGATGCAGTTTATCGATGGTCCTGAACCAGGAGGGCGACTTCTTCGCCACATGCCGCTTTCTGATCTGCGCCTCGTGTTTCGCAAAGTATTCCGCCAACTTCGGGAAGTCTTCCAGGCGAATGAGTTTGCCGTCATCGTCGAAGGTATTGATCACGCTCCGCTGCGCGTCTTCGATGACGCCCTTCTTGATGTCACGCCTCATGACCACCGGCACGAGTCGAGAGGGCTCCACGTCCAGGTTTGACGGGACAACGAAGACCTTATCGGCGCCGGTCGCGATGCCGATGCTGACCGAAGTCGATCCGCTCTCCAGAGTCGGAAAGCGCTCTTCGAGCAGGCGCAGAGTGGCCCTGTGCGCGGCGCCCGTGAGAGTCCATGGCTCCTCGCCCTTGAACCAGTCACCGTAGGCGGAGCCCCGCTTCATGTCGGAAGGTGACCCTTCAAACTCTACGACCAGATCTGCCGCAGCCGCTTCGTCGTCACCGGCAATCGTGAATACGCGGGTCTCCCGCGCGACGCCGTTTCGCATGAGGAAAATGGAGGGATATGCGGTGACCTCCTCCTCAAAGGGTGATCCCCCCTCGATCCGAACGTAGGCGTCGGTGCAGAACTCCGTGGTAACCAATTTTCGGAGAACTTTTCCGTACTTGTTGTTGGTCCAGCGATCCGCGCAGATGAAGGAAAGGCGCCCCTCCTTTGTCAGTAGCCGCAGCGAGCGTTCGATGAACGCCACGTAAAGATCTGCCCGATCGTAGAGGGTCGAGTACTTGGCGCGATACTCCCGCTGCAAATCGCGATGAATCTGTTCGATGCGCACGTAGGGAGGATTTCCCACTGCGAAAACGAAGCGGGGTTCGAGGGGTTGGAAAAGAAAGTCACCCTGCTTGAACCAGGAATCGAGGAGGGCTTCTGCGGTCTCGGGCGCCACCTCGCGACGAAGCAACACGCCACGTACATTCTCCCTGGCGAGAGCCAGCGTCTCGGCATCCACCTCAATCGCGCAGATCGCTTTCCCTAGCGTCTCCGGATCGATTCCTAGGCGCCTCGACGAGATCAGCAAGCGATCCACTGCGACCGCTACGAAAGCTCCATGCCCGCACGAGGGTTCAACCAAGGGCAGTTTGTGCAGTGGCCGATCTGAAGTGTAACCCGCGAGATCGAGGATCAGCTCCACGATGTGGCGGCGCGTCATCACAACCCCATGGCTCAGCCCGGAACTGCGATCGCCTACGTCGTAGTGCGATTCGGTAAAGGCTCGAAATATTGGCAGCTCCTGTTGCATCTCAAAGTCGGCCTCGGTCGGGGTGAGTAGAAGTTGCCAAAAAAATGGAGTCTCAACCAGCAACAGCCGTTGCGACGTGCCCCGCTAGGGTTGCAACGAATCGCTTGACGGAGGTCGCTTCAGAAAGCTCCTTGTACGATCCGTCAAGGCCAGCATTCGCCGTAGAAAGGATCACGCTAGCAGCGGTGAAGATCTTCTCTTGCACCAGCATTTCGCACAGGATCTCGTACCTCTGCGCGTAAGAAACGCCTCCCCTAAACGGTTCCAAGACCGGGAAGTGCAGCTTTTGTTCGCGCGCCTTCTTCCACACGACTGGGCTGTCTTCCAAGAGAAAGAAGTACCCGACGAAGGGCATCGGAGCGCCCTTACCGAATGCTCCTTCGCGATGCGCCCTCCAAAGATCGACCCCCAGCCCAATCACCTCTTCAGCGCGATTGTTAGCGTTGTTCCCGAAGGAGCCCACCTGCGACTTGAATTCAATCGCGGCGATCAGTTGGTGGCCGTTCATCACAACCAGGTCCCAGTTCTTCGTCGGACGAAAGAACCCTGGGAGAGTGAGCAGAGGTCCGTTCACGTGAATGTCCGGACTCTTGACCCCATTGGCCTTGATCACATCGACAAAGAAAGCGGCTAGCGGGCCCAGGTGCTTGCCGCCTGTCACCTGTCCACGGGTGCCTTGGTCGATCTTCTTTCCCTCCTTGTTGGCTGCCGCGTGGCGGGCGAGCCAGTGAAGTCGCACCGCCTCGGGGACGCGTTTTTCGTAGTCGCAGAGGTCGATGGGCATCCTTCAAGTACACTACATCAACCGGGCTGGGCGCCAAAATCTGCGTCTGCCCGCTCAGCAACTCCTGTGCCCCGTCCGGACATACGTCCGGACACGGACGCGGACGGAGATGCACCCCCGGTTGTGCCTCGTGAACGTCTAGCAATTTTTTCGGTCCCCGCGGGGGTTCCAACCTTGGCATGTCTGATGCTTACGCCCATCGAGGATGACGCCGAGTGGCTCGGCGTCGAAAGGAGGCGGATGAGTATGACAGGACGAATCGCGGCACTGATCTTTGGCCTAGGGGCGATGCTCGCTGGGCTCGCGAACTCCAAGACGCCGCCACCAGCCCAGGAGCGCTCCGCAACTGCTCTGCTGCCTGATGCCCCCCTCACGGCACCCGCACCACCGCGCGAAACCATGCATCCTTCGGATGCCCTGGCATGTTCCGACAAGGTTCTCGGGCTAGTACACACCGGTGCGTTTCGTAGCCGCGACGTCCACTCACGGGCTCTCTACCTTCTCGCCTTGATCCCGAACTCGGCGCCCGAAGACTTGCCAGCGAGGACGCGAGAGCGTCAGATCGCGGGAGCCTACAAGGCCGGAGCGCCACCGACTCCGGAGCAGGGCCCCTTGCTGCGCCTCGACACTCGTGAGATCGTCTCGGGTCCGTGCCTAGAGGGAAGCAATCCGCCCGAACTTCTCGCTTCATCATTTCCACGAACGACGGTCGCGGCCACCAACGTCCAGCCAGCCGCAAGCACGAGCATGGTGCCGCGCTATACCGGATCGAACACAACGAGCGGCGCCTCAAGGACCGTGTGGGTGCAGCCCTACACCAAGAAGGACGGGACGCATGTACGAGGTCACTACCGGAGTCCACCCTCCAACTGAGGAGGTCTAGCCTGAGGATCTGCGCGTTGGGCTTCAGAGGCCGATCCGCATGAGGCTAGCGGGCACGACGCTCGACATGGATCCGCGCGGGCGCGCGTCGTCGCTTGAAGGCGCCCCGCCCAAGTGGGTACGGCGATCACGACAGCGACGGGCGAGGACTTATCGAAATCCGGCAGGAGAGTCTTTCCACCATGCCGACTGACCGCGCTGTCCAAATACACATACCTATGGGTATCCTCGGCGCGGCATGGTCCTCCTAGGTGAGCTTCAACAGATCGTGGACGTCCTAGCGGAGTTGCAGACGAGGGTGCCGTGACCCAACCCACGATTGTGATCTTTACCGTTGTCGAGATCGAGAATGCGGCCGTAATCTGTATGCTCGAAGAACCCAAGGACGAGGTCGTCGAGCCAGAACGTCGGCAATACACGCGCGGTACGATTCCGGCGCAGGGGGGAGGAAAACACCACGTCGCCGTTCAGGTTCTCTCAAGCTACAACAACACGCAATGCGCCATCTCTGCTACTGAGGCCGTCGCAGATTTTCCGGGAGTGCAATTGCTAGTTTTCTGTGGAATCGCGGGAGCGATTCCGTCGCCGACCGATGCCACAAAACATGTCAGGCTCGGCGACATAGTCACAACCGGTCCTGGCGGCGTAGTTCAACATGACTTCAAGAAGAAGCGACCTGACGGCGAGGACGACGAGTATCTCTCCCTTCCTCGCGCTCCCGCAGACGAGTTGGTCCTTGCGGCGAAGCGACTTACCGTATCCGAGATGCTGGGCGCTCCTTCCTGGCAACGGACTATCGCCCGCGGATCTCAACTGAGAGGGGTAGAGCGTCCGCCGCCAGACACCGATGTTCTGTATGACGCTGAAAACAGGCGCGTCGCCCACCCCGAGGATTCCGCGAGAAGCGAGGGACAACCACGTGTATTCAGCGGTATCATCGCCTCAGGCAACTCGGTCGTGAAGGACGAAGCGGAGCGGGAACTTATTCGAAAGAACTGCAAGGCTCTCGCCATCGAAATGGAGGGGTCCGGCCTTGCCGACGCGGCTCATAGGGCGGGACGAGGCTACTACGTCGTTCGCGGCACCTGCGACTACAGTAATCAGCGAAAGAACAAGACCTGGCAGGGGTACGCTGCCCTGGTTGCTGCCGCCTATCTCAGGGAATTGTTGGGGGAAATCCCTCCACACGGCCCGTCGACGACCAGTAGTCAGACACCTCCGGATGCTTTAAGAGCGGTCAACGCTCCACCACCGACCAACGACTCCACGCTCGGAAGCGTCGACTTCCTATTCCAACGGGTACTGAATTGCGTCATAGGCAACAGACACACCATGGCTGTCTACTTCGCCATTTCGTTTGTGCTGACTGTTTTGGGCTGTGTCGTAGGCTGGAGCATCAACGTTGACGCGCCGACACCAAAGCAATTCGTGCTCGGCAGCGCAGTAGGGCTCGTTCCTTCAATCATGTACATCATGTCCTACGGCAAAGGCACCTTGGTCTACACGCGCTTTAGGGCAGGCACCGCTCTTACGCAGCGCGCATCGGCATACGGAGAACCCTCGGATTTTCCCTTCGCGGTCGTCGCGGAATGCAAACTATTCGCCGAGCGTTGTCTCAAGGACTGTCGGCATGGTTGAGAAAGCTGCAAAATCTCAGTTGGAATCACCAACTCTGCTCGCTCGGGCGCCCAAGCCACCGCGCAAGACTTCGTTTCTCGTGCTGGTCTTGGGAACCGGCGTCTTGCTTAGCATTTTCTGGCACTACGGAACTGAGGCAAAGAAAGCGCTCGACGAGGTGAAGCTTCTTGAAACGAAGAAGGGCGAGCTGAACGCTGAGAAGGATACGATCTCAAAAGAACGATATGCACTAGAAATGGAGGTGCGCGCTCTCGCGAGGGAGAAGGCCATCCTCCTTCAAGAGCTCGATGAAGCAAGAAATGCCATGGAGCAACTGTCGATCGACTACGAGAACGCTCCGCCCGAAGTAGTTATCAAGCAAGTGCTGGCATCTTCCAGAGGCAAGTCGGCGCGGGGGCAAGCAATGGCTCTGTACACCGCCGGCCGGCTTGCCTTGGAGCAAAGGCGAACTGAGCGAGCCGAAGCCCTGTTCACCGCCTCCGTGGAGCACGATGCTGGCTATGCTCCGGCGTTGACGGTCCTTGGGCGGCTTCGCGCGCCAACTGACAGACCTGAAGCAGAACGGCTATACCGCGCGGCGATCGCTGCCGATCCGACTTACAAGTTCGCTTGGCACAATCTCGCCCATCTCCTGCACATCGAACAGAAGAACCTGGAAGCTCTTGAAATGACCGAGCGGACCCTTCGAATCGATCCACAGTTCGACTCCGCCAAGAAACTGAAGGCTCTAATCGAGGCAGCCCTCTTCCCGAAACCTGTCCCTGGATGAGCGCGGCTGAGTTGCCCAGCGACAAGCTACAAATAAGCTACACCACCCGTACCAAAACCAATTTCCCATAATGATCCCAGCCACTTACGCCTCTCGGCGCCGGGATTGAAAATCCCCGTGTCGGCAGTTCGATTCTGTCTCTGGGCACCGACACTTAGCCAAAAACACCTAGAAGACTTCGCCGGAAGCAATTCCAGGGAGTCCAGGTTTTCCCACGGTCCTCCACCGTGTGAGGTACACCAAAGGTACACTCTTGGGGGCGTAGCTTTGGCTTCGTGCAGCCAGCTCCAGCTTCGTCACAGCGTCCTTGGATTCAGGGGTGAGAGCATTCTAAACTCAGACCGATCAAAGGACCCACGATGCCTAGACTTGATATTTTCGCAATCAAGTTCTCCAAGCTGTATCCGCTCTACATTGAAAAGGCGACGCGGAAGAATCGAACGCAAGAAGAAGTCGACCGAGTCATTTGTTGGTTGACGGGCTACAAGCTGGCAGCGCTACAGCGTCAGATAAAGCAAGAGATCGATCTGAGAACCTTCTTCGCAGAGGCGCCGCTCATCCACCCCAACAGCTCGCTCATCAAGGGGGTCGTGTGCGGGATTCGCGTCGAGGAAATCGAAGATCCGTTGATGCGAAAGATTCGGTACCTCGATAAGCTGGTCGATGAACTGGCAAAGGGGAAGACGATGGAGAAGATTCTGCGCTGAATCGGAGCGCGGAATGTAGGCGGAACTTGCCCGCAGAACATTATTGCTACTGAAACAATAATCTGTTTCCAATTGAGATATTGATGCTTCATTCGGGAGGAGCAAGATGGCAAAGAACCACAAAGGAAAAAACCAATGACCTGGAATCTCGACAGCACCCACACCCAAATTCAGTTCTCTGTCAAACACATGATGATCTCGACCGTCCGCGGAAAGTTCGAGGTGTTTAGCGCGGAAGCAAACATCGACTTGGATGACTTTTCAAAGTCGACGGTGAGCGCGGAGGTAGACGCCGCATCGGTGCAAACTGGTGTTGAGCAACGTGACACGCATCTGAAGTCTGCGGATTTTTTTGATGCCGAGAATCACCCGAAGCTGAAGCTCGTCAGCACGAAGATCAGCCGTAACGGTGATGATGTGGAGATCACCGCTGACCTCACCATTCGCGGAGTGACCAAATCCGTGGTGCTCAAGGGTGATGTTTCGGGTCCGGCCAAAGATCCCTGGGGGAGCAATCGTGTAGGCGTTTCTGTGAGCGCGAGTCTGCCACGCGAAGATTTCGGACTCACCTGGAACCAGGCTCTGGAAGCTGGCGGTGTTCTGGTAGCCAAAACTGTGAAAATCGAAATCGAAGCGCAATTCGTTCAGAGCTGACGTTCAGAACTGAAGGTGCACTTGTGCTGCGTAAGCGACCCAAGTGGTGCGCTCTCTTCCAGCGTTTCAGCGCACGACGACCGGCTCACATTCCACCTGGATGGTGAGGGAGTGTGAGCCGCCGTCCCGGAGCACTGCGCAGGCGGGTCCGTCTTCGTGCAAGACAACGGTGGTCTCGCCTTCAAGGACCCAAGCATCGTCGAGCGCGTAGTCCGTACCATCGATGGAAACGCGCACATAGCTGGCTCCTCCGCGCGGCGCCTCAGAGAGTTCAAAGGTGCAGGGAGCGATCGATGCAGTGATGTCGGAAAGGACCGTTTGCAGTTCTGCCCCGCTACTCACCGGAATGTGGGCCTCCGTGCCACCAGCGGCAGCCATGTTGTCCGCGTACGTTTCGGCGAAATGCTGTATGCCCTCGCTCCACTCGTTCAAACCTGAGATGGCGTAACCGACGACATAAGTCGTCACCCCATCACCCGTGAGCGCCGTCACGGCATCCGAAGGGTCTTCATAGTTGGCGAAGCCAGTGGTCGCGGAACTCGAGGGGGCGATGCCCTTGCAATTCGGTAAGCCGTCCGTCACCAAAATGACGTACTTGTTCTTCTCGGCGTAAAGCGGCTTCTGAAGCTCCGTCCGGGCAAGGTTGAGAGCCGCCCGCACCGGCGTGTGGCCGATGCTGGGTGCCTGGGAGTGAATGGAGGAAGAAATCGCTGCTAGGTTGTTGAGAGCCGGCGGCGCCTTGAGCTCGGCGTTGCACGTCTGCGCCGCATCTTGATCCGATGAGATCAAGTGCGTCGGAAAGCCGATGAGACCAAACTCCGCCACCGCCTCGAAAGAACTGACGATGGTGTCGAGCGAAGAAGTAGCAACGGCCCAGCGCGTCGTCCCACCTTCCGAGGCGTTCATGCTGCCCGATTGATCGAGCAAAAGGAGGATCACGGGAGGTTTCGGTTCGCTTGTGGCCTGGATGATTTCGCAGACGTTGTCACCGTCCCCATCGCCATCTCCGAGCATTCCGATGTCGCCGTCTCCGGTGTCGCCGTCTCCTTTGCCGTCGCCATCGCCGTCGCCGTCTCCTTGACCGTCACCATCTCCGGAGTCTGCTGTCCCCTGATTCGAAGAGGCAGAGCACGCCGCGATGAAGGCGAAAGCAGAGAAGGTACCGAGAAGACCTGCGCGGTAAGAAAAGAATGCCATGGTCACGTTGTGCGTCATTTCGGCCACCTGGCCAAGCCAAAAAGCGCTTCCGCGAGCCCCCTGAGCAGGCGACATCCACTTACACAGACAAGGCCGATGTGCATTTCCTGAAAGCCGGCGCTATCGGTATCTCCAACCATCAAGGAAGGCACATGAACCGCAACCTACTCAAGATCACCCGCTTTTCCACTCTTCTCGCCGCGCTTTGGCTCTCTGCTTGTGACAAGAAGGAATCTGCACCAACGCCAGCGACCGAGCGCGTCCCCCCACCCTCTGCGCCCCAAGAGGAGCCCAAGCAGGAGGGGGTACGCACCTTGAAGGTAGAGAAGGTGGCCACGGCGAGTTTTCTCATCGACGCGCCTCTCGAAAAGATCAAGGGCGCCTCGACAGAGGCGCGAGGAGCACTTCACCTCGATGTGAATGATCTCGCGAAAACGACGGGAGGGGTCGACATCGATCTCAGCACTCTCAAGACCGTCACCTTCGACGATGAAGGAAAGGACAAGAAACAAACGGAGCACGCCCTCAACTGGCTCTCCTTAGGTTCTGACATCGAAGCAAAGCAGCGCGAGGAGAACAGGTGGGCGCGCTTTTCGATCAAAAAGATAAGCGTGGAAGGGCCGAGCGCCCTCGCTCAAGTGCCGGAAACAGACGGCAAGCGGACGGTGAGCGCGCTCGCAGAAGGTGAGTTCTGGCTTCATGGCGTCAGCGCAAACAAGAAGATCCGCCTCCAGGTCGAGTTCACTGGACCGCCGGAAGCTCCGACCTCTGTGCGGGTGAGCACGATCGAACCGCTCTCGCTCTCGCTCAAGGAGCATGACGTGAAGCCCCGAGACATCGCCGGCAAGTTCCTTCAAGGCGCGCTGGAGAAAACCGGGGAGAAAATCGTCGACGAGGTGCAGATCTCCTTGGAGCTGACAGCTAAATAGGCAAGATCTGGCGACTGGCGCAGGTTATCGTCTCGGCCGTCAGGTTTTCGAACGTCAGGGTTTTTCGAGCGCCTGCTCCCGGAGTTCCTTGCGGGTCAAAAGTCCGCCCATCCGGTAGCACTCGTCGAGGAGCGCCTGACTGCGGATGATGTTTGCGCCTGAAGTGATCGGTGGTTCACCGGTACTGAGAGCACCGAGGAAGGCGCGCAACTGTCCGCCGTAAGTCGTAAGCCCGCTCGGTTCGAGGAGCGTCTTCTTGCCGGCCTGTTCGACCGTCAAAAAGGAGCCGCGGACGTTGAGCGGGTTTTCAAAATGCACGACGGTATCGCCACACGTCACCCGCACGAAGGCCCGGAAGGGCGTGTTGTCCTGCATGTCGCAGGTGAAGTGCGCCGTGAGGGCAGGAAACTCCGCCTCCCCGTGAGGAAGCGGCTCAAACCCCAGCGTCACGTCGGCCGCCAGATCCACGCCAGGCTCTCCTTCCTTGATTTGAGAGTTCAAAAGAAAGGGCCGGCTCGGGTTTTCGCCCTTTCTTGGCTGCTCGGGCTGACGACGGGCCCCCGAAAAAATGCACCCCGCAGCCCAGTCGCACCACTGAATCGTATAGCAGCCGTAATCCATGAGAACGCCTGGACCGAGCAGCGGACTCAAGCGGATGTCTCCGGGGTTGTTCAACCCGCCGACGAAGGTCGCTTCGATGTGCACGGGGTTGTGCAAAGACGAAAGACCCAAAAGCGCCTCCTCTGCCGCCGAAGTGAGCGGATGATACCGCCAATGATGCGCCTCCATGAGCAAGCGACCTTCCGCTTGGGCGAGCGCGACGCAAGCCTCTGCCTCTTGTGTATCGAGGGCAAAGGGTTTCTCACACAGCACATGTTTTTTTGATCGTAGCGCCGCCGAGGACCAAGGCACATGACCTGATGCGGGAAGCGCATTGTAAATCAAGTCAATCGTCGGATCGTCAATGAGCTCTTGATAAGAACCATACGCCTTCGGAATGTCGTGCTCGCGTGCAAACGCTTCGGCACGCTGCCAATCACGCGCGGCAATCGCCGCCACCTCGACGAAGCCCGCCGCTTCCTCCATGAGAGCGGCGCGAACGATGCGAGACGCACCCAAAATCCCCAGACGCGGGAGCGGAGTCGAAAGCTTTTCGTACGTCATGTGGGAAGGATTACAGCACATTTTGAAGAGCAGCTGGAAGGATTGGCCCGCCGTCCAGGTGAAAGAACACGCTCTCTCGCGTCCATTTCGCACCAGGGTCCCAGCCCGGTCTCAGTTGTGTTAGTCGAGGCCATGGAAAAAGAATCCCCCCTCCATCGCAGAATTTCTCGCCCCTTGCTCATCTCCTTTGCCCTCTCGGCGGTCGCTTGCGGCCACAGCGAGAGCGAATGGCAAGCCCAGCTCGCCAAGTACGAAGCTCTAGCCAACGAAAAAGCAAAAGCGGACGCTGAGCTCGAGGAAGCGCGCGCCCGGGCCGAGGCCTTGGCCAAAGAACTCGAAGCCATGGGCTTCAAACTGAACGAGGAAGGCGCTGAGCGGAACAAGCTCATGGCCGCCCTGCAAGAGTACAAGGATCGCGCCGCGGCGCTCGAAAGAATCAAGGCACGCTTCGAAAGCCTGCGAGCCAAACTCGAAGAGCTGACCAAACTCGGCCTGAAGATCGACATTCGCAAGAATCGCATGGTGATTTCACTCCCAGGCGACGTGCTGTTTGCTAGCGGCAAGGACACCTTGCAAAAGGAGGGTACGGACATCCTCGGAAAGGTGGCCAAGGTCATCCGAGAAGACGAAGATCTCGCCAAGCGCACCTATCAAGTCGCCGGGCACACGGACAATCAACCCATCAAGGCCGTGGCGACGACCCGCGAATTCAAGGACAATTGGGGCCTTTCGCTCATGCGCGCCCGGCAGGTGCTCCTGTACCTGATTGCACCCGTGGGTGATGAAAAATCACCGGGCGGAGGCCTCGACAGCAAGCTCTGGAGCGCGTCCGGGTACGGAGACACCGATCCCGTCGCCAACAACGGTGGTAAGTTTGGTCGTGAAAAGAATCGTCGCGTCGAGCTCATCATGATGCCCAACGTGGAAGAAATGTTGGATCTCAAGTCCCTCGTGGGAGAGCCCGCGGAGGAAGAAGCCCCTGAGGGATCGGACGATACCGACGCCGCTGAGAAGCCCGCCGCCGACAAGGGTACCGGGGTCAAAGACGGTACAGCCATGTCGACAGGGTGAGAAGGCCCCCGGTTCGATTGGACAAGACTCAAGAAACAGAAAAGCGGGTGAGCCAAAGGCCACCCGCTTTTCTTTGCGTGCTTACTTCAGCACCTACTTTGCCACCTACTTCACCACTACGACGACCGGCGGCACCGAGGGGATCGAGAAATCTTCCCACACGGGGGTGAGGTTGGCGGTGAGAAGGGGCTCGTAGGTGTCGGGTCCCGTGGCCAGGTAGTTCTGATTCCACAGGTAAATGGGCGCGTAGGAGACGATCTCACCGCTCACTGGATCATGAACCACGACGCTCATGTAGAGGTGCGACGACTTGGTCAAGATCGGCGGTGTGTACGTGGTGGGAGTCAGATTGAACTGCCCTTCGTAAGCGCGCGCGGACGAGAAAACGATGAAGTAATAGTTCTTTCCCTCATACTCACGCACCTTGGAGGACCACTTGGGCCAACTGTTGAGCACACCGGGACTCGCCTCTCCTCCGCAGGCCACCGGATCGTTTCCGCGCAAGCGGTGAGGAGTCCCGCCCGCGCTTGGAACGAGGTAAATCTCCCCGTTGCGATTGTAATAAGGGCCGTCTGGGTTCGCGCCCAGATCCTTGGTGAAGTTGTCGCACTTGGCGCCCTCCGGATCTGTTTGCACCACAGGGTTCCCTTGTCGACAGCGGGTAGTGTTGGTCGGCGCCTGAGCGCGGGTGAAAGCCACGAATGCATCATCCGGAGAAAACGCCGGGTAGTACTCGAGGAACGAAGGGTCCGAAGCCCCCGCCAAGGCCACTCCGGCGCCGCTCGCCGCGCGAGCACTCGTCAGATCTACGATCTTGATGTCCGAAGTGTTGTTGTGCCAGTCCGGGTGCCCGTCGATGGAAGACTCGCTGACCGAATACGCGATCCTGAGACCGGTTTTCGCCGGCGACGGGTTGCTGATGCTCCCCGTCTCTGTCGTGAGGACGCCGTAGGCCGTGCCACTCGATGCGCGGATTTCCGCGTCCCGCGCCGTCGCAGCCTCGGCTCGCTGATACCCCGTGTAATCCACATTCCAAGGCGGAGTCCCGGTCACACCTTCGGCGGCCGGCAGGGTCTCATCGTAACTCGCCGTCGTCGCGAGATTGATCCAAACCAGATCATGAACGAGGGGTTCATAGGTCTGCGGCTCATTGTATCCGTAGTTGATGTAGATGTTGCCGGTGCGGCGCCCCATCGTAGTGATCAGAGTGCGGTCCCCGGTTTCCCAGGCGGCGGGTAGCATCGCGCCCGTACCCAAAAACGGCATCTTCAAGAACTGCCGCCCACCCGCGGTCAGGTATTCCGGAGCTGCCCCCGTCGTCCCTTCTGCAACCGACGCAAGGCCCATGTTCCAAGGATAGTCATCCGTAAAAACCATGGCTGTCCCGTCGGGTGTAGCGCTGTGACACCCGATGCAGCGCGCCTGTCCGGGCTGAAACCCGGTCACCGCATCGCTCACCTTGTCGCCGCGGAGATCTGCCCCGGTCGCGCTGATGACGTTTTGAATCGACGCCACTTGCCCCGCATCGAGGGTGTTCACGACGGCTTCGTCGCCCATCGTAAAGCCGTAAAGGCTGCTTGTTCCGGCCGCGACTACTGAGCTCGACGTGCCCCAAAACACCATGGATCCGCCGGCCAGGGCCGGAGGCACCCGGAAGTTCCCGCGCATGCCCACAGTGCCGTTCGTCCCTACCCCGCGGACCGTCACCGTGATGTCGTCCTGAACGCCAGCGGCAATGGTCTCCCAGACGTCCTTGGGCATGATCCAGTTGTTGGTCGTGGTGTAGATCTTGAGCGCGTTGGTTTGACTCGTTGCGGTCAGGCGGATCTCCCAGAGCGTTTCGGCTCCAGTCCCCGTCCAGCGGAAGCGAGGCCTGAGCCAGTTGATCGGGAAGAGCGCTCCTGCGCCTCTTTCGTCGGAAAGGTGCGGCTCGTGAACGCAAACGCCGGGCACGAAGTTGTCTGGATTTTCGAAAACACCAATCGCGTTCGGATCCACGCCTGCCTCGAAAATGGGCTCCGCGGGAAACGCGTCCGAGTTGGGCTGAGGAACGATGATTCCGTCTCCGTCTCCGTCCCCATCGCCAAAGGGCAGGAAGTCACCGTCGCCATCGCCCCCCTTCTCATCGTCGTCACCGTCCGCGTCCGCATTGGGAGTGGGCGCCGTGCATGCAGAGGCCACGACCAAAGCGGTGATGCTACCTAGCGCCGCTGAACGCAAACCCCAGCGACTATATTTTATAAACTTCATTTGTACTCCCACAAAAGGCCAACGAGGAAGCGCTGCCAATTCTCGTGGTAGCACAACCGCGTGAGCCCTGAGGGGGAGAAAAGAAGGTCAGTGTAAGGAAAAGTATGAACCGATCATCCCGGGCGAGAAATTTTCAACGAGGCTTCCCCTCCCCTACTACTCGGGCCTGATCGGATCGCCCTCAGAGGCGGTATTCTGTGGTCGTCCCGCGCAGTTGCTCCGACAGGTTTCGGATGTCTGCTGCTGCACGCTCCAGATTTCCCGCTCCAGAGGCGTTCTCTTTGCCTGCCCGGGCCAAAGCGCCCACGGCCTGGGAGATCTGCTGGATGCCCGCTGCCTGCTGGGTGGCCGTTCCAGAGATCTGCCTCATACGGTCAGCGCTCTCTTCGAGGGTCCCCGCCAAGTCGGTGATGACTTCGCGCACGGATCGAATGGCGCCGATACCGTCCTTCGCACGCTTGGTGCCCTCTTCGGTGGACATCACTGCCGTCTGCGTCGCCTTCTGGATGTCGCTGAGAATACCACGGATTTGCAAGGTGGCCCGCTTGCTCTGTTCTGCCAGGGTCCGCACTTCGGAAGCGACGACCGCAAATCCTCGGCCTTGTTCGCCGGCCTTGGCGGCTTCGATGCTGGCGTTGACCGCGAGAAGGTTTGACTGCTCGGAAAGGTCATTCACGCTTTCGACGATCTCGCCGATTTGCTTGTTTTGCTCGCTCAGCTGCAAGATCCTCTCCGCGATTTCGCGTACACGCTCTTCGATAGCCGCCACGATCACTGTAGCCCGATCCACCGCTTGCAGACCTTCGGCCCCAGACGCCGCCACTCGTTCGGCGGAGGCCACCACTTCCTGAGCGTTCTTGGCCGCCGTCTGACTCGTCGTCTGGATCTCATCCATGGTCGTGCTCACTTCGGTCACCGTGACCGACTGTTGAGCAGCGGCGGCTGCGGATTCCTTCGCCGTGGTGGCGATCTCGGCCGTACTGGTGGAAAGCTGCGTGATGCCCGTTTGCAGCTGACCCACCATTCCACGCAGGCGGTCCGCCATCTTTTGGAAGGAGCGCTGCAGCGAAGCGACTTCGTTCTGCCCTTCGGTCGCAGAGTCGAATTTCTCCGTGGTCAAATCGCCTTTGGCCATTCTTTCAGACAGGAGCGCCAGCTGAACGATAGGCTGCGTGATGGCGCGAGCCATGAAGATGCCGCCCACGAGAGCAAACGCAAGTGCCGTCATCATCGCGATGGCCATACTCACCGTTGCTCGGTCGCGGTTGACGCGTAGACCGGCGACTCCACGAATGACGTCCGCATGAACTATTTCCTGAGCCTCCTTGGCCAAGTCGACGAGGTCATCGTACTTCTTGTCAAACTGTATGTCGGCTGCGCTACCCACCCCGTTGTCTTGACCTTTGAGGGCATAGCGATGCTGAGCCAGAGCCTTGAACTCAGCCACCAACTTCTTGAGCCTGGCGACCCGCTCTCGCACTTGAGGATTCTTCGCAGAAAGAAACACGCCCACGTCGTTCTGTCCGCCGTTCAAGATCGCGTCACAGTACCAGAGCGCATTGTCGAGACGAGCGTAGACGTAGTTGACGTCCTCGCCCTCGTCGCCGCTCATGATCTCCTCGAACTTGAGGTGCGCTTCAGCCGCCGCCAGCTTGATTTCTCCTGATGCCGTTCCAAGCGGGGCCAAAGCCTCACCGACAAGCTCTCCGTCATCACCCACGGAGCTAACGAAATGCAGACCGATCAACCCGGTCGCGCACACCACCGCCGCCATCACGAGATAGGACACGATCAGGCGAGTTCCGATCTTTATATTATTGAGCATTTCTCTTTGTCTCCCTACAGCACATCAAAGTTTGAAGGACGCTCCGCAGAAGACGGACAGATCCTCCGCTGCGGTTGTGAGCCCTCCGGCAACGCCGGCGTCCAATTGAAAACGGTCAGTCACCAGATAAGTGAAGCCCCCATCGACCCCTAAGGCGTACTGAGCGCCGGCTTCGGTCGAATGGGTCCCGAAAAGTTCAATGTATCCGCCCAAAGGCCCCCATATCGGATGGCCGAGGGTGGCCGTAGTGAGGAGCTCAAAGTGATACCCATTGCCCGTGGAGTCTTGCATCATGTCACCCTCCACCATGAACCCGGAGCTGAAGTCTGCCGGCAGATCCACTCCCAAAAGTCCAATGAGGCCGCCTTCGACGGAGCCGTTGCCCCGACTACCAGCCGTCGGCACCTTGACCCAGGGCATCACGCCGAATTGAATGTTGCCACTATCATTGCCGATGAAGTTGAACTTGCTCCTTACGGCTAGATCCCCAAATCCGAAATTGTACCCTCCCGGCTCTTCGATGCCGATGAGACTTTCGATGACGAGCTGCATGTCCCAAAAGTCAGTCACGCCCACCTTTAGGTTCGTGTTGGCAAAACTGACGCTGCTTTGACCGGCGTCCTGAGAATAACGGGCGGCGTCGAGTTCGACCTGAAAATGGCCCTTGTCCACCGTCACCGGGCTCTCGGTGATGTCAGGCCTATCCGTGCTCAAAGGCCTGAGCTCCTTCGCCTTCGTCTTCCCCTCACCCTGTGGCTCACTGGCGTTCGCCAATGACGCCAAGCACATGAGGATGGCTCCTGATGCTAGATACGGTAGACAACTGTGCTTCATGAATATGCTCCTTCTTTTTTCCTGGATTTTCCCGCGAAGAAGCGATCCGCGGTGGCCGCAATCTCTTCCGGAGTTAGTTGGAGGGTGGCCCCGCCGCTTCTGAGGGCTGCCGACGGCATGCCCGGGACCACGCAGCTGTCCTCGCTTTGAACGGCGGTGAGAGCGCCCGCATCGCGCAGTCGTTTGAGACCCTCCGCGCCGTCATCTCCCATCCCTGTCAGAATCGCCGCAAAGATCCTCCGCGCGTCCACCCTGGCCAAGCTCTCGAAAAACTCATCGATGGAGGGAAGCTGAAATCCTCGCGCTTCGCCGTGCGTCGGGGCAATGAGATTGCTGGCGGTGTATCTGAGGTGTCGGTCCCCCGGAGCAACGTAGACGACGCCGGGTTGAGGCTCGACGGCGAGCGAAGCGACACGTGTGTCGTGACCGCTGGTCCCGAGCCAGTCCGCAAACGCCTGAACGTGACCCGTCTCGATGTGTTGAACGATGACGATGGGGACGGGATAGGGGCGGGGCAATGCTGAAAGGATCCTGTGAAGGACCGCTGGCCCCCCCGTCGACGCACCGAGCGCGAGCAGCGGCTCCCCGGTCACCGTTCCTTGGGCAGGCCTTGCTTCCGACGCTTGCAAAGGGCGCCGCGTCACGATCTTGACGCGAGAAAAGGCGACAATCGCTGCCAGAAAGCGCCGGCACTGATGCCTTCCCGGCTCATCATCACAGGCCGACGGTTTGCCCAAAACATCGAGCGCCCCGACCGAGAGTGCCCGAAACGCAAGATCCGCGCGTGAAGGGTCGAGACCCGTCACCATGACCACCCGCGTGGAGACGGAGGTGAGGATGCTTCGCGCGACATCGACGCCGTCGTTTCCTCCCAGGTACACATCCATCGTCACGAGATCGGGTTGAAGCTCCTTAGCCAGGTGCAAAGCTTCGGCACCGGTCCTCGCTTCACCGACGACTTCCAGGTTGGGGTCTGTGCTGAGCAGACGCCTGAGCGCAAGAAGCGACGTCGGCGAGTCGTCGACGATAAGAACGCGACTCTTCATAGAAGTCGGCTCACTGCTCGCAACAGCGTGTCTTGATCAAACTGACCCTTCACGATGTATTCGTCGGCGCCCGCTTCACTGCCCGCCTGAACGTCTTCCGGACGGTCCAGACTCGTGACGAGAATGATGGGAAGGCGGGAGGCTCGTACATGGACCCGGACGCGCCGTGTCAGTTCGAGGCCGTCCATGTTTGGCATCTGGACGTCGCTGACAAGGAGGTCGAAATCCTCCGTTTCAAGGACGTCGAGGGCTTGTTGACCGTCCTCCACGACCCGCACCTCGTAACCCGCGCCCGTGAGAATGTTGCGCTCCAGAGTCCGACTCGTGAGCGAGTCATCCGCGACCAGGATCCGGCGCTTCACCCGGCGCTGCGCTACCTTGACCCGATGTTCTTCGATTCTGCCGCTCTGTCCCCTGAAGAGGTGCGTCATATCGATGACCAAGGCCAGGGTCGCGTTGCCTTGATGCGTCGCACCGATGACTCCCTGAGCCTTCTCGACGTTCCAAGGAAAGCGCTTGATGACGTAGGTCGTGTCACCCTGCACCTCGTCCACAACCAGGCCCAGCTCATGACTTCCCTCCGCGACGACCACGACCTGCAAAATGGCGGGATCATCCGAGCGCCGCAGACCCATCTCCGAAGAGAGCCAGCGCAACCGCAGGGGCTCTCCCTGAGCGGTGCGGATGGTCGTCACGCCTTCTGCACTACCTACATCTTCCGTGCGAACGCGCAGAGTTCTGATGACGTGAGAGCTGGGAAGCACGAAGGTCGCGCCTTCGGCTGCCACGGAAAGCCCGCGTAGAGAAACAACGCTGGCAGGCACAGACACGGTGAAGGTCACCCCCGCGCCCTCGTTCCTATCGACCAAAACCTGCCCGCCCAGTTGATTGACACGGCTACGAACGACGTCGAGTCCCACTCCGCGACCGCTCAGGTTCGTCACCTGGGCGGCAGTGGAAAACCCAGGAGCAAACAGCAGAGCATCGATGAGTTGAACATCGCTCAGCGTCTCCACATCCCCGAAGATCCCCTTCTCGCGCGCTTTCTTGCGCAGCTTTTCGATGTTCACGCCTCGACCATCGTCGCTGACGGAAATCTCCACGTTGGCTCCCGAAACCCGCGCGCTCACACGCACTTCGCCACGCTCGGGCTTTCCGTTCTTGGTCCGCTCCTCCGCCCCTTCGAGGCCGTGGTCTACGGCGTTTCGCAAGAGGTGCATGAGGGGTTCGCGCAAGGCGTCAAGGACTTCTCGATCCAGCTCAACCTCGCCGAAATCCACGCTCAGGTGCGCCTTTTTCTCCAGCTCCCGGCTCGCCTCGGTCACGATCCGCCGCAGTTGCGGCACCACTCCGGAGACCGGCTGCATACGCACCTCGCGCATGGCCCGATCAAAGTCCGCTGTCAGCTGCGTGGTCCGCCTGAGTTCGCGCTCTTCATTGCGCACGAAAGACTCGAAGTCCGTAGCGAAATCTCCCAGCTGTTCACGCAACTCTGGATCTCGGCGCAAGAGGGACGTGACACGGTCCGAGTACGCCCGCAGGTCGTCGCGTTGGCGGCGGAGGCGGGAATGTTGAGCCAAATACTCGCTACCGAGATTCATCAATCGGTCGAGGCGCACGCCATCGATGCGAATGGCATCGCGAGCCGTCGCCGTGCTTGCGGGACCTTTACTGGCCTCGTCCTGAGTCCCCGCGTCCTTGGTCGATGTGCGGCTACCCCTGACTCCCTTTCTGACCGGGGCGGTTTTCTTCCCGGGGGCGAGGGCACGGAGCCGCTCAAGAGTCAGTGCGAGCTCCGGGTGATCTCCCCCCGCGTCCACCGCGTAGACGCAGGCGCTGAGCGCCTGCTCGAGCACGTCGATCAGCTCCGCGGCAGGGGCCAGCTGTTGTTCGCGCAGATCAGACAGATGATCCTCCACCGCGTGCGCGATGCGCTCGGGGCTAGAAAACCCACCCAGACGCAGGGCACCCTTGGTGTTGTGGAAAATCCGGAACGCCTCTCTGACGAGCTGTTCAGAAGTCACTGCTCCCTCGCTGAACCGGTCGGTCAGCGCCAACAGATCATCCAGCGCTTCGCCAACTTCTCGTCTGACCACTTCGGCCATTTCTGGATCGATGCTCATTTGATGACGACCTCCGGAAGAGAAAGCAGGCGAGGCACATCGACGATCACGGCCAGATCGGTCGAAATCCCTAGGGTGGCTCGCCTGTCCGTACGCTCGGCACCTGCCTTGCGCATGTCTGAGTACGAGATGTGCTGACAGGAGAGGACGGAGTCCAAGGTCACCCCCAAAAGACCCTGTGGTCCTTCAATGACGGCCAAATGTCCCGGATTGCTTTCACCTTTGACGCCGAAGAATGCGCCGAGATCGAGCACCGTGAGCAGGGTTCCGCGCACCTGCGCAATGCCCAAAAACCACGCCGGAGCGAAGGGAAGCCGGGTGATCAGAGGGAGCAGCACGATTTCGCGCAGATGCGTCACCGGAAGGGCAAAGGTCTCCGCGCCCACCATGCACAGCGCCACTTCCATCCTCTCCGATGCATCGTCCTCCTGAACAATCTTCCGCGCCAAAATCCGAGCGCGTTCTTTCAGAATCCGCTCTTGTTGTTCTTCTTGTGTCATGCCCACTGTGCCTCCAAAAACTGAGCGCTTTGCAAAAGCTCTGCTGCCGATGTTTCCCCGTCCATGAGCAATTGCTCTGGACTTCTCCCCTTCAAATCACTGACGGTATTTCTGAGTTGGCGCTGTGCCTGTTCAGCAGAACCGCTCTCACGAAGGGCAAGCGCGTAGAAGTACCGCGACAGGACGTCCGTCCCGTCCAAAAACACAGCCTGGCGGAAAGCTGCTGCCGCAAGCTCGGCTTCCCCGCACGAGAGGTGCACCTGCCCCAAAATGCGATGACCGACGGTGTCCTGGGGCGGCCCTTCTGCAAGATGAACGGCGGCATCGATGCACTCCGCGGCCGGTCGCGGAACAGGCTCCCTTCGCACAGAAGAACTCGCTGGGGACCGGTCGGCCCTGTTTTTGGAGTTCTGCTCGGCTCTGCTCTTGACGCTCTGCTCGGAGCCTCGTCGAGGCGCCTTGAGCGGGGAGACTTCTGTGTCTAACAGTCCTCGCTCTTCGGAGACGGAGGCACTTCGCACGAACACGGGCGCGTCGTCGAGGTAACTCTCGAACTCAAACTCCTTGAGAACTGGGCGCGGATCGGAGGGACCGATCGCCAGTATCCCACCGGGACGGAGCAATCGCGCAAATTGGCGATGCAGCTCCCTAATCGCGGTATCGGAGAGATAGATCGCGACGTTCCGGAAAAGGATCACGTCCAGGCTTGCGTCCGCCCGTCGGCTCGCACCCTCCTGACAAGACTCCACCGTGAACTCCACGGCGCTCCGCACGCCTTGGTTGGCGAGGCTGAGAAAGCGAGGCCCATCCGCGCGAAAGTGAGCAAAAGACCAGAGCGGCGCTCCGCGAAAGGACCACGAGGTGTAGCGCCCGGCGCGTGCTTTTTCGACGGCTTCGGGATTGATGTCGCTGGCGGTGATCTCGGCGACGCTCGTAACGCTCGCCGAGCCGCCCTGGGCAAGCAAGAGCCCGATCGTGTAGGGCTCTTCTCCGGTAGCACTGCCGGCGCACCAGACTTGGGCAGGTCGGTGTGCCCCGGCGGTCTTCCGCGCATGCTCAGCACAAAAAGAGAGCTGCGCTTGGTTTCGAAAGAAGTGCGTCTCGGGCACGGTGACGCGCTTGGCGAGTTCACCTAGGACGCGGGAGCGATCCCCTCGCTCAGGCATCTCACCGCAAGCAGAGATCGCAGACTCTATCGCAGCCGTCCATTCCGGCTGCGGCCTGAGTCCCGTCATCTCCACCCACTCGGCTTCGATTTCCCGAACCAGACTCACGTCTGCTCCTCATGCTCTGCGATCAGGGAAGAGAGTTCCGTGTGCCTGAGCAGCTCCCTGATCCCGAGCAGAAGACGTGCCTCTTCTCCGTAGGAGAAGGAGCCGACGACGTAGGCAGCGTGAGGGGTCTCCGTGAGGGAGGCAGTCTGATCCAGAGTGACATTGGCGATGGCGCCCACTGCGCTCACGACAAACCCCGCCGTTCCAAGCTCGGTTGCGGCCACGACAATCAAATCCTGGACCTTGAGACCTCGTGATTCTCTCTTCAAGCGAGAGCCCACATGCACGACCGGCACCGTGGTGCCGCGTAGATTCAGGGTGCCCAAGACCCAAGGAGGAGCCTCTGGCAGGGGCGCGAGCGTTGCCGCAGGAACCACCTCTTTGACCGCCGACAACTCGAAGGCAGCTTCCAGCGCGCCGAGCGTCACTAGCAGCACTTCCACTTCGGTGCCTGGCATCGTGGCGCGCCTGTGCGTACCGAGAAGGCGCGCTTCCATCGAGGAAAGACGCGAGTACAGGTGATCGAGCTCTGTTCGGAGTTCTGCTTCGACGCTCATGACAGGGGGGCTTCCTTCGTCGTGGAGGGTGAAACCCCCAGGTACTTCTTGACTGCATCGCGCAAACGCTGACCGTCGGCGCTCTTCTGCAAAATCCCTACAGCCTTCACTTCATCAGCTGCACGCCTGAGTTCCGCCGCTTGAAGCGACGAATGAATGACGACCCGCGTCGGCTGACGCTCGATGCGGCGCAGAAAAAGGGCGAAGGCCGTCCCTGTCAGCGCAGGCATTTCCAGATCCAGCAGGATGAGATCCGGATGAACCTTCCTGAGGTAGGAAGAAAGCTCCGTGAAGGCCACGAGGCGTTCTACGAGATGCTTGTCTTTCTCAAGTTCTCGACGAACAAAGAAGAAGACGCTTTCGCTATCATCGACGACCAGTATCCTAGCCATGACGACCTCGCTCTACTTCTCTTGACGCGGGACACAGGGTCCCGAGCGCACAAGCTCGAGGTGATAGCTCCCCAAACATCCAAGTGTATTGACCCACGCTCCCTGAACGGTTGAGTCAGAAGCGCGCATAAGATGCGCCGAGCAACTTCTTCAACGAAACGTGACTTGGGCTCTGCCCGAGGCTGCGGGGGCGTGTGGGTATATGTGAGGGGAACCGACACCCTTAGAGCTTCGCGCGCAGCAGGTCTTCGGTCATGCTCTCAAGGAGCCGGGATGTTACTCATCGTGAAATTCCCGGACACTCCGTTGGCACTCACGGTGAAGTTCGCAGTATTGAGGTGTGGCTGTGCCGTGTTGTAGCGGATGATCGCAATCGCCGTTTGGAGGAGGGCTCCCTCATTGGTGAAGGGGACCCCATCGATCCCGATCGAAACGTAGGGGTTGTCCGATACCCAGGTCGCCACCGCGTTGACCCCGCGCACTTCCCCTGTCGTGTAGTAAGCATCCAGCCACACCGGGAAGCGAGTCGTCGTCGTGTGTCCGTCGACCATCTCCGCAAAATCCATATTCGGCGTATTTGCCTCATCGATACGTTTGAAGACTTTACGCCGATACCCGACGCGAGTCGTATCGTTGACCCAGTACCCAAGCTTGTAGTGATCAATCTCGGCGACCTCACCGGTCTTTACGATGTCGAGACGCATGGTCGGACCGGCGGCGGAAATGTTTTCGAAGCGCCACCCACCATACTCAAACGTGCCGTTGTGGCCCGCGTGGGCGTAGTACTCGCAGAAATTCCGCTCCCCCTCAAAGTATTCTGTCGCTTCGAGGTTCGCGCTGACTCCCGGAATGCTCAGCAGATACGCATACTGCGAGAGTTCCATAAAGAAGAGCCCGCCTGAAGAGCCGTCACAGAACGGAATCGATTGATCGTAACCGTGGTTTGTACGGTTCTCCAGATAGAGAAGGCCGTCCTTCACAGGCAACGTCACCACATTTCTCGTCTTGCCCAACTCCGGGGAATGAAGTTCGACCCCGAGCGTGGTGTCCGAAAGGGGAGTTGCCGTCATGAATCCGGCGAGCACCGCATTCAGCCCCATCAGTCCCGTGGGCCTCGTGGAGGACTTGTAGCTCGGGTTATGCAGATTGCCGATTTCCGGATCCGAAGCGTAAGAACCTTGTCCCATCAGATCGTGATCGGTCGCCCCGGCAAAATGATTGAGCTCGAAAATGTGATGCCCGAGTTCATGCATCGGGACACCGATCGCTCCGAGGATCGCTACCGAGCGCGCAAATTTCTGCAGGGTGACCCCGGCTCCCGCGATCGAATGATTCAGGACGATGTTGGCCTGGGCGTCTGCATAGGCAAGCACATTGGCCGGTACATCGAGGATAAAGATGACGGAAAGCTCCTCATTTTGAAGCACGGTGTCCCCGTTTTCGTCGAAGGAGGAGAAATCTACGCTCGCCGCAAGAGCGTCGAGGGCCTCGGGGATCCACGACTGACTCTCGGTCACCACGCCCGACCCCGTCGGGCGCGCAGCGCTCACTTGAACACGAACAAGCCCGTCATTTTCTGTTCCGTTGGTTTCCTCCGCCGGAAGCAACTGAAACTGTCCGCCGGACGTGTGGTACCAGTAGTGATTCCCCTCCCCTTGCTCGACACCGAAAAACAAGCGCGCCCACGAAGTTTCCGCCTGAGGAGTCACCGTGTCCATGTCCGTGTCGGAGAAGTCCATGAGCACCACCAAGAGCTTGGTGCTCAAATCTGAAGCGCGCGCTTCTTCGTAGCTCGGCCAGTCGCCTTCCGCGGGCGTCACAGGTTCGACGGCGCCCCCGCTCCCCGGACCCGGATCTCCGCCACCGGTCCCACTCCCGCCTCCCGTGGACGGGCCGGGGTTCTCCCCGTCGTCGCCGTCATCCCCGTCGCCCGGATCATCAGAGCCCCCACACGCGGCTGCCATCGCCAAGAAAAGAGCTACCCCGAAAGCGCGCCATGGTTGAAAAGCGGTCATGTCCGCCTCATACGACGATTTCGCCGCGAGCGTTCCTCAAAAGTCGCCGAATCGACTTGGTAATTTCGCCTTATAAAGCCTCGCCTTACGGAGCCAGAGCTAGGGAGCCAGAGCTAGGGAGCCAAGAACATAGATGAGCACTCTCCGTCAGCCGCGCAGACCGAGTGAGCCCTACTGATACGGAATCACTTCACCAGAGTTCACGTCCACGCGAACCGCATACTTCAAGTAAGCCTCGTGGGACTTGTAGGGGTAATTGGTCCGCGTGAGGTAATAGTACCCGCCGCGACGCACCATGTGATCGGTCGGCATCTTGTCGCAGTAATCGTCATGGTTTCTCTCCTCTTGACAGCGCGCCTTCCAGGTCGCCTCAAGGTGGGGTTGGGCGCGCAAGAAAGCCTCGTTCGGCGACACTTTGGCGGGGCTATCACTCCAAAACCCCTTGTTCCCATTGCCGACGTATTCGGTCTTCGCGCAAGCGCTCATCATCAACAGTAATGCAAAAGCGAGCGCTCCTCGCTGCGCGCTCATCCTGAAACGCTCGCTTCGCCGCCTGTTTCCAGGCATGACTCCTCTCTGCATGATCGGTCCTCCCGAGGCGGGATTCTATCACAAGCCGCCTACCCGGGAAACCCCGGGCATGAACCCTCATTACAATGACATGTCGGTCCTGCGCATGTCACAGTATTGCAAGTGCGGCCTCCGCAATTCAAATGACAGATCGCGCCGGACTCGCAGTCCACGGTGGGCGGTGCGTCGTTGTTCTTGACGATGATGTGGCAGATTGATCCTGATTCACAGAAGACCTTCATCCCCGTGCAGTCCGCGGCGTTTTCGCAGTTGATGATGCATTCGTCACCAGATTTACAAATGGCCGTTCCAGAGGTTGAACAGATCCCGCCGTTTTGACACTCGAAATCGCACTCCGCGCCATCTTCACATTTGAGATCGGTGCAGTCCGAGGGGTTGTTGAAGCAGCGAAAGGTACAGTGCGCTCCCGCTTTGCAAATCGTCCCTGGACAACCGCCCTGGGCGCCGGGGCCTGAGCTGTAGCATTGGTATGTACAAGTCGCGCCTTCGCTGCACGTCGTGTCTTCACAGGGACCGTTTCCCTCGTAACAGTTGAAGGTGCAGCTGGCGTCTCGGGCGCAACCCTTCTCGTCACAGGCGGAACCTGCGCAGGCACCCCCGTCCATGCACATCCCCGCCTGTACGCTCCCAGAACAATTCCCACATTGAGAAGTATCGTAGTGGCATCCGGCCGCGCACGTGCTCACTACGGTGCTCGGATCCACTCCGCCAAAATCCAGAGCCCCGCACGTCGTCGGGGTCACGTCTGCACCATCGCACTGCTCGCTCGCGCCGTTTTTTGCGCCATCTCCGCAGTAGTTGCACGTTCCTTCCAGCCAGCCGTCGCCGGTAGAATTGCACACGGCACTCCCGCCCGTGTACTCCCTGGCGCCGCCCACGATTTTGACACAATCGATGACGGTCTCACCCGCCTCGCAGACCTCACAGGTCGACGTGTCCCAGCCCCCTCGACCCGATTCTGCAGTCGCATCGCATACGGCGGTTCCGAATTGATTGCCTTGATGAAACGGGATCTCGCCGCACGCGATCTGTTGACCCGCTTCACAGCGTTTGCAGCCGGTGGTCGGCCAGACGCCTCCAGAGCACGTCGTCGTCCCTACGGGAAACTCCACATGCTTGCTCGCGCAAGGTGCCGTTTCTCCGGTTTTGCAAAACGTAGAGTTCGATGTGCCACCGGAAGCGCTGCCACCAAGATTCTCCGTTCCACCAACGCCTGAGGATGAACTGGTTCCACCGCTTCCTCCACCGTCATCATCGCCGTCGCCGTCGCCCCCTTCATCGGAGCCGTCCTCCCCGGCGTCCGTGCCGAGCCCTATCGGATTGCAGGCAAGAAGCACTACAAAAAAGCCTAAAAGACCCCCAAACATCCTCATCATGGGATCCTCATGTCCACAGGCCCCTGCCCCTGATCAGATTTAGGTCCGAGGCAAATTCGACCAAAGAAACAGCAAACGAGTGAGCCGTTTTTCGACGAGCGGACATGTCCTTTACATGACCCCCGCCCGCCTCCCCCTCCTCTTCTGTGTGCTCTTCCTTCTCACTTCCGCCTGTTCAGACGGGAGCGAAACTGATTCTGGACAGGACGGAAGCTCCAGCGGGGACGGCGACGGATCCTCCGGCGATGGCGATGGCAACGGCGACGGCGACGGTGGGATGATGAAGGGTGAAAACGACGTGGTCCATATCCCGGAGGGGAGTGGCGGCTCGACCATCACGGTCCCCTCGGTGCCAGGTCCGTATA
>CAYMQT010000003.1:42638-49247 GCA_964392575.1 uncultured Polyangiaceae bacterium
CTGCCCCCTGGGTTTACGCCCGGAGAACTGGGTGGCTGGCTCGTGGGGCAAGAGATTGTCGATGGAGTAGAGCTCGTCAGCGATCCAGAGGAAGACATGGGCTGCGGTTCAGAAATCATCGGTATCGTCCGCGATTTTCGGCGCGGCGATCAGCCTGGAGGGCATCCGGACTTCGAGACCTATGGGGGCGACGGGGAAAAGGGCATCGTGGAGCCCCTGCTTGGGGAAGATCGAAAGCCTGTCCACGCGGAAGGCGATCACGCCTTCACGACGAGCACGGAAGATTTCGATCAGTGGTACCGCAACGTGGAAGGAGTCAACCGCGCTTACCTCACATCGTTCTCCTTTGAACCCAACAACGGCATCGTCACCTTTGAGAGCACCAACTTCTTCCCTCTCGATGGTCTAGGATTCGGCAATCAGGAGCAGGATCACAACTTCGGTTTCACCACGGAGATCCACACCGAGTTCAAGTACGTCGGCGGTGAAACCTTCAGCTTCACCGGAGATGATGACCTCTGGGTCTTCATCAACGGACGGCTCGCCATTGACCTCGGTGGTCTTCACCCATCGCAATCGGATCTCATCAGCCTAGACGCTGAAGCAGAATCTCTCGGCATCGTCGTCGGAGAGACCTATGCGCTGGACTTGTTTCACGCCGAGCGTCATTCCAGCCTTTCGAATTTCCGCGTCGACACCAACCTCGCTTTCACCAATTGCAACATCGTCATCGATGTTCCGGTCGTGAAGTAGGCGTTACGTAGACGGCGGCAGCGAAGTTTCCACCGAGTTCTCCTCCGGCACGCCTCGGCGTAAAATGGCATTTTCTGGCGCGCATTTCGGCCAGATGAGAGGCAGGATTGTGTTTTTGAGAGGGCAGGAGCGAAAAGGGACGCTAGCAAGCGACTATGTTCTTGACCCCCGACCAAGCTCCGCGCTCCCCCCAAACCCGAACCACCCTCCTTCAAACCAGAAGCGCCCTTGCCTTGCTGCTTTCTGCCGCGTTCGCGGCTGGCTGCATCAGAAAAACTACGCCGGACGCGGTCGCTCCTGCCACCGAAGAGTCCCCCGAAGAAGAGCAGCTTCCGATCATCGAGAACGGTCCGTGGACGGATGCGTCCCTGTCGCCTCAGAAGAGAACGGAACTCTTGCTCGCAGAAATGAGTCAAGCAGAAAAACTGCGCCTCGTGTTCGGCTACTTCGGTAGCGACGCCGAATGGAAAGCTTACAAGGCTCCCGCTGAGGCACGTCCCGGCTCCGCAGGGTACGTCCCCGGAAATCCTCGCCTCGGGATCCCTCCTCAGTGGCAGACGGACGCCGGGATTGGAGTCGCGACGCAAGGCTCCGCTCCCAAAAAGCGCGAACGTACGGCCCTCCCGTCTGGGCTCGCCACGACTGCCACATGGAATCCTGAATTAGCCGAGAAGGGGGGCGCCATGATCGGAGCCGAGGCGCGCGCGTCCGGATTCAACGTGATGCTGGCCGGCGGGGTCAATTTGGTCCGAGACGCCTACAACGGCCGGAATTTCGAATACGGCGGCGAAGATCCGTACCTTTCGGGAGTGATGGTCGGCGCGCAAATCGCCGGTATTCAATCCAATCACATCATCTCGACCATGAAACACTTTGCCATCAACGATCAGGAAACGGATCGCGACAAAGGAAACTCCATCCTGGATGAGTCGGCCGCTCGCATGTCGGACTATCTGGCTTTTCAGTTCGCCTTGGAGCGCGGTGATCCTGGTTCCGTCATGTGCGCCTACAACCGCGTAGGCGGCGACTTTGCCTGCGAGAACAAGCACCTTCTTTCTAAGATCCTGCGCGAGGACTGGGCCTTTCAAGGCTACGTGATGTCCGATTGGGGCGCGGTGCACTCTACAGAAAAGGCTGCCCTCGCTGGCCTCGAACAAGAGTCCGGCTGGCCCTTCGACGAAAAGCCCTTTTTCGGCGAGCCCCTTAAAAAGGCCCTCGACACCGGCACCGTACCCCAGGGGCGCCTGGATGAAATGGTCTCACGGATCCTCACGACCATGTTCAAACACGGTCTCTTCGAGCACCCCGTGACAGAGACTGCTCAACTCATCGACAGAGCCAAGAACGCGACCGTGAGTCGTCTCGACGCAGAAGAGGGTGCCGTGCTGCTCAAAAATTCCGGCGCCCTTCCCCTCTCCTCCGCAGTCAAAAAGATCGCCGTCATCGGCGGCTACGCCGACCGCGGGGTGCTCTCGGGAGGTGGTTCATCACAAGTGTACCCCGTGGGAGGCAACGCCGTCGACGGCCTCAGCCCGACCACTTGGCCCGGACCCGTGGTCTACTACCCCTCTTCGCCGCTGGCCGCTCTAAAGGAGGCTTTGCCCCAAGCTGCGGTGACTTTCCATTCGGGCAAAGACGTGAAGGCCGCGGCCAAGCTCGCGAAGGAGAGCGACGTGGCCATCGTCTTTGCAACCCAATGGGCCACCGAATCCATCGACACGACCATCGTCCTTCCCGACGCTCAAGACGACCTCATCAACGCCGTGGCTTCAGAAAACAAGAAGACCGTCGTGGTTCTCGAGACGGGCGGAGCCGTACTCATGCCGTGGGCTGACAAGGTGAACGCCATCTTGGAGGCTTGGTACCCGGGGAGCGCAGGCGGAGAAGCCATCGCCAACCTCCTGACCGGCAAGGTCAATCCCTCGGGACATCTCCCCATCACCTTCGCCAAAACCAAAGATCAGCTGGCCCATCCCGACGAGCCGAAAGCCGGCGACGTAACGTACACGGAAGGCGCAACCGTCGGCTACAAGTGGTTCGATCAAAAGAAGACGGAGCCCCTCTTCGCCTTCGGACATGGCCTCTCCTACACGACGTTCGCTTACAAGGGCCTCGGCGCCGAAGTGTCGGAGACGGGCATTGTCGCCACGTTTACCGTAGAAAATACGGGTAAGGTGGCAGGCAAAGACGTGGCTCAGGTGTACGTGGGTTGCCCCGGGTGGGAAGCCCCGAGGCGCCTCGGCGGCTTTTCCAAAGTCGATCTTGCAGCAGGCCAGTCTACCGAAGCGACCGTCTCCGTAGATCCACGCTTGCTCTCGACCTGGGACGAAAAGAAAAACGAGTTTCATATCGCTCCGGCACTCTGTGACGTCTCCGTCGGCAGCTCGTCGAGAAAACTCGAACAGACTGTGAAGGTCACTCTCGCAGAAGGGAGAATTCCGGCCGGCAAGCGTCCGTAGAAATCGTCCATAGGAGACCCCCTGGGGGCCCGACCTCTTTCTAGGCATTTACTTCGCTTCCACGAATAGGCATGGCCCATTTGAGTCCCCCGATGCGAGGTCGGCGAGGAGCACCCGCCCTGCACCGGGAAAAATCGTCCATCGAAGCGCAGAAACGGGGCGGCAAGACGAGCGAAAACCGCCCAAAATCAGCGGCGAGATGCCGCACAATCCTGGGATGACCTCGCCCTTCTTCATCGACCGCTCATCAACTGCTCTTCCCCGCCTCACAGCCGTATTGCTTTTCGCTCTCGGTGCGGCCTGCTCGGGCAATGGAACACCGAATGAATCCGATGGCAGCGATGACGATGGCGATGGCGACGAGAGCGCGAGCGGGGGGATGACTTCCGGTGGCACTGGCTCGGGCTCCGGAGGCGCCCCGAGCACACCGGAAGGCTCGGGAGGAGAGCACGCATCCGGCGGCAGCGTCTCTGGTTCCGGGGGTGTCGATGGCGGCGATCTCTCGCGCTGTGGCGACGCGGGGCTGGTGTGGAAGACAGCTCGGAAGACGACCTACACCTCCTATCCGGAGCCCGACAGCGAGGAGTGCGTCGTCTACAATGGCTGCATGTGGGCAGGCTGGTTCGCGGGCTGCCAGAACCAACAATCCGAAGCTTGGGTGGAGAGTCACAACATCGCCGCCGTCTTTCCTCTGGGCGATCTGAGCGGTCACGAAATCTGCATCAAGAGCGGCGACAAGCAAATGATCGTCACCGTGGTGGACACTTGTGGGGACAGCGACTGCGACGGCTGCTGCACTCAAAACAAGGGCGCCAACGATGCCCTCGTCGACCTCGAAAGCTTCACCAATGCGCGCTGGGGTCTGGCCGACTCCATCATCGACTGGGCGGATCTCGGCCCCGGGCCAGCTATCTGCGAATAGGCCTCCTGCAAGAGGGAGGAGACCCGGCCGCAAGGGACAATCGGCGGCCGGGTGCCGATTGCCACTTGCGCTGGGGTGGGCCCGCCCTACATGTGGGCGACGTAGGCGCCCCGAAGCTCTCAAACGTTGGGTCCGGAGCGCGCCAAGAGAGAAGGAACATATTATGTTAAAGCAACGACACCGCTCGCTCCTCACCGTAAGCGCCACGGTATTGCTTAGCACTGCCGCTTTGCTCGGTTGTTCAAACAAGCCGGCTGAATCTCCTCAGTCGGACACCTCGGACACAGGGGACTCGGAGAACTTACCCGGACAGGACCCCAAACAAGCCAACATCGAGATCAGCCCTCAGATCGCAGAAGCTTGTGGCATCTCCGAAACCGACGCCTACTTCCCTTACAACTCGGCCAAGGTCAGCAAGTCAGCGGATTTGCTCTTCACCAAATTGGCGGATTGTTTCACCACGGGCCCCCTTGCGGGAAAGTCGATGAAGCTCGTGGGTCATGCCGATCCCCGCGGCGAAGACGAGTTCAACATGACTCTCGGTGGTCGCCGCGCGGACAACGTCTCGGACGCCCTGGAGAAGAAGGGCCTCCCGGAATCCCAGATGCAAACCACTTCTCGGGGTGAGATGGACGCCGTGGGTACCGACGAAGCGAGCTGGGCGAAAGACCGAAAAGTCGGCGTTTTTCTCGCCAACTGATCTTTGGTTGAAGCGGATTTGACCGCGCCGACGAGCACTACCTGAGAAGGCTCTTGACGAGGTTCAGGTGGTGCTCGGAGACGGCTCCCGCCCGGACACAGCGGATCTGATCTTCCTTCGACACGAACAGATGCAAAGGCAGCCCAGCCCCGGCATCCAGGCCGAGCGATTTCATCCATCCGGTCAGCGCCGCCGGGTCGTTCATCGTGGCGCTCTCGGGAAAGTCTGGGTGAGCGGTGATGAAATCTTTGAGCGCTCCCGGTTCTTCATCGGCGGAAACCAGGTGCACCTGCATGCCGTGCTCCTTCTTCCAGCGCTGCATCATAGGGATCTCCTCGACGCAGGACTTGCACCAAGTGGCCCACACGTTGATCCAACGGCCGCCCTTGGGTTCCTTGGGTCCTGAAGTCTCCGGAAGTTTCAAAGTACCTGCGTCCTTGACGTCGCAAAAGCCGGCAAGTTGTTCGGCCGAGACTTCTGACTTCTCAGTCACCGCCGCGTAGCGGCTCGGCGGCGGGGAAGCCCCCTGGGTATCCTTGGATTCATCACAGGCAAACAGCAGGGGGAAGAGCAGAACGGCCCCCGCTGCGCGAAAGCTTGACCCCTTCATAGGGTGCAATCGATCCATGTGATGAAGGCGCTTCGATTCAGGTGGTCTGAGTCGCATTCTTCTTCTTCTTTTCCGCTGCGCTTCCAGTCGCAGAAACTCGAGTCGAGCTGAGCGAACTCCTCGCCGAGCCACAACAGGCCCACCTGCTTGTCGAGTTCCGGATCTTTGAACTTCTCCTTCAGATGCCCGAGGACTGCTTCCGCGCGAGCGCGAGAGATTCTTCGGTTGACCTCTTCGGATCCTTCCGGCGAGGCTCGCGCAACGACGAAGAAGTAGCTTGCCCCCTTCCGATCAGCGAACGTCCGGTCCACGACCGAGAGATCGAGTTCATCGAGTTCGCCAGATCCCTGATCGAATTGAATGATCCCGCCGCGGTCCTTCATGGGCAAGAACAGAGCGTTGAAGTCCTCTCCGCTCATCGTGGCAACGCTCTTCGCGTCTACCGGTTCGCAGCCGCGCCCGGCCGCACCTTCTATGAGGCCACAGCTCGTGAGGACGCGGCGCAAGATCTTCTGCAGGCGTGGTGTACAGTAAGACTCGTTCGCCTGAGAAGCGATCACCACTTGGGGAGCGGAGCTTGCGTCGGCTTCCGCCTCAATCAAGCGCTTCTCCGCCTGGGCCGACCAGGTCGTGGAAAGGACCGTGGGGAGAGCCAAGAGCGCTGCCCCGATCACTGTCACCAAGGTTCGTTTGATCATGGTTCCTCCGAGGGTGCTGGGGGGGGTGCAGGCGCCGGATCTTCCACGGTGGGTGCGGGTGCAGGCGCTTCCGTTTCAGGTTTGTCTTGCTCGATGGGCGAAACAGAGTCCGACTTTGCCGATTCTCCTTCACTGCCCTTGTCAACGGTACCGTTCTTGTCGACGTCGCGATCAGACAAGGAGCCCTCGTCTCTCTTCGCAGCGGAAGTTTTCTTTTCCCGGGAGCGAGGAAGGGCCGGCTCCGCCGCAGGCGCCTCCTCTACCAAGCTCTGCTTGGGCCTCGGTTGATTCTTGGCGTGAAGAAGCAGGCGAGGCAGCGCGAAATCCAAACCCAAGTCCGTATCCTCTCCGCAAAGACGATGGCCCTCGACAAACACTTGAGGGGTCAAGACTGGAAGACGGTTTTTGACCGCCCAGCGCAGAGACTGATTCAACTTGGCACCGACTTCTGCCGAACCAATACAGCC
>CAYMQT010000003.1:49257-56892 GCA_964392575.1 uncultured Polyangiaceae bacterium
AATACAGCCGGAAAGAGCCGGAAACTGCGATTTGGCCATCTGAGCCGCGGCCCCCGGATCCTTCTCCGCACGAGCCATGATCTCCTTCTGGTGCGCAAAGGCCCACTCGAGGACAGGCTTCGGATCCGAAGCGCACAGAACAGCCTCACTGATACTGCACGCGCCCGGATGAATGGAGCGGTCGATCATCCAATTGCACGATTCATCCAAGGGAAAGAGGAGAAATTTGCGGTCCACCTCTTGAGCCACCGGCATGGCTGAGAACCGCTCTTCAAACCCCTTACAGGACGGGCAGAGAGGATCTAACACCTCTAGCAGCTCGGGCGCTCCGCGCTGGGTACCGTAAGAGAGCATCACTCCTTCTGGCGCGCTCGGACTCAGAAGAGAGCCACAGCTGCCGACATACCTGGAGTAGTCCGGAACCGAAGCCGCGTAGGCGCCCACCGTGACGACGACACAGGCAACGCCCGCGGCAAACGAAACTCCGAGCGCTCCCCAAGACATCGGCTCGGGCCGAACGGGATCACCGGAAGTCTCTCGATCCCCTGCGGCCGCTTGGGCCTTCTTGGGACTAGGGCCGAGCGACGCTTGCTCGTTCACGGCCGAAAGGTAGAGAAGCAGCGAGAAGAGGCTCAAAAGAGCGCTCGCGCCATAGATGCCGATACAGAGCTTGCAGGCCGCATCGAGCTTGACCACGGAGAGATACCCCATGAGCCCTGAAGTCAGGAGGGGCACGAGTGCTCCCGTTGCCAAAAACCCGGTGGCCCGAGGCTCCCGGTCGCGTCCCCCTTGGCCGATCCACAGGCACCAGAAAGCCAAGAAGGCAAACACGGCCATGCCTGGAAGCGCCACCGGGATCCCCCCCCACACGCTCTGACGCAGGATCGAGGAATAGGGGCTCATGAGGGTCGTGTGGCACCCGGTCGCCCCGGACTGATCGGCCGCGGCCAGTCCCGGCAGGAAGGAACAGTGAATTCCATGAACCTGGCGGTCGAGGTGCGCGACGAAATCAGCAGTCGATACCGCAGAGAAGAAAAAGCCCCCGGCGCATGAAAGCACGCACAGGTAAACGAGCGGATGTATTCGTCCCATGATTTATCCCCCGAGGCTGTTACCCCCGCAGCTTCCTCCACTCAAGGGCGGTCACCTTGGCGGCACAATCTCCGGGATTTCTGGGCCTTCGTCTTGGATGTAATTTTCCATTAGCAATGGTTTTGTTTCTCGTTTCGGCGATTGTCCCCAGAAACGAAAGCCTCGGGCCCCGGACACTTGAGCATGGGTGCGCTTTCATAGCTTTGTGGGGGCGCACTCAGCAGGTCCTCGGACGACTACCCCTTCTTCGCTCGCGATCCTCTGGAGGCGAGCTTCTCCAAAGGAACACCCATGAAATTGTCCTCTCGGTCTAAAAAGCCCCTTTCCCTCGTGCTCTGTCTTCCGTTCCTTGTGGTCGCCGCCTGTGGCTCGAGCGGGGACACGGGTGACGGAGGCGATGGTGACGGAGACGGAAATCTGCCGGGCGACGGCGATGGTGATCTACCTGGCGATGGCGACGGAGATCTGCCCGGCGATGGCGACGGAGATCTGCCCGGCGACGGCGATGGTGATCTGCCCGGCGATGGCGATGGCGATGGGGACGGCGATTATGCCGGCGTGCCCAATGTCACCGCACCCGCAAGCACCAGCATCAACACCCAGTTCTTCAAGATGGGTGATCTCCGGCTCATCAACAACGCTTGGGGCGCAGCAGAGCGGAATTGTCCAGCGGATCAGCACTCCTACACGATCTTCGTGGAGGAAGATAAGTCCTTCGGCTGGGAGTTTAACCGCGGAACCTGCGGAGGGGCCGGCACAAAGCCGGATTATCCGGAGGTCGAGTTTGGGATTCATCCCTTCGGTGTCGCCAAGCATCTCGTGACCTCTCCGGACTACTCGTCCACCGCAGTCCTGCCTCTTCAGATCAAGGACATCACCTCGGCCAACGTGAAGCTCGACAATCTGGCCATCACGCTCACTGCCGAAGGAAGTTGGAACCTCAACTTCGAGCTTTGGGTGAGCGAGGATCACCCGGTCACAGGCACTCATTCAGGCGCTTATGCGGAGCTCATGCTCTTCTGGGGCTGGCAGCCCGGGCGTTGGCCGTGCGAAGTCGGGGGCCTTCATGGGGCTGTCGTCCAGGCGGGAGATGATTCGTACACGCTATGCCATCAGAGCGACTTATGGAGCGAGGCTCCGGATCAATGGCGCTACTTCCAGTTCTCGGTTGGAAACGGACAGGATGCCGCCTCCCGCAAGTCCTACAACGGTACCGTCAACGTGAAGACCCTGCTCGACTGGCTGGTTGAAAACGCCGGCTGGTCCCCCGATCTATGGGTTTCCCGCATGGAAATCGGAAGCGAGATCGATGACGGGACCGCTGGGCGCGTTTCCATGGACAATGTGCATTTTGAGGTAAACGGGGTAACAAAGTCTGCTCAAATCAACTAGACTCTGAGGGCTTAGCTGTCCTCGGGGCCTCTCCTCAACTTCCGAGGGCAGTCAAATGGCGCGTCGGCTCTTTCCTCTCATGAGCGGGCGCGCCGTTTCCTTTTGCAGTCCCTCCAACAACTGCAGTACCTCTCAACGGCCGCCGCGGTTGCCGGAACGAACCGCAACCAGCTTGCCGTTTTCAAACTTGAGATGCTGAAGGAGATGCATCCTCCCACGATCATAGGTCCACTCTTCAATCAAAACCTCAACCACCTTGGAACGCGACACAGAGCAGTTCTCTCCTGCACCTTCCGGACACTTCGCACCGTCGCGTTGTTTTTCACTGCGATACTCGGTCCGGGATTGCTTGTCCTGAGGCTGACCGCAGGCCTTGGTGACCTCGTACGTCGTATCACCGGCGGTCAGCACCTTCCCATTGCAGCGAAGGCTTTCTGCCTCAGCGGGGGGAGCGACGAAGAGCGCTGAGGTGAGGCCCGCCGTAACGAGAACCTTCATGAGGGAGGGCTGATAAAATTTCAAGGTAAAGGAGTGCTTCATGTTCAGTTGGGCAGCTCGGCGTCGATGGGCGGATCGATGGGTGGTTCGAAAATGGGCGGCTCGAAAATAGGCGGTTCAACGATAAGCTCGCCGAGCGTATTGATCCCGTCAACACTCACCTTGAAAGAATCTGCCAAAGTCGCCTCGGTTTCAATGCCCAGTTTCACGATGACCCGAGAGGTATCGAAGGGAGCCAGGAAATCCAGCACGGCGCTCCACTTGATTTCATCGCCCACAAATCCAGCGTCAGAACTCTCCAGATAGATGTGCTCTCCCTCCTGCCTGATGCGCCAGAATTCAAACTCTGGCTCGTATTTGGCCGATCCGGAAAAAGTAACCATTCCACGGTAAGTGCCTAGACCCTCGAAGTTGCCGTTCTGAAACGCCATTTCGATGACGTCACCGTTCTGATCCTGCACGGAAAAGGAGAAGCGTCCGCTTTCAGGAAAATCGACGAGGGGGAGGAGCCGGATGTAAGCAGAATCATTGCGCAGATCGTAGACCCCTACGGAGGCAATCGCGCACTCGCTGCTCTCGCCAGTCACGGAGAAGGTCGCAAAACCGCCGCCCACATGCGTGGTGCAGCTCTCTTTTGTGGATTGAGTCCGCCACACTTGAGCAAAAGATTCGCCGAGAAAATCATCGACGAGAGTATGAATGGGCGTCCCCGGCGTTCTCTGACAAATACCAGCGGTGTTGAGCGGGGCGTCCACGGGGATGACGCAAACGAACTGCCGCGACTCATCACAATCCTTGTCGGTGTAGCACTTGTCACCCCGGCTCCCGTCCTGACACTGACCCCATGCCGTACAGATGGGAGCGAGACTAGAGCACTGCTCAGCGTCTTCACAGGGGTCCCCTTCTCCCGTGTCACCGTCGCCGTCGCCGTCGCCGTCGCCATCGCCATCGCCGGACAGATCACCGTCACCATCTCCGTCGCCATCACCATCGCCGGATAGATCGCCATCGCCATCTCCGAAAAGATCGCCGTCGCCATCGCCACCGTCGTCATCGAGGGTGACCCCAGAATCTTCCGATTCCAAATCCACGCCAACGAATCCACAGGCGCACGCCATGATTCCCGCTCCGCCCGACAACAGTCGCGCGGAGCGCCCCAGTATCCCCAAATAAGCCATAAGCACAGGGTACCGCATGGGCACGGTCCCGCAAGAAAATCCGGAAACCAGGGCGGCGGAGCCGCGCCCTCCCAGGGTGCGACGTGGGCCGACACCGGAGCCAGGGGGCCTTCCCGCCGTCGCCCGTGCGGAGCCCTTGCCAGCTATGAGATGCATTCTAGAACGCATCCTCCGGGATGCGTTCCAAGCAAGCAACACCGCGCATCGAGCAGATCTATGGATTTGGCTCCGCCGACGCTCGCCTCATCTATCGGGGTGAGCGGCGGCGGAGCCCCTTGCCAGTGATGAGATGCGCTCTAGACTGGCCGGCGCATGATAGGTGATGTCCCGGGAGAGCCGGGTTTCGAAGACGATGGGTTCGAGTCCGAGCGTCCCACATGGATTGAATCGCTCGACCGGGTTTCACTCACCGCCATTGCGCCCACCATCACCACACGCGACCGGGGTCTCATGACGGTGCTCGTGGGTCCTACCAAGGGGACGGTCCATCGACTCCCTGCGGGCGAGGCAACCATTGGCCGCTCGGGGGAAGCCGATGTCAGCATCATGGATCAGGGCCTCTCCCGCATCCACGCACGCATCCGTCAAGTGAGCGGCGGCTTCGTCTTGACGGACATGGGAAGCACCAACGGCACATTCTTAGGGGAGCAGCGCCTCACGGCACCGACAAGGGTCGAGGCGGGGGCGCGCTTTCGTCTGGGCAAACGCACCATCGTCTCCGTCACTCTCCACGATGAGCTTGAAGAAGCCGCTGCGCTCTCTGTCCACGAAGCCGCTCTGCAAGACCGACTCACAGGTGTCTACAACCGCGGCGTCTTTGACGACCGTCTCGTTTCTGAGATGGCCTTCGCCAAACGGCATAAGGTGCCTCTCTCGCTGATTCTCTTTGACATCGATCACTTCAAAAAATTCAATGACGACCACGGTCACCAGATCGGCGACGCTGTCCTCATTGCCGTCGGAGAACAGGTGCAGCGCACGGTGCGCACCGAAGACACGCTCGCGCGCTACGGGGGGGAAGAATTCGTGGTCATTGCCCGTGACACTCCCGGCGACAAGGCACTCATTCTCGGCGAGCGCATCCGCGTCGCCGTCAGTCAATGCATCATTCCTTCCGAAGACGGCGACCTGAAGGTCACCGCCAGCGTAGGCGTCGCTACTCTTACCGAAAAGCATTCAGATCTCACCGGTGCGGAGCTCGTAACTCTGGCGGATCAGGCCCTTTACCGCGCCAAGAAGGCCGGGCGAAATCGCACAGTCCAGGCGCCTGAGTAGTCTAGCGAACCACCGCCTTCCGGCAGTTGGTCGTGCAGGAAGTCCCTTGGCCAGGCACGCGAAAATCGCAATCTTCCTCGTCTTGAACGATCCCGTCCCCACAATAACCACCGAGGCGACAGTCCTCTTGACACCGGTTGTACCCACCTGCGTTTTCGCCGTCGTCACACTCTTCCCCGGGACCGATGATCTTGTCCCCACACTCCGCACCGCAGGTACTCCGACCCAAGGTCAGATTCTCGAGGGTCAAGCGAAAGCTTGAGCCCGTCGTCTGGCGCTCGGCGTGGAAGATCGTGATGGGGTAAACGTTACCATTCTTCAAACTGTAGTTGGGTGCGGTGGCGGCACTGATTTCGACGGCGCCGGTCGCTGGCGGATGCACCCCGGCCATCTCAAGGGCAAGCGCACCATTGACGAAGACGAACACGTCATCGTCCCCGGTAAAATCCAAGGTCGCCGTCTTTGAAGCGTCAAACTCAAACCAGTATTGAATCTCCGTCGTAAAATGGAAGTTGTGGGTGGGGGCGGGTGAGAAGAAATCGGACTCGGGTGCTCCTGAGTCCCCTGCGTAGGGCGCGGCGACAGAGGCCAGTTGATACTGCGCCGTCGGTGTCCTGGCCTCGGGGTGATGATCGAGCGGGAAGAAAAGTGGATTTCCGTCGAGCAGTGCACCTCCCGGCGCTACCCACTGCTCTCCCCCGGCGCCGAATCGATTCACGAAAGCACCCGTCGGTGTTCGATAGAGCACCATCTCACTCAGGATGGTGTTTGAAAGCGCCGTGTCCTTGTACCAGTCGAGCTCCAAGCGATCGGCACAGGCCGCGCCCACGTTGTCGAGCCCCTTTCTGATCTTGGGGCGGCCGCGCGCATCCAGGGCAGACTGCACCACGTTGGTGTAAGGCGCCCCTCCGTTGGAACAGCCGCCACCGACTTCCATGTTCGAATGACTGGCGTCAAAATCGCGATAGATGACCGGAAGCAACACGACGCACTCCCCGCCCACCTCTTCACAAGCAGAAATAGTACATGTGGAGCCTGGTTCCAGGGTGCAGGCCTTGGAACATCCGTCACCGTCGATCAGATTTCCGTCATCACATTCTTCTCCAAGTTTCAGGCCATCACCGCACGTGGAGCTGCAACCGTCGGGATCCTGAAGGGGTCCACAGTAGGGTTCGACCTGGCAAAGGGAATTGCAGCCGTCGAAGGGGAAGGCATTTCCGTCATCACAGGCCTCCGCCCCTTCTCGGATCCCGTCGCCGCAGGTCGTGTGGGAACAAGAGCTTGGGCTTCCTTCACACTTGAAGCCGATCTCAAGTTTACAGCGATCGCTGCACCCGTCGCCCGCGATCAGGTTTTCATCATCACACTGTTCTGGAAAAGAAACGACGCCATCGCCACAGCGAGCGAAGCGCGTACACAACACACCGACCGTTGGGCAGGTGTAGCCTGGCTCTACATTGCTACAGTCCGCAACGCATCCGTCGCCGCCGCTCGTATTTCCATCATCACACACTTCAAACTCGCCCAGGATGCCGTCACCACAGCTCTCGTTTTCACATCCGGGCTCATCACAACCGGGAAGCTCGATGTCACCCTCGCCCTCCCCGTCCCCATCTCCGTCTCCGAGGAAATCAAGGGGCGCCCAGTACGCGCTCCCGTCGGCGTCTTCTTCACGGTGCCCGTCGCTGTCTGTGCCCGCCCCACACGAAGCGGAAAGAAGGGATACGGAGCCAAGGGACACAAGAAGCGAAACCGAGCGTTTCGTGGAAGAGGATCTCATCGTTCAACCATCCCCGGATTGTTTGCCGGCGAACACGCAAAATCGTGGTCAAATTCGGGAAATGACCACGATTTGTGTGAGGTTGTGCGCGCAGTGAACTCAGTCGGTCTCAGGATATTTTGGCCCTAGAATATTTCGACAACAGTAAGATCTTCCATCCATGCGGTAAGGCAGATCGGAACTGACGGGAGCAGACGCAGCGAACCCGAGGCACAGCACAAACGCCACGCACGGCAGCCAAATCAATAGCGGAAAATCTGGGAGAAGGGTGCTAAAGGAAGCGCAACCATTCAAGTCGCGGTTGTGTTACCCTTCCTCTTCACTCCTTTTCCCCTTCATTGGAGCCCCATGCGAGCAGTCACCGTCCTTCCCTTCGCTTCCTTTCTCTCTCTTTAACCTCTCACTGTCTACCGACGTGTC
>CAYMQT010000003.1:56902-83644 GCA_964392575.1 uncultured Polyangiaceae bacterium
CCTTTCTCCTGTTCTTGACCGTCGCTTGCTCCCCTTCGAGCGGGGACGCAGACGGAAACGACTCTGGTGACGGGGATGGAGACGGGGATGGTGATCTTCCAGGAACCGGCGGGAATGGACCCGGGAGCGGGGGCCTTGCCGGGGACGGGGACGGAGATTTCCCCGGCACCGGCGGAAACCTCGGAGACGGCGACGGAGATGTGCCGGGAACGGGCGGGAGCGGAAACACGGGCAATCTCTTCACCTGCCCTCCTGGCTCGGAGTCTCTCGTTCTGATGGACTTGATGACTTCCCCCCCCACTCCCACTCCCATCACGCCGGTACCGAAACCGCCGGCAGACAACTGGTTCCTCGAAGGACCGGTCTGGATCGGCGGCGCGCTTTATATGTCGCAGATCCGAGAATACGGCGCCCCCGCTCCGGCCCACATGCTGAAATACACCCCTGGCGGCTCGGTCGAGATGGTCGTCCCGGATTCGGGAACCAACGGATTGGCGGTCAATGCAGCGGGTCTGATCGTCGCCACCAGTCACGCGACCAAGGGTTTGGTGACCTTCGATCCCGCCAACCTGGCCGCGGCGCCGGTGCCCACGGTCACAGAGTACAACTCCCTGGCCTTCAACTCCCCCAACGATCTCACGATCCGCTCCGACGGCACCATCTACTTCACCGACCCCAGCTGGCAGTGTAGCGGCTGCTCCACTCAGCCGGTGCTGGGCACCTATCGGGTCACCCCCGCAGGCGTCGTCAGCCTCCTTTCAGTCTCCCAGACCAACCCCAACGGCATCTCCCTCTCTCCGGACGAAGGCACTCTGTACGTGGGAGGAAACAGCCTGAGCGCCTATCCGGTGAACTCGGACGGATCCATCGGCGGGGGGGCGTCCTTTGGGAGCGGTACCACAGACGGGATGGCGGTCGATTGCGCCGGAAACGTATACGCTACGACCGGGGACTCATCCGTCAAGGTCTTCTCCCCCGCGGGCGTCGACCTCGGCTCGATCTCCGCCGCCGGTGCTCGAAACGTCGCCTTTGGAGGCCCCGAGAACAAGACCCTTTACATCGTCGGCATCGGCGGGGGAGGCGGGGTCCTCTACTCCGTCGAGCTCAATGTTCCCGGCTTTCCGTACTAAGAGACCGTCCGGAAACCTGCTGCGCTCCCCGCTGCTTCGGTCGTCGTCGCCCCTGCTGTAGGTGCAGGTCCTATCTATTTAGTCATTCGGTTTGACGTGTACCGGTAAGGACCCTCATGATGAGATCGGTTCTGGCCGTCGTGCCAAGCAAGTTCTCTCCCCATGACCTACAGCCACCTTCTCAAGGACGCTCTCTGCTGGATCTCGGTATTCTCTCTCGTCGCCGCTGTTGGGACGGCAGGATGTGGCAACACCGGCGAAGATGAAACCGGAAACTTACCGCCTCCCGGCGGAGCAGGACCGGGCCCGACTCCTCCTCCCCCTGAAAAGTCCGATATCAAGACGGGCCCGTGCGACGAAGAGGAAGGCGTTGAATTCAAGTGTGTGGTCGTCATCAAACAAGCCAACGACATCATCTCTTGCTTCTACGGGATTCAGTACTGCGCTTTTGGTGAATGGACTCAGTGCCTAGAGGAGGGGACCGACCCGCCGGTGCGTTGAGTTCAAAGCACAGGTTCATCGAGCAAGAATCCTGTGCAGCTCAGGACTCCTGCTCGCCGCAGGAAGAGTTCATGGGCTCTCCTTCGGATTCCATTTCACGTTCGTGGATGGATAGGGCCCCTTCATGGATGGGACTGCGTGCACGGAGCTGCGTGCACGGGGCTTCGTGCACGGACGAAGAAGCTCCGCAAGGGCGATCCTGCTTCGTGTCTGATCAGACCTCAGGCCCCATCATGTCTCGTGCCCTTCCCTTTACAATTCTTCATCTCCCCTCTTACGATCTCGCTCGTGTTGGACGAAACTACTAAGGTGGCGCGCTTCCCTTTGATTGCAAACACCCTCTCCCGCTTTGCAATGTTCTCCCGCTGGACGGTACCGGTGCTGGCAGCCGGCACCTTTCTCGCGTGTGGCATCGACTCGCGCCCGCCGACGAGCGACCTTTCTCCGGGAGTCGGAGGCTCGTCCTCCAAACCAAGCGGAGGAATGGGAGGAGAGGGCGACGACGGCACGGGGGGAGACTCAGCCACTGGCTCTACTTCCGGCGGAGGAACAGGAGGAGTCCCTTCGAGTTCTGTTTGCGGTGATTCCTTCCTGGAGCCAGACGAAGAATGTGAAGCAGGCAACTTCCGCGACAAGACCTGCCAGTCCTTTGGATTTTCTGAAGGGCACCTCACCTGCAAGAAGTCCTGCAAGATTTCAACGAGTGACTGCAGCGGTGTCGAAGACTGCTTCGACGGCAAGGACAATGACGGAGACGGCCTTGTGGATTGCCACGACGAAGCAGATTGCTCCGACGTATGCGAAAACGCCTGTCTGGCTCCTCCTGTTTTCATTGACGGAATGTACCTGAGCGGGACCACAGAAGGCCGGGGTAACCTGTTTGACAGCACCTGCAGTGCGACTCCGAGCGGTAACGAAGTGGTCTATCAGGTCACCGCTGGCAAGGACGGTCGTCTCGATGTGATCCTACAAACGAATGAAAACCTGACCGTGAGCGTGATGACGGCCTGCGGCGACCCGACGACAGAACTCGTCTGCGCGCCGCCCAAGCTCGTCTCGGTAGACGCATTTGAAGGCGAAATCTTCTACGTGACCGTGGAGGGAATGAACAGCAGCAGCGAGGGACACTTCGCGCTCGAAACTCGCTCGCGAGTGCCAGCTTGCGGCGACGGTGTTCGTGAAGGCGACGAAGAATGCGACGACTTGAACACGAGGGACGGCGACGGTTGCGACGAGAACTGCTTTGTCGAAGCCGACGAAGATGAACCCAACGGCACTCCTTCCAATGCCAGCCCTCTCGCCGGTGAGATGACCGTCGGCGAGATCAGGCCGGCGTCGGACGTGGACGTTTACGCCGTCACCCTATCCGCCGCTTCCTCTTCCATCGTCGCCAACACCTTCCATCTCGGAGACGGAGCCTGCTTGTACAATCTCATGGACACCGTCATCGACATTCTGGACACAGATGACAACTCCAACGTCGTCCTTGTAAGCGACGACAACGGCGGCGACGGCCTGTGTGCGAGCGCCGTCGCCTCCGCTCTCCCAGCCGGCACCTACTACATCAGAGTCTCGGCGAAGGGGGGAGCCGTGCCGGCTACGTTCCCCTACGTGCTCGACGTGGCCGTGGGCGAATGCGGCGACGGGGATCAAACCATGGGCGAAGAGTGCGACGACGGGAACACCATGAACGGCGACGGCTGCAATCAGAACTGCGAGCTACAGTAAGTGAACACCAGGCAGAAATTCCTCTCGGCTCTCTTTGCTCTCTTCGCCGTCTCGTGCTCGGCCGGAGATCCCGCTCTGCCCAGCATCACGGATCCGAGCGCACCTCTCTATGGTGCGTGCGAGACAGGAGCGCAGCGGAGTTGCTCAACCACCCTCGGTATGCACGAGAACGTTCTCACTTGCTACCACGGTGTGCAAAATTGCGTGGAAGGATTCTGGAGCACCTGTGGGTACGGCTCCATCAAAAGCGGAAAGCCGCGGGCGGACCTTCGGAAACCGTCAGGACGCTCTCCCCTGGCTCAGTCTGCTCCCTGTGCGGACAATCCCTGCAATCCCGACTGCAACTCCTTTGAAGAAATTCCCATCGACCCCATCGGCTCGACGGTGATCCTCTCTGGTCCAGGTTCAACCTATGAGTGGATGACGGGCTCCTTCAGCTCCCTCAGCTCGGGGGCGAAGATCAAGGGCCTCAATGAGCCCTGCTCCACGGGCAGTGACTGCCAATTCAACACCTACTGCTACGCACCGGTGAGCCTCGGCTGCTCGCACTCGAAGTGCGCCACGGGAGCGGCTCTCGATCCGACTTGTGATGCGTGCGTCGCGGAAGTCGTCGCCGAAAAGCCTCTGTGCGGACTGCCTCCGCAAAGCACAGCCGTCGCTTGCGAGCATAGTCTGTGTGAACAAGGCGCAGCGCTAGCTGACGATTGCAGCTCATGTGCGTCCCTCATCTGCGAATCCATGCCTTCCTGTTGCACAGGCACCTGGGGCGCGTCCTGCGTTTTAGCGGTGGCCTCCCTGTGCGGCAAGTCCTGTGAGTGCGGCGCTGGCGAGCAGATCCATAACGGACGCTGCTACTACCGCGAATCCGGCGACAAGAACTGGGCTGGTGCGCGTGACTCCTGCCAAGCGCGCGGCGCGGGCTGGGATTTAGCCGGTATCGAAAGCACGAGCGAAAACAACTTCATCAATGGCTCTGTGATCGACGTGAACCGGACGTGGCTCGGGTTCACCTCAGGCAACGGCATCGGCTCTCCGGGCATCTGGGCCTGGAACAGCGGAAATCCAGCGGGCGATTGGGAGGAGCCCGGCGGGGCTGGTCCCATCAGCTGGAGCGAGAACTGGCGCTACTATGACGGTAGTTCGGCTCCGAACGCCGCTTGGAACACGACGGGGTTCAACGACAACTCTTGGTCTCAAGGGCCTGCGGAGATGGGTTTCGGGAACGGTGATGAGTCCACCACCTTAAATACCAGCCGGGTCAGCTACTACTTCCGCAAGACCTTCACGATGACGAGCATTCCCTCCACGGCCATCTTGAACGTCCTCTACGACGACGGCTTCGTAGCGTACATCAACGGCACCGAGGTCCGCCGCGTCAATGTCAGCAGCAGCGCCTCCCACACCACGCGAGCGAGCGGAAGCAGTGGCGACAACGCGATCGACAGGGTGAGCATCTCGGTCGCGCCCTTCGTCGTCGGGACCAACGTCCTTTCGATCGTGGTGAAGAACGCCAGCGGCGGCTCCAACGATCTTTCCTTCAACGCCAAGCTCGACGTCACCGAAGGACCGGGCGGATTTACCTACGGGTCTTCCTGGAAATACTACGATTCCGGAACCGCACCGAACGCATCCTGGATGAACGTCGGGTTCGACGACGCCAGCTGGAGTACCGGCAACGGACAGTTTGGCTTTGGAGAGACGGACCAGGCAACGACGGTCGCCAGGAACGACACAAACCCCACCGTTTATTTCCGCAAGTCGTTCCCCCTCGAGTCCGCAGTTTCCAGTGCAACCTTGCGAGTCCTGTACGACGATGGCTACGTCGCCTACGTCAACGGCACTCAAGTCGAAAGCCAAAACGTCTCCTCGACTGCACACAACGCAAGCGCCACCGGAGACGGAGAGAACACGATTCAGAACACGACCATCGCCAACAACCTGTTCATCATCGGGACCAATGTCATCGCGGTCATGGTCAAGAACCGCACCAACAGCACCGCGAACAAGACTGACTTGTCTTTTGACGCAGGGCTCGATCTGATCCTCGCCGAAACGCCTTCTGGAGGCGGCATCTATCAGAACTTCAGGCCCGGATACCCCGACAGCAAGGGCGCCTGCGCGCACTTTGACACCAACAGGAACGGCGGATGGCTAGATGCATCCTGCAACATTGCTCTTGATTCCGTGTGCGAAGGTCCACCCATCGTCGAGACCGGGACCGAGCCTGCTCCGAGCGCCGGTGGCCCCTGGACTCCCATTTCCAAGGGCGCCACCTGGAAATACAGCGACGGCAGCTCCGCACCGAACAGCTCCTGGAAGAACCCCTCCTTCAATGACGCCAGCTGGTCCTCAGGCAACGCCCAGCTGGGCTTTGGTGATGGCGATGAAGCCACACTCCTCAACACAAGTCGCGTGAGCTATTATTTCCGCAAGACCTTCACCCTTTCGTCGCCTATCACTTCCGCGTACATCAATTTGACCTACGACGACGGAGCGCAAGTGTACGTCAACGGCACCGCCGTGATCACGAGGAACGTCTCGAACACAGGCCACTCCAACACCGCACCAACCGCCTCCAATGACAACGAGACTTACTACTCCGCCATCGACACGAGCCCCTTCGTTGTCGGCACCAATGTCGTGGCAGTCATGGTCAAGAACGCCAGCGGCGGCTCCAACGACCTCTCCTTCGACCTGCAACTGGATTTGACCCTATGCCCGTCCTCGGGCTGTCCTCCTGTGCCCGTATGGAGCCAGGCTTGTGTCGACGCGGTGGACACCACGTGTGACGTCAGCTGTGACCAGAACAACCCCCTCACGACCCGCGGCATTTGCATCCCTCATTTTCCCGGCGAAACCGACCCCAACTGCCCGGGCATCGACTTGGCTGTGGGCGTACCTTGCGACGGCAATATCCCCGTCTGCAACCATGGACAGTCCACGGCTCCCGCGGGTCTTCGCCTGGTGCACTTCCCGGCCGACTTCGGCGGCTTTGCGACCTGCAATCCAAATCAGTCCGGTGACGTAGAGGAGTGTTTCACCGACGCGGAAATCCCGCCGGGCGCCTGCATCGAAGTCACCTCATGCGGAGAGCTCTCAGAAGGGCGAGAGATCATGATCAACCCGCCGGGCAGCGACAACGTGACCGAATGCAACTGCCGCGACAACTGGAGCATCTATGACGCAGATGCCTGTGGCCCCCCCATTTGCTCGGGCGGGTCGAGCATCGCGACGCTCAGGAAAAAGCCCGTGGATGTCATTTTCGTGATCGACAATTCCGGCAGCATGAGCGGAGAAATTGCTCAGGTGCAGGACCGCATCAATGAGGACTTTGCCGACATCATCGCCGCCAGCGGCATCGACTACCGGGTCATCATGATGGCCCGCTACGGCCAGGTCGGCGTCTCCACCTCCGGGTCGGCTCATCCCATCTGCATCAAGTCTCCCCTAGGCGGACACAATTGCGCCTCCCCCTCGACCCAGCCCGTCGCCCACAATCCGCCGCTGTTTTATCACTTCAGCACCGACGTCAAGAGTACGGACGGCCTGTGCCGGCTCCTGCAAGGCCTCAGCGAAGGCGACGAGCTCGCCAGCACCAAGCGCACCTGGACTGCCATCGCACCCACCGGCTACGATGAACTCCTCCGGGAAGAGGCCCTCAAGCAAATCGTCGTCATCACCGATGACGACGTCGATTGTAAGTGGGGCGGGTACACCTTCAAAGATAGCGGGACCGCGGCAGGCGGGACCAACGTTGCTGTCGCCTTTGACACCGCCCTGACAACGCTCAGTCCATCTCAGTTCGGGACGGCGGCGAAGAGGAACTACGTCTTTCATAGTATCGTCGCCATGGCGGAAAACTCCCCCGGGACCGCGCCCTGGCAGCCGTCAGAAGCCATCAAGACGGGCACCTGCTCTCCCGGCTCCGAGGGTCCTGGCACCGGCTACCAGGGCCTCAGCCGCTTGACGGGTGGTCTCCGTTACCCCACCTGTAGAAATGACGACTTCAACGCCATCTTCAACGCCATCGCAGAAGAAGTCGTCGAAGGCGCCGAGCTGTCATGTTCCTTCGATCTGGTCAACGCGGGTCAGTTTGACCCAGACAAGTCCACGCTGACCTTCACACCCGGCAGCGGCGCGCCCATCGTCTTCACTCAAGTCGCGAGCGCGGCGGCCTGTGGCTCAAAGAGCTATTATTTCGAAGACGCTGACACGATCAGCCTGTGCGACGGTACATGCACCGCTGTCCAGGACGACCCCACCGGACAACTCTCGGTCGAAATCGAGTGCATGCCAGCGACCGAAACGTACGAGACGTTCGAGTTCACCCAGACCTATCAGACGGAGTGCAATTCCGACAAGGAAGTCCAGTGGGGCTTCTTGTCTTACGATACCGTCACACCCGGAAATTCGAGCATCGATTTCAAGATGCGCGTAGCCGACAGCGCCGCTGGGCTGGCGACAGCACCGCTCATCACCGTCGCCACAGCCAGTGCGGCCCTAGGCACCGAGACGTGCGCCCTCACAGGCCCCAGTCCCTGCCCCATCGATCTTTGGAATGCGCTCGGCGGCCGTCCCTTAGGGAACAAACCGTTCATGGAGCTTGTGACCGAGATCAAGCCGACGAGCGATCAGAGCCAAAGCCCGACTTTGAACAGCTGGCGCATCATTTATTCTTGTGAGTTTGACCACTAAGGGGATGTCTTGAGTAAACTGAAAAAAGACCAGAGGGATGGCTCTATGAAAGGCAAGCTGAAAACCTGGCCCTGGCTGAAGCTTCGCGCCATGAGTGTGGGTGTCGCTGTCGGTGCCATGAGCACAACTGCGACCGCTTCCGAGGCTGAAGTGAAAATCGCGCCCACGGACGCGGCTCCCCTGTCAGCTGCGGCATCTCCATCAAGCGCCGTGGACGCGCATGCTTCGACTCCTCCCCCAGCGGGCACGGTCGCTTCCGACGGAACCTCGACTTTGGACGGCTCCCCGCTCGGAGATCCGAAAGCGGCCGACGAAGACCCCATCGAAGTTCCCGCTTATGCCGGAGCGCGCGCCGTTTCTCCGAAGAACGAGATCCGCAATCGCTTCCGCACAAAGCGCTAGATGCAGCGCTTCAAGCCCGAGGACGGCCTGTTTGAAGTCGGCATGTACGCAGGTTTCTTCATGCCCAATAAGGATCACTCCCTCTACGTGGAGGAACTTCCGCGTGAGGGCTACTACTGGATCGCCGGCTCCATTGGCGGCAGGTTCGCTTATTTTCCCCTGTCCTTTCTGGGAGTCGAAATCGAAGGCTTCGGCGCCGGAGGCCGCACGCAGACGTCGAAATACAGCGCCATCTTCTACACGGTGCGCTCCTCCATCATTGCACAATTGCCGCTCTATAGCGTGACTCCGTTCATCCTGGGCGGCGCCGGAGCGCTCGGTGCAGCCAATGAAACCATGGGGCACGACCGGGATTTTGCCGGACATTTCGGCATCGGCGTAAAAATTCCCACCAGTCAGCGGGTGAGTTCCCGCATCGACATTCGCGACACCTTGGGGCAGAAATTCGACGCACCGAAGGGCGCCTTGACTCACTATCTCGAAGGCCACGTCGGCGTGACGTTCGTGCTGAACCGCACGGTACCGTCGCCACCACGCGATCAAGACTATGACGGTCTCGTCGACAGTATCGACGAATGCCCGCGCGTCGGTGCGCTCACGATCAATGGATGTCCGCCCCCCGCCCCAGAAGCCGAGCTGGATGAAGATGGCGATGGTCTTGTGGGAGATGCGGATGAATGCCCGTCTGTGGCGGGCCCCGCCCCCTCCGGATGCGCCGATCAAGATCTGGACAAAGACGGCATTTTCGACCTCAACGACAAGTGCGTCCACGAGCCGGAGACCGTCAACCATTTTGAAGATACGGATGGTTGTCCCGATGAAATCCCCGCCGATCTCAGCGCTCTACTCGGACCCATCGCCCCCGTGACGTTCAAGAAGGACAGCGCGGAGCTGGAAGAATCATCCCACGCGGTTTTGGACGAAAGGGCCGCGGTCCTCAAGAAGTACGGCCAGGTGAAGGCTCTCGTTACCTGGGAATATGCGGGCGAGGAGAACGACGAAAAGGCACAGAGGCTTGCCACGGAGCGGGCGAGCGCCCTGGTCGCCTACCTCACCGGGGCCGGCGCTGCCGAAGGCCAGCTCAAGTCGGAAGCCAAGAGATCCACGTCTGACCCCAAGGCAGCCGGCTCTGCGCCTCTTCCAGAGGCGCGGCTGGATCTCCGCTCTATCTCCGAACTCTAGAACCGCGTTCTCCGAGCAAAAAGCGAAGGTCAATCCCTCCGATCCGCAGATCTTGTACAAGATAAAAAATCTTGTACAAGATCTAGATGGCCTGGACGATCGCAAACGCACGGCAGAACTTCGCGGATCTCGTGAAGGTGAGTGAGCAAGCACCCCAAGAGATTGAACGCTACGGCAAACCGGTGGCGCTCCTCATCGGTGGCGAGTCCCTGCGGCAGTTTCACGAGTTTCAGAAAGTGCGAGGGGGTGCTCACCTTGCGCAGGCCTTTGCAGATTTCCGTGCCCTCTCGCCCCTCTCCTGCGAGTTCGCGGAGGACGAAGCTCTAGATCCATGACCGATCTCATCGACTACGGAATGCTGCGTGCCCTCTCACGAGGCGATCCTCGCGTCGAATCCTGGGCGCAAGAGAGAAGCCGCGTCGCAGTCACTGCGCTGACTTATGCGCATTTTTGTAGTGCTGTTTTGCGGTGGCAAAAGCGATGGAGTCCCCGAGACGCTTCACCTTCTGTCCCTTCATTCACAGAGGGTTCATTCGAGGAGTGGTTGTCCCGCTTCAACGAAGAGCACCTCGAGGTGTTGCCAGTTACGGAGAAAATAGCCCTACTCGCGGCCCAAATGTTCAGGGACGAAATAGCGTGCTCCTCTCCGCTGACCCTGCACGAATGCATCATCGCGGCCACTGCTCAAAACGAGCACAAAGCGCTCGTCACTCTCCGCCAAGAACGCTGGGCGCGGGTATCCGGACTCCTGGTGAAAGCACCCTCTCCGGTCGCATCGAGCACTGAGCGATTTGCGCGCCTTTGACGCCAACGGATTGATCCAGTCCGCATCCAATTGAGCCGGTGCTCTAAGGCAAGTGTTGGCGAACTCATTGGTAGCGCTTCCCAATTTGTCGTAGCCTAGCCTTAAAGGAGCTTCACTCATGACCCGATCGTACTTCCTTGCGCCTTGTCTCGTACTCGTCATGGCCTGCGCCACCCCGATCCCTTCCGAGGACGGCAGCGATGAGGACGGCGGTGATGGCGACGGTGATGGCGACATGCTCCCCATTCTTCCATCGGGCGCAGGCGGCACAACATCCTCATCAGGCGGTGACTCGGGGCTCCCCGGCGTCGGAGGGAACCCGGGACTGCCAGGAGTCGGAGGGAGTCTGTTCTCCTCCGGCGGTGCTACGGGCACGGGAGGCGCCGCCGCTGCAGGGGGAGCGCCCCCTGTCAGCAGCGCGAGTTACCCCTTCACCGCAACTGCCAGCACGATCTCAAACGGCGGCTACGTCAGCTCATCTCCCTGGATGGGATACGCCTATACTTGGGTGGGAAGCATGGGAACGGCCAGCGACGCCGTTTACCCCGCAGAGTTTTCCGACAACAACCTCTGCGCTTGGGGAACTCTAGGGACGAGTTACAATGCCATTTTGGGCCTCGGCATCGCGGTCAATCAGGCCCAGGGAACGGATACCAAGGGCACGTGGAACATCAGCGCTGCGACCGGAATCACCTACAACATCAAAAATGACGGCGGAACCCCGCTGCGCATTCAACTGAAGGTGGGCAGCACGGACTATTGTACGGAGGTCAGTGCTGCCGCTGGGACCGCAAGCGGGACCAAAGCCTTGACCGATTTCAACACCGTTTGTTGGGAGAGCGATACTCCCGGCACCCAGATGCCGACCACCGGCACCATCGACAGCATAGACATCGTTTCTCCGGGTACCGTGGATGCCGTAAGAAATCCCGCCTTCTGCATTGTGAGCCTCTCACCGGCCCTCAAGTAGCACCGGGCCGGCTCCAGCATTTATTTTGGAGCGATGCAGCGCCGGTATCTGGCCGTGCAAGCAGCCTTTTCTGCGCACATCTCGCTCCTTTTACAATCCTCATCCGTCAGCGCAACGCAGCGCGAGCGTTCCAGCTGACACAGCCCGTTCGATACGCAGCCGCGACTCTTCAAGCAAGCTTCGCTTGAACCGGCAACGCAACGTCCTCCACTCTCTACGCAATTTCCGCTGATCCCGCAGGCTTCCGACTCTTGGCAGTGCTGATCGGACGCAGGTGCGCAGACCCCGCGTGAAAGGCCACAGCGCCCTTCTGTCCGGCAACCATCTGATCGAGCGCAGTCTTCCTCACTGAGGGCGCCACACGAATTTCCATTCAATCTGCATCTTCCACGACTCCGACATTGCGCCGACGAAAGACAGTCTTCGTCACTGCCCGCCTTGCAACGCCCGCTTTCGGTCTGGCAAGAGCCAAACGAGGCACAAAGGTCGCTCTTCCGGCAGTCGTCTCCCTCCCGTACGCACTCGCTGTCCTTGTAGCTACAATAGCCACGTTTCTTGCAAGACTCCGAGTTCTCACAGTCCTCTGCGCTTCGGGGCAGACATCTACCCTGAAAAAGGGAGCAATCCCCCTGCTTCTTGCAGCCCTCCGCCCGGGCGCATGCAGGAGCGGTCGCTACGCAGCGGCCCTCTTCCGCATGACAGAAGCCTTGCTGCACGCAGACGTCTGCCTGCGTGCAGTCGCTTTCGGAAAGAGCCACGCAGCGGTCCGCGCCGTCCGACACATCAACGGAACAAGCGCCCGTCTTCTTGCAGGCCGGTTTACTTCGACAAAAATCCGAGCTGAGCACACAGCGCCCTCCGAAGGCGCGACAGCGTCCCGCGGAGGTACAAGCCCGTGACTTTCGGCACTCTTCGTCACTTTCCGCAGTGCACGCATCCGGGCTCCCCGAACAGGTGCCGACTTCCTTGCAGCCGGACATTTCTGCGCACTTGCGCGGATCCCGCTCCCAGGTGACAAAAACCACCAAGCCTAGGAAAAGAAGCGCGAGTACGGTGCTCTTCAGGCGCGTCACCGCACGAACGGTAGCGCAGGAGAAGTCGGAGACGAAAAAAAAGCGCGCCCCTGGGCACGCCTCCTTTCGTTACTGCTTTCTGCGCGGGTTTCGCTCAGGCTTCCCCCACCTTCACCAATGGATGAAGTTCAGTCATCCGACATGCTTGTGACACCGAAGAGCGTCGGATCCAGGAGTTGAGGACCAGGGACGATCCCGGCGATGTCAGGGTCATCCTCTTCTTCCTCGGAGTCAGGACGGGTTTGGCGCTCGTCCTTCTTCTCGGCGCGTTTCTCCGCCTTGAATTTTTTCTTCTCTGAGCGGGCTCGCTCTTTCGCCCTCTTGGCAACTGATGGTCTAGCTTTCAAAGGAACTCCTACGCTCAGGAAAATGCGCTCTTTTGCACCGGCTCAAAAATGATGAGGATGGGCACTAGTACCGTCTGGGTCATCGAGCCACTCTCTCCGCGGATTCAGTCGGATTTTATCCGTCTGGAAGACGTGTTCAGCGACAGAGACGGAAAAGACATCCCGCAAGCTTGTGCACTGTCAGGGCAAAACCTCGTCTTTAGAACTCGTCTTCAAGAACAATAAACAATAGGACGGCCGAGTGACGGATCGCCGCCACTCAGCCTGCCCGTTACAGTCTTTCGAAGACTTACCAGTCGCCGCCGTCGCCGCCGCCGTAGCCGCCGCCGCCGCTGCGACCACCACCGCGACCACCGCGACCACCGCCGCGACCACCGCGACCACCGCGACCACCGCGGCCACCACCGCCGCCGCCGCCGCCACCACCGCTGTAGCCACCGCCGCCGCCGCCACCGTAGCCGCCGCCACCGCCACCGCCGCCAGCGCGAGGGGGACGATCGTTTGCTTCGTTCACACGAATGGCGCGCCCATCGAGCTGTTGACCGTCCATTTGTTCCATGGCGGATTTCGCAGCAGCATCATCAACGAAGGATACGAAACCAAAACCGCGTGAACGGCCAGTGTCACGATCCAAAACAACCTTTACTTCAACCAGCTCTCCGAACTGCTCAAACCCTGCACGGAGACTATCGTCCGTGGTGTCCCAGCTCAGCCCGCCGACAAACAATTTTTGGGGCATTCTCTCTTGTCTTTTCTCTCAATGGTTCCGGAACCTCGCCGAAGACGATTCGTGTCGACTACGAGGAGAACCGGGCTGCTTGGCACTTTTAACGACGAACAATCCCCTGTTTGGGGCCACCCGGACGCGGAACTACAAAGCTGCGACCCGTGTCTTGTCTCGGGTCGGAGCGGGTGTCAACTCTCGGGCGCAAGAACCGTACCTGAATGGGAAATTTTCACCCCTTCCGTTCTGAGCGGAAACTGCGCGCGCTCACGCGCTTTGCTCGCGTGCTTTCCAATGCCGGTTCCGGAGGCTTGAGGGATAGGCAATCGGCAAATAAGCCGTCAGAGGAGCTTACCCCAGCCCACCTCGAGGCCAAATAGGACGTACGTCGTGTCGTAGTTGGCGCCGATGAGCATGGACCCACCCAGCATCAGACCCCGAATCGACGTGCCCCCGATAAAGTGAAGCGTTGGATAAGGGGTCGCAGTGAGGGTATCTATCCCGACGCCGAGCCCCCCAAAGAAGAAGGAGAAGGTGTCGTCCTGGCGAGGTCCGACCACACTCCCGAGGAGCATGGCTGCCCCTGACTCAAACCAGGATTCTTCAGCAAGGTATCCGTAGGCCCGCATTTGCAAAGCCATGGCGAAGCCGGAGACGGGAGCAGGGTTGATTCCGATCAAGGCACTCGCACCCACTCCGGGCGCGACGGTTTGGTTGAAAGACGGACCGTCTTGAGCGCAACAACGCGCACCTCCACCAAGAAGAAAGTATGCCCGATGCCGGGCTTCCCGTGGGGACTGAATCGAATTCTGCTCGCTCCAGCCAGGCCCCGCGGGCTCCTCCTCATAAAAGGGCGCGGAAGGCACAGCCGGGGAAGAATTCTTGCGCGGAGGCGGGAGGATGCCCTTCGCCTCGTAGTAGGCGGAAATGACCGGAGCGATTTGATACTCAGGCAAGAGCGCAATGCTGGGGTCGAGGCTGAGAGCCCGGCGAAAGGCCTGGACGCTCGCCGCATGATTTCCCTCTGCGCCCGCGAGAATGATCGCGCCGCAAGCATAGAGCGTAGCGAGTTCTTGCTCCGTACAACGGCCGTCGGACGGTACGCCGCACGCGAGGACGAGACTCCGGATTTGATCCATCGCTCGGCCCCCCTCACCCAATTCGTAGTGAGTCATCGCCTGTCGCCAGGCGGGCGCTGCCGGCGGAGACTCTTCCGCTTTCTCCTCGGCCGGGGGCGCTGAAGAAGGGCTTGCTGAAGACGGCTCCTCCGCCTTCACGGGAGCCACGACAAAACACGTACTCAAGATAAGTGAAGCGCGCAGTCTCATTGCCATAGAAAAGGACACTAACTCATTCGGACACGCATCGCACCGAGGAAATCCAGGAGAATCGGGGGCGAGGCGCACCGCAAAGCCACTCGTCCGAAAACCTTCCAGCCTGGACGGTCAGGTTGGCAATCTTGACCAGGTTGGGATCCGGCACTCTAAAGGGACTGTGAAGCTGAATCGACGTCCTGCTCCCCTCCTCTTTCGCGGATTTGATCGGCTCACGAAAGCGATGAGTTGGGACGTCGTGAGCCTAGACCCCGACGAGATCTGCGAGAAGGCCACCTGGAGTGCCGGTAGTAGCGATTTCGGGCACCCGGGGTTCAAGCGACGATTCTCTCGCATGATGGAAGGCGCAAACAAGCATCCGCGCCTCACCACGACGGGTAGGATCTCGCAACGCATCTTTTATCACTGGCACGTGACCAACCGTCTTTTGGAAGTGGACGCCCTCAAGCTGCATCCCGAGATCGAGCACAAGCCGGTTTTTGCTCCCATCATCGTCGTGGGCGGGTATCGCACGGGGACCACTCACCTGCACAACCTCCTCTCGAAGGACGCTCGCTTTCGCACCCCGAAGACGTGGGAAGTGTCGTTTCAGACGCACCACGAGCAAGACTGGCGAAAGGATGCCGAGCGCCGGCGCCGGAACACGCACATCATCGCCGCCATGAACAGGACCCTCATCCCTGATCAGTCACAGGCCCATGAGCTGATCGTGGAGGCCCCGGAAGAGTGTCATTTCATGCTCGAGAACTCGGCCTTGTCGATGACTCAGTACATCAGCTTTCAGGGCTATGACTACGCCGACTGGCTCTTGGATGAGGACGTGTCCGACGCCTACGATCAACTCAAAGCCCAGTATCAGCTTCTATCGTGGCGAGACGCCCAGATCGATCCAGAAGCGCCTCAGCGTCCTTGGGTGCTGAAATGTCCGCTGCACCTCTGGTATGTGGAAGAACTCATGCGCGTCTTTCCCGACGCCCGACTTCTGTGGACGCACCGTCCCATGACCTCCACTCTCGCCTCCACGGCAGGACTCACCGCAATCACGTCCTCAAAATTCTTCCGGGACCTCGACGGGAAAGAGATCGGAGAGTTTTGGACCAGATACTACGAAAAAGGGTTTGCCCGAGGATTTGCAGCGCGGACACGACATCCCGAATGGAAAATCTTGGACGTCCACCTCCGAGATCTCGCCACTTCGCCCTTGGAAACGGCAGCGCGTATCTATGATTTTCTGGACCTCGAATGGACGAGTCAGGCGCGAGAAAGTCTTACAAGGTACGCCCATCTGCCCCAAGAAAAGCAGAAGAACGGACCCGCTCGACACCGCTACACACCGGCTGAATTCGGCCTCTCGGAGCCCGAAGTGAACGAGCGCTTCTCGGAGTACCACGCTCGCTTCGACGTTCTTCGTAAAACCGCTCACGCGCGTGAAGCTTAGGCGTGATTTCCGTGGTGTAAGGCCATTGAGAGCGGCGTGGGTTCGCGGCTTTCAAGGCGCGTCTCTGTTCTACTCAGGGAAGAATTTCGGACCGAGACACACGGTGAGATTGCAAGCCACTCTGACCCACATGATGCGACCAAACTTTTCGGGGATGTTTCAGTACGGTCTCTGGAAGCGATACCATGTTCACATGAGCACTGACACAAAAGGCCTATGATGACCTCACAATATCGTCTTCGTTCGATCGCTGCTCTGGCAACTCTCGCTCTTCCGTTCGCCGTCTTCTCGTGTTCGGGCGCTGGCGGTGACGGCAGTCACGGCGGGGATGGCGACGGAGACGGGATCGGAGCGAACGATGGTTCCGGAGCCGAAGGCGCAATCCAACTTCCAGAGATGGGAGGCAACGGAGCAAGTTCAGGCAACGGAAACGATCCTATCGCCACTTGTGATGTCGAGAGCGAGGAGTGTCACTATGAACTGGTCGATGCCGGCCCTGCGTGTGGGGACGGCGAAGTCACCGAGGGTGAGGAATGCGATGACGGCAACACCTTCCCCGGTGACGGATGTACCGGTGTATGCGTTCAGGAACCTTATTCTGACTGCCCGGCCGAAGGGGGCCCTTGCACCTCGACCATCATTTGCGGAGATGGCTCACGCGGACCTGGAGAAACCTGTGATGACGGCAACCAGACGAGCGGAGACGGATGTTCGGACAGCTGCCGCACGGAGCCAGGATTTTATTGCCCAGAAGAAGGAAAGAAGTGCCAGCAGCTTGTTTCGTGCGGCGACGGAGCCAAACAACCAGGGGAGGCCTGTGATGATGGCAACAAGGACAGCGGAGACGGATGCAGCTCTCTCTGTTCCGTCGAGAGCGGTTGGCGGTGCATTTTCTATCCCACGGGGATGCAGTGCGAAGAGCTTCCTGTCTGCGGAAACGGGCTCAAGGAGGGCATCGAGGAATGCGATGACAACAACGACAAAAACGGCGACGGATGTTCCGCCAGCTGCAAGGTAGAAGCATCCTATTGGGATTGTTCAGCCGTCGGCGTTCCCTGCACGTCGCTCGTCTCCTGCGGAGACGGTCTCGTGGAAGATCGCGAGACTTGTGATGACGGCAACACCAATGGCGGAGACGGATGTTCCGCCGCTTGCAGAGTCAGTGCCGGCTGGGTGTGTCCGGTGCCGGGACAGAAGTGTGTTCCTCGATGTGGGGATGGCCTGGTTACGAGCGCAGAAACGTGCGACGACGGAAACAAGACGAGCGGAGACGGCTGCTCCTCCACGTGTCAGCGTGAGCCTGGCTTCGTCTGCACCGTGACTGGTGGCAATGGTGGCTCCTGCAAGAAGACTGTTTGTGGGGACGGCATCGTCGAAGGGGGAGAGCAGTGCGACAAAGGCGCCCTCAACGGTCTCATCCTGGGCGACGGCAGCGGGTGTACCCTCACTTGCACCGATGAGCCCGTGTGTCGCAACGGCGCCGGAGTCAATCAAGCCTGTGCCGTCACCTGTGGCGATGGCGTCCGGGACGCAAGTGAGCAATGCGACGACGGAAACCGCAGCAACGGGGATGGCTGCAGCGCGTCCTGCCAGATGGAAGCCGGTTACGAATGTAGCGATTTGATCGTTGAAGACACCGTGAACTGCCCCACGGGAGGCGGAAAATGCCTGGTTCTTCCCATCACCTACCGCGACTTCAAGAGCCGCCATTTTCCGAACGGTCACGACGATTTCTTTTATCTGGGAGCGAGTCAGAGCGACGGAACCCAGATCAACAACGTTCCTGACACCGTGTGCGAAGGCATGACCCTCGCGAATCTAGGAGCCAACGGAAAGCCCGTACTCGCCACCACGAACTTCAGCGCCTGTGTCGGCACCTTCCCCCTGGTAAAAAGCAGCACAAGCTTTTCTCAATGGTACACGGATACCGCCGCGAGCAAAAAAACCATCGGCACCTTGGCTCTCAGGGCACAAGTCAACGGTACGTTTCAGTTCAGCGCTACCGGCGGAACTCAGTTCTTCCCGCTCGACAACAACATGAAGTGGGCCGACGAGCAGAAGATCTGCGGGGACTGGCCGTACGGAAACTGTAGTAGCAACACGCACAATTATCACTTCACCAGCGAAGTGCGCTACCTCTTCCCCTTCAGCGGAGGCGAACAGCTGACCTTCTCTGGGGATGACGATGTCTGGGTTTTCGTCAACGGTCAGCGTGCCATCGATCTAGGTGGTGTCCATCAAAACCAGAGTCGCACTGTTACGTTGAACAACGGGAACTACGGCATGACCGTAGGAAAAATCTATGAAATCGTAGTCTTTCACGCAGAAAGGCATCCCGTCGGCTCCAACTACACCCTGACCCTCAACGGCTTCTCGGTGCGGCGCTCGGTTTGCCAGCCAGACTGTGGGGACGGCATCGCAACGATCACCGAAGAATGCGACAATGGCGTCAACAATGGCAGCTACGGCACGTGCAAGAGCGACTGCACCTTTGCCCCTCGCTGTGGTGACGGCGCCATTCAAGCCAGTCAGGGCGAGTTTTGCGACGACGGAGTCAACCAGAGCGTCTCATACAACGCGCCTCCACCCGCCTGTGGCCCCGGATGCGTTCAGCCTCCTCATTGCGGCGACAACATCATTCAAAGCGTGAGCGGCGAACTCTGCGACGACGGCCCCAACAACTCCAATTCCACGTACGGCGCATGCAGCACGACCTGTAGCCTGGGCGCGTTCTGCGGCGACGCCCTGATTCAATCAGGCGAAGGAGAGCAGTGCGACGACGGCCTGAACATTGGTGGTTACGGTCAATGTGGCGTAGGTTGTAAGCTGGGACCGCGTTGCGGAGACGGCATCGTTCAGCCTGGAGAAGTCTGCGATGACGGCAACGAAATCTCAGGCGACGGCTGCAATCCGGGCTGCGGTCTCGCTCCTCAGTGCGGCGACGGGATCATCCAGCCCGAGGCCGGCGAAGAGTGCGACGACGGAATCAACGATGGCAGCTACGGCGGCTGTAGCGTGGACTGCATGTACGGCCCCCGTTGCGGAGACGGCGTCCCACAAGCGCAATACGGCGAAATTTGCGACCTGGGCGACGACAAGAACAGCAACACTCTCTACGGCGGCTGCACCAAGACCTGCGGCTTGGCCCCGCACTGTGGAGACGGAAAGGTCCAAAGTGGCACGTCGGAGCAATGCGACGACGGAAACAACAAATCCAATGACGGCTGTAGCAGCAACTGTCGCAAGGAAGTTCTGGTCGTCAAATAGGCCCGGCACGAACCCCTTCTTCCATCGACCGTTCTTCAAACCACCTAGCAACCATGACACACCAACGTTTGCTTCAATCCACATCCTGGTCCGTCTTCAGTGCGCTTTTGCTCTTTGCCTGCGCGCAGGTCACCGGGACAGGAACGGAAAACACGGACGCAGACGGAAAAGACGACTCTGACTCGAACGACGATGCCGGCGATGGCGATGGCGACGGGAACAACCCGCTGCCTGGCGATGGCGATGGCGACGGCGATGGCGATGGCGACGGCGATGGGGACGGTCCCCTCATCAGCTGCGGTGTGGGTCTGACCCCCTGTGGCACCATGTGCGTGGACGCTCTTTCAGATCCTGAGCACTGTGGGGGTTGCGACCATGCGTGCGCCAGTGAATCGGTTTGCGACGGGGGGACTTGTCAGTGTACCGGCTCGGGGCGTCTCGACTGCGACGCTGAGTGCATCAACCCCGCGACGAACGCCGAGCACTGCGGCGCCTGCAACATGGGATGCGATGGAGCCGCAGGAGAGGTTTGTGAAGGCAGCTCGTGCACGTGCCCCGAAGCGCAAATCCTCGATTGCGGTGATATCTGTGTCGACAAAAATCGCAGTCGCCTGCACTGCGGAAGCTGCAACAACGCCTGCGCGCAGGAAGAAGTTTGCTTCGACGGGAACTGTCAGCAGGGATGCGGTGGGACGCTGTCGGAGTGTGACGGCAGTTGCTACGATCTTTCCACAAGCACCCTTCACTGCGGCACATGCGACAATGCGTGTGCCCCCGGCCAGCTCTGCAATGGCACCTCTTGCGAATGCCCAGGAGGATACGAACTGTGTAACGGGGAGTGCGTCGAAACAGACTACGACGCCAATCACTGCGGCGCCTGCAACAAAGCCTGTCCCCTGAGTTCCGACTGCATCGAAGGCAGCTGTGAGTGTTTTGACGGCTTGAACGTCTGCACCAATGCTTGTGTAAACCTGAACAGCAATCCCAACAATTGTGGCTCCTGCGGCAAAAAATGCGCCACGGACCAGAGCTGCACCGGCGGCGCTTGCACGTGCATCGTCGGGGAGGCTTGTGCCGACGGCTGCACGGACACAGAAACCGATGACGACAACTGCGGCACTTGCGGAAAGAAGTGCGGCTCCGGCGAATCGTGCGACGACGGGGAGTGCGAATGCAACCCCGGAACCACCGATTGCTCCGGAACTTGCATCGATCTCAGCTCTGACAAGAACAACTGCGGGAGCTGCGGAAAGAAGTGTGCCGGCAGCGAGCAATGCGTCGTTGGCGTGTGCACGACCTGCCTCAACCAAGGAGAGATCCAGTGCGGCGGGGTGTGCACCGATGTCACCTCCAACAACAATCACTGCGGAGCATGCAGCAACTCTTGCCCCGCCCAGAGTTCTTGTCAGTTGAGCAATTGCGTGTGCTCTGGGACCAAGTCCCTCTGCTCAAACTCATGCGTCGAAACACAAACGAGCGTTTCGCACTGCGGACAATGTGGAAATGCTTGTGGGGGCGCCACTCCCTACTGCAATGCTGGCACCTGCTCGGCCTGCCAGAACGCAAATCAGCTCAAGTGCGGGCCCTCATGCACCGACGTCACTACGGATACCAACAATTGCGGAGCCTGTGGAACCGTGTGTAGCGGGGGGACCCCTTATTGCGTCAAAGGCAGCTGTCGGGCGGACCAGTTCCCCTGCCATGAAGGCAACTCCGTTTTGATGGTCCGTGAGACCGAATACGACATCGGCGTCGATCAATGTCGGAAGTTCGTGAAGGGGACGGCGTCGTTCAGGATCGGCAACTGGTCCGGAAAGAACATCGTGGTGGAGTCGATGGACAGCGCGGAAACCGAACGCACGACCCCGGCATCCTCAGGTGACTGGACCACCGTCTCTGGTGTGCCCAATGGCACCATCTATCTTTACCTGAGCTCGGTCGCAGGCGGTGGCACCGCCAGATTCAAGGTCTCCGACTGGTAACACCTCCACTTCAATTCTTAGAACTTCAAACCGGCCTGAATCTCCAGAAAGTGAGGTGTGTCGCTCACGCCGTAGTGATCCTCATTGGCCAAGAAGAGACCGTACATGGCCCGGGCGTAGGCGAACGACCCGAGCTTCTGCATGATTTGCGCGTTGATTTCATACCCCGCAAGATCACTGGTGGCCGCCGGATCCCTCCCGAGGCCCGCCTCTTCGAGACGAGCAAAGAGGTGACCGTCTAGGCTGACAGTGGTGCTCGGTGTGATCTTCCCGGTCAGCTTGACGTTGGCGCTCGCAATGTTGGTACGAAGTCCGATCACGTCGGTCCACCCGAGCCATCTGTGGGTCGTGGGGTAGAGTTCATCATAGCCTTCGTTCTTGTCAGTCGTTGTCGGATCATCGCCAGAAGCCACGTCACCGCCGACGGAGATGCGAAACTGTGGGATAGGCGAGAGTCCGATTTCACCGCTCGCTTGATAAGCAACACGGTCGACGGCCGGGGTCGCAGGTCCAGGCACTTTGCCGACTTGAAATCCCGCCTCAACCCGATAATCGACGACACCCAAAGTCTGTTTCGCCCGTGCGCCGAGAGTGGCAAAGGTGCCGCCGTCCTTGTGCGCAGTCGTGGGAGGTGTCGTTGTCGGGTCGACCACGATGTCGGTTGCCGCGGTGGCCTTGCCGAGAGCATAAACGTCGAGATCCAGGGACTCCGCAAGAAGTTTGCCCAGCTGCGCGTACACCCCGAAGAAGTAGGTATCTCCGACGAAGAAAGGCTCGCTCTGCGCCGGATACCCTTCTGAAATCAGGGTCACGAAGCTGTCGATGGTGGCCGCGCCCGCCTTGAGACTCAAGTGCGCTCCATCAAAGGCGCGTCCCGCTTGATGCCAGTCCAAATTTCCGATGGTGAGAGCTTCACCGTAGTTCATGGAGAAGCGTCCGACTTTTCCCGTGAGACTCTGGCCCTTGATCTTGAAGTAGCCTTCATAAATACCGAGAGCCGCTTCCCCGACGGTCCCGGAAACGCCCTGGGTTCCCATGACTCCCGAGGCCTGCGGAGCAAGGTAGGCGCTCGCAGAGATAGAGTCCGTCAGCTTGAGTGCGTTCGTCTCAATGCCTAGACGAGCGCGAAAAAACACAGAATCACCGTCCACGAATCGAGGACGAGCAACCCCTAGCTCGGTATAATTGTTGCGATACTCGAAGCGCGACCACACGTCGGTGCTCACTTTGAGCGGAGAAAGAGAAGGCGCTTCTGGCTCTGCCTCAACGGGGGCAGGCTCTGGCGCAGGGACCTCTTCCGGCGAAGGGGAAGGCAGAGGAGATACCTCCGTCGGGACCACTTCGGCGTCCTCGGGCCCTTCTTCTGGTTCCTCCGAAGTCGCGTCGGCGGCGTCCGTTGGGGGCGGATCCGCAGGGGCTTCTGCATCGGGGTCGACGGGTTCAGGTTCCTGCTCGGCCAGCACCAGACCCGGCGTGAACGCCAGAAGGAGAGCGGCGGAGGAAAACATCTTTGGTGAAATGTAGATCATAGCGAAAATCAATTCTCAGATGGTGGAGGGGTTCCGTGAGGTAGGTCCGAGCGAGTGCTTCGACGCTGCCCACCTTGTTCCGAGAATTGTTTCTCGCGGCGCGCTGGATGCATTTCCAGATCGTAAACCCGCTAAAAAGTGAGTTTCCTGTTATTGCCGCGATGTTTCAGATCGCTCCGTCACAGACAGGAAACGAATTTCTGTTTCGGGATCTCGAATCAGCTTTTGCACGGCCCCCATTGTTTCCCGGTTGAGTCGAGAGACGCCCCAAGTGTTTCGCCGCAGGGAACGCCCCCTTGAACCACGCACGCCCGGACCACTCCGGGACAAGACCATTGGCCTCGCCCTCGGCATTCGGCGGGAAAAGCCGGGCCGGTTTGCTTCGAATCGGTCGAAGTCGTACTCAGGGAGCAGTTATGAACGCAGCCGAACCTGACCTTTCTCACTCTCAGCTCAGTGTTTCCGCATTCGCCGACACTCTTCCTGAGAGCTATCGACAACAGTTCACCCCAGCAGAAATCGCAGCCCACGCTCATGTGGCGTTCCATCGCCGAGCAGGTCAAGTCGCTGCCGGTCAATTTCCATCACGCAATCCCGAACTGTCGGCCCTCTGCGTCAGCGCGGAAGATCGCGCTGGGCTTTTGGCCTTGCTCACCTCGGCGCTTTCAGAACTCTCCTTTGACGTAGTAGAGGCTGAGGCGTTCTCGAGAAACACCGTCCCGGTCGAAGCCCTCGATGTTTTCTATGTTCGAGACCCGAGCGGAAAGGTTACGAACGCCGATGCCGACGCCTTCGCGCGCATCGTCAATCAGCTCCTCGCCGGCGAACGATCCCCTCGGAGCGAACCCGCGAAGACCGCTAGCGCCAGCCCCGAGGGAACTACGGTGCGATTCCGCGAAGACGCCGCCGGCACTCTGACGGTACTAGAAATCGAGACCACAGATCGCTCGGGTCTCTTGTGGAGCATCACCCGCACCCTAGCGGCAGCAAGCGTACAAATCACCGCCTCTCGCGTTTCAACCAAAGGTGACCGAGTGTTCGATAGCTTTACCATCGAGGAACTCGACGGCTCCGCGATCGGTCAAGAGCGACGTTTCGAGATCCAGATCGCCATCCTCACCGCTATCGAAGCGCGCCCACCTGGTTAGAGCTAGCCCGGCCCAACCTAAGAGCACGCCCAATCCCCCCGAGTCCGGCTTGCGATTGCAGTGGAGGACAGGGTTTTCTAGCCTAGTGACTTGATGGACCCCTCAGTCACCCGCGCCGGAGAATCGCTCGCCAAGAAGGGGCGCTCTCTTCTGAAAGAGACGCGCGCTGTCATCGAAGCGGTGCGGGCACTGGATTCTCAAAACGACCTACTCACCATCGACCTCCCCGTGGGTCTTCCTCAGGGTGTCGAACAATACGGGCATCGGACTCTGCGCAAGGCCGCGCCTTCACTCCGATTTCGAATTCTCTACACAGACGGTGGATTCAATCCAGACTCCTCCTCACACTTCTGTCTGCACCACGGCGACACGCCGGGTGACCCACGCTGGCATCACACGAGAGTGGCAAAAATCAAGATAGGCCTCGCCGCCTCGCGGGAGTACCTTGAATCACGAGGAACACCTGAGACCGTCGCTCATCTAAAAGAACATCCCCTCTTTGTCTGGGAGCGACCCCATCGCTCCGCAGAACTCTTACCGCTCGCCGAAGAGCAGGCCACTCTCATCTCACCCAACGCTGCGCTCATTCGCTCATTTGCCGCCGCGGGAGACGGGATTGCCCTCCTGCCCACGTATCGCTTTTTGCCCTTACTTGCCCCGCGAGAGGCACTCGTCCCCGTACTTCCGAGCGAAGTCAAAGACGAGACGCTCGTGTGGATGTCCGTACGCCGAGACGCAGAATCTGGGGCCGTCGGCGTCCTGGCTTCGGCGATCGCCCGGCTGATCAAGACCGCCATGATTCCCCTAGAGCACGCCTGAGGGAACGGTTCCTTGGACTCCCTCCTTCATCACATCGCCCTAGGTGCCGCGGATGTAGAACGTACTTCCGACTTCTACCGACGAGTGCTCGGCCTCCGGGAGGTGACGCGACACACCGATCACCAGGGCGAGCTTCGTTCGATCTGGATCGATCTCGGATCCGCCGTGTTGATGATCGAGCGGACGGACGAGTCCCCCTCCGCTGCCAGAGCACCGACCCATCCCACGACCACAGACACAGCCTCAACCACAAGCGCAGTCTCAGGGTTCTTCTTGTTGGCGATTCGTACGGCGAATTTGGAAGCAGCCGAGCAGAACTTGACCGCAAGCGGGGTCCTTATCGAGTCGCGCACGGCGATGACCCTCTACTTCCGTGATCCGGAAGGAAATCGGGTCGCCCTCAGCCAGCATCCCCTCTATCCCTGAGCGCAACGCTTCAGGCCCAAAAACACAGGGACGCACGGCTCCCCCGCCGCACATGTAGGACTCGGCCCCCCCTTTTTCGGCTTGGAACACTTCTCCCCTTTTATTTAGGAGGAAGAGGCCGTACACCTGTTACATATGCCCTTCCGCCCTCAGTAAAAGACTGTGGTTATGAGGGTGAACCCCAGCACCGATGGCCGACCCCTACGCACTTCTTGTCATTGACGACGCAAAGTACGCCGCCGACCTCTCCGCCACCCTGAGTGGGGCGGGCATCGAGCTCGTCTACGGTGTTGGACACTCTCACGCGGTCGAAATGGCGCGCATCAGCCCCCCTGCCCTCCTTCTGCTCGATCTGGACCGGCCTGCGAGAGAGTCCGTGCGCTTGCTGGGAGATCTGCTCCGCCACGGGGTGAAGGCACCCATTCTCTGGCTGACCGCTCACCTCAACGAAGCTGCCGTGAAGAGAGTTCGACAGTTCGGGGCTCAAGGCGTACTGCAAAAAGGCGCTGACACGGTATCCACGGTGTGTGCCGTACGCGCAGTCCTCGGCGGCGATAGTTACTTTCCTTCAAGAATGACGAACCCCGCGACGCCCGGCGCCAAAGCGGAAGAAGAAAGCCGACGAATCATCAAGCTTCTGCGCGACTACGCTCAAAAGGGCTAATCACCAAGAACAGCCCAAGGCACGCGAGCCCAAAGGGCGAGGAGTGCAGCTATCACCTTACAGTCCGCAGCGGTCACCCCCCAGTCGAGAAGGCACACCAGCCCAAAGGGCGACGTGTGCCGCTGTCACCTCACAGTCCGCACGCAATCCCCTCGCAGTAAGAACAGCCCAAGGCACGCGAAGACCCGAAGGGGCTGAGGAGTGACGAGGCGCGGAAAACCGCCGGCGACTATGTAGGAGCCGCCGGATTTTCCGGCGAACCGTAGGGAGGAGGAGTCGCAATTCATTTGCGACGACGGAGGGGTCGCTGACCCCTCAATGATCAGCATCTCCTGCTCCCTCTCCGCGCAGACGAGCGTCGATGACCGCGGAAAGGGTCTGGTGCTGCTCTGGCGTGAGATGATTGAGAACGGTCTCCGTCACTTCAAAGTAGATCTCGGCCATCCGATCGAGATCCAGGTTTTTGATCAGGGCAAGCTCTCGCGCATCAAAATCGGGTCCGATGAAGGCTTCTTCCGCATCCTCTAGCTCATCCTCCGTGCGACTGATGAATCCATAGTGCTTGATCACCACGGTCA